>CAYFJO010001028.1:0-2239 GCA_964343305.1 uncultured Pirellulaceae bacterium | reverse complement strand
AGCGGCAAACAACGCGAACCAGCAAAAGACGTATCCAGATTTATGGAAGAGGAAGTACATAGATGAACTCCAACAAGGAATAAGGGTGTCGCGAGCTTGATCAAGCGAAGCCTGATTATCGCGTCGCCGACACAAAGTTGCAAATAATAGTGGTCGAGTGATTTTTTAAGCGTTCTCAGCACCTCTGGGTCCCTAGCTCCCCCACAAACTTGCCTGCCTGACATGCGTCCGATACATTGACAGCAAGCCCCCCCTGCATTCTTTTCACTGGGCACGATCTCCCACATGAACCAGACCATAATGCTATCGACTGTGAGCGGCGAGTTTGGGCCGCTGCGCACACGTCTGGCCCGGCTCGTTCAGCGAACCAAGCAAGTTTACGTCCGCCACCAGGCTGATTTTGCCAAGCGAGGTGTCTCGACCTTGCGGGAATTGGCCGAGGAGATCGAAGCGTCCGAAGTCGTTCTACACGCCATCGGGGCGAAAACAGGTGCGATGCCAGAGGTCGCTGACGTCGAAGAATTACTTGCACAATATCCTGACCTCGAATCCCGCCTGCCGGACGTGGCCGCAGACGCTCGAAAGCAACTCGTCTCGTACACGCAATGGGAAGCGTGGCTGGCCCTGTTGTTCAACAAGCGGCTGTGTTGTTACGACCTGATCAACAACCCGACCGCAGACGATGAAGATGAAACGAAGCGTCAACAAGCATCGCAGCGACATCACCGTGACCGGCTGGAGAATCAAAAGCCCGCGGTTCACAGCAAGACGGTCAAAGACGACGACGAACTGTATGACGAGATGCTCATCTCGCTCGTCGAGTTGAAACTCATCACCAAGCAATACGCCCGTCAACCAATCAATCTCCCGTACCGGCCGCTGGGCGATCTGTTCAAAGGCAGGGGCCCCGATCTGGCCGACTTGCAGGACAGCCTCGGCGAATTGTCTCACGGCAGGCCGACGGCCATCACCGGCAAAACGGTTCATGGCCTGGGCGGCGTGGGCAAAACTCGCTTGGCTGTCGAATATGCCTGGCAAAACGTCGATCGATACTCGGCCCTATTGTTTGTCGTGGCCGATTCGCCGACCAACTTGCGGCAAAACCTGGCGGCACTCACCGCACCCGAGGTCTTGAACCTGCCCGAACACGCCGCGCCCGAGGAAGACATCCGTGTGGCCGCCGCCGCCGATTGGCTCGCCAGCAAGCCCGGTTGGCTGTTGATCCTGGACAACGCCGATGACGCCCAGTCCGTCGAAGCGGTCGAAAAGTTGCTCTCGCGACTACGAGGCGGCCACGTGCTGATCACGTCGCGCTGGTCGAGTTGGGGCCACGAAGTGCGGCCCTTGGAGTTGCCCGAATTGGCGGTCGGCCAGGCCGCAGCGTTCCTGCTCCAGCGCACTGAGCCAAAAAGCGGCGGACGTGGTCGCCGGCGGCAAGACACGGACGAAGCCGACGCACGAGCCTTGGCCGAAGCGTTGGGCGGATTGGCGCTGGCCTTGGAACAAGCCGGAGCCTACATCGCCCGCATGAGAAAGTCGCTGGCCGAGTATTCGACACTGTGGCAACAGCGCGATGCGGCGGTACAAACATGGCACGACGAGCGGGAAATGAAATACCCACGGAGCGTCGCCGCCACGTGGCAAACCACCCTGGAACAACTCGACCCAGCGGAAATCCAACTCCTCAACATCCTCGCCTGGTTCGCCCCCGACCCGATCCCCCTTTCGATTTTTCTCTCTGTGAACTCCGTGCCTCTGTGTTTCAAAACTGCGGAATCAGAAAACACGGAGAGCACAGAGGACACAGAGCAACAAGAAGAGCATAGCGACGCCGATCGCATCCACGAGTCTCTAGCCACCCTCTCCGATTTCAGCATGATCCGCTGGGACGCCGAGTCCGACACCGTCATGGTTCACCGAGTTGTCCAAGAGATCCTTCGCAACCAGCAGAACGACACGGAATCTTATCTAGCAACGTCCTTGAATGTCCTTAACGAGGCGAGTCCGACAGAATCATACGATGTCCGAACATGGCCCGTTCTTGACCCGCTTCGCCCGCATTTAGCTTGCGTGGCACATTTAGCCGATAAAGCAGGAATCCACGAACCAACGACGCGAATCATGGCAGTCCTCGCGGAGTTGTTGGTGGCTAAAGCGCTCTATCAAGAAGCCGAACCCTTCCACCGCCGCGCGCTGGCCATCGACGAGCAGTCCTACGGAGACCAGCACCCCAGAGTCG
>CAYFJO010001027.1:0-2242 GCA_964343305.1 uncultured Pirellulaceae bacterium | reverse complement strand
AGAACCCGTCCAAGCTGAGATCACTTTGAAAAAAAGGGGGGAGGGTCGCCGCTGACCCGAACTCGCAAAAGCCCAACGGTCGCTGTGTCGTGCCGGCATCGCTGTTGCCGATCGAGTGTCTGGTCCCCATTCTCGTCGTGAACATCACTCATGGAGTCGACGAGCTCATCGATCACCTCAAGAGAATTTGAAGTGCAAGACTGGCAACTGGTCATCCTATCTGGCCTCGGCTTGGTCATCGTCGAGTTCATCAAGCTCTCAATGCAGGCCATCATGAACAAGCTACTCGGCCACGGCTCTGAGCTACAAGCCATCGAATGTCGCCTCCGAGTTGACGCCGTTGAGAAGCGGGTCGCGGCGGTGGAAACTCGTTTTGATGATCTCAGAGATACCTTGATCGAAACGCTCGGCGAAAAAAACAATGGGGGGAGGGTGTAGACGACACCTTGGCTCTAAGTGTATTGATCTCATGGCAATTCAGACTTGAGTTCACCAAAAAGCTTGAGGTTGCCAGAACAAACGACGGCACTTGCCGCACAACAAGGCACTATCATGAAGACCTCTGCAACGGCACACCACACGATGAGTCCGATAACCATTGCACCAAACCAACCATTGAAAATGAGATTTTGCCGAAGCAATTGACCACGTATTCGTTCTTTGTACGACGTGCTATAAAAGGTCTGCATCCAGGATCGCTTGCATGTCAGCAAGAAACGTTCCCAAATCAGCCCGAGTATGCCGATACCCAAACCAATGCTTGTGAGCATTAGTAACTTTGAGAAAGAATGGGCAAGCGGTGACCAAGCAATGTATTGTCGTAGGATTGGATCCACGACCAGCCCTCCACCGGTAATTCCATAGCATGCGGCTGCCCATATTGATCTATATCGCGGATTTAGGATCAGGGAGTCCATCTAACTGGCTCTTGATGATGCGCCTTCAGGAACATTGTCACTTGGTTCAATCCGGATCGCAAGAATATTCCACCCGTTCCGTCCCAGAATAGGAGGCGGACCAATGGACGTTGGACCGTACCAGGGAGGGGGGTGAATTCCTGGGGACACCGCACAGTGGGACCGCGTGTGTATCGCGCTTTTTTTCGGTCAGGTTTTGCAAGGGGGGGATCGCGATGGCATCATGAAGATCGGTAAAAAACTAGAAAGGACGAATCGATGGACAAGAATGCACAGATCCCGTTCGACATTCCTTTAACGGAATACGAAGACATTAGGTTGAAAGGAGTGGGCGGTAGCAAGTGGGCTAGAAAAGAAATACTTAAAGAACTTAGTGTGACGAGCCAAAGCAGTAGTCGCAACACAGTGATTCGATTGACCGCTTGTGAACAGCAACAGTTGAAGCAGGCTGGAGGCAGCGACTGGGCGAGATCAGTCTTAATCAAAGCAATCGATGCTAAGGTAGAGTTCAAACGCTACCGGGCGATCCTGTTTTGGGTGGTAGGTGCGATTCTTGTCTCTTGGGGGATAGGATGGGTTCCGATTGCTTACTTTGACCTTTACGAACGCGCCGGGCAATTTGGCGATACATTTGGGGCAGTTAACTCTTTTTTTTCCGGTTTCGCATTCGCTGGCGTTATTCTGACAATCCTATTGCAATGGTACGAACTTCGATTGCAACGACAGGAATTGCAAGAGTCTCAAGAGATTTGGCGTGAATCGAAGAACGCACAGCAGGATTCCAAACAAGCCCTGGATCGCCAAGCAAAAGCAATGAAGGATCAAGCTAACTCACTATTCTTGGCTGCATATTTGCAAGCACAAACTGTTGTTGCGGGTCACGCAGAATTGCATCACAAGCAAAAATCGAAAGCGGTTGAATCGATCACTGATGTGGTTTCAAAACTAGAGGAATCTGTGGAATCGATTCTCGGCTCGGGGATATTTCGAAGCCCACGCGAGAGACTGGTTGATGATATAAAGAGAATTGAAGCCGAATTGCAATTGAAGATAAGCGTCAACACCAAGAACAACGACTCAAACGCTGACGAAATGACGGCAGCTGTCAACGCTGCCAGATCTAGAATCAACGAACAGTTTGCGGCATTCGATGAATTTGATCTCAAATCGCTGGCGATGCACATCAAGGAACAGATGGATCGTTTGATAGCATGGGACTTCGCCTTGGAGAACTTTGATCAAAGGGATAATCAGTTTGCGTTGTTTCGAGCCGAGCTAATGTCACTTGTGTCGAATTTGCAATCATTAGCCATGTCCTTGGAAAG
>CAYFJO010001026.1:0-2243 GCA_964343305.1 uncultured Pirellulaceae bacterium | reverse complement strand
TTGCTCATCGCGATTACGCAAGAGGCACTTTTCTTCACGCAGCCAAGGTGGAAGTAGATAGTCTAGCCGTTCATCGGCTTCGTAGCTAATTCCACTGTCGTGGCCAAGATGGACCGGTTCAATGTTTGCAGTGTAAACTCATCGGCGCAGAAGTCCAGTTGATCGCCTCCTCTTGGACATAGGAAGAAAGGAGACGACGCGTTTGGCTGGATCAGCGGGGCATGCGGGGTTTTTGACACAGGTATTTGAAGATTGTGTGAGTGTCTCGCTATTGGTCGGCGGGTTGGAGTAGCGGTTCGCGCCTCATCGCTCACGGTTATTTATCTGAGGAAGACCGATTACGGCGTTTTGAAAAATACTGTCTGATCGCCAGTGACACGGCAAAAGCAAGGAGAGCCATAACCTTCCAGTCGCGGGGATCTTTGTTTTCCTTACGCGACTGTTCAAACCTTTCCCTTTCGGCGGGAGTTGGTTCAGGCGCGCGTGCACGGTCCGCAGCACTTCGTTGTGTGTAAGGGCTTTGAGGTCGCGATGAAATGCGTACGTTAATCGGCACTGAGGGTGCTGGGCGTTCTGAATTTAAGATCACTTCAAATTTTTCATAATCTAGAGTTCTCAACACAAACTCCGCTTGACGTAAAACGTCGTCAGGCACTTCACCCGTCCTCTTAACCCAACCATCCGGATCGCGAATTGACACGTAAAAATATTTGCCCTTAATTCTGCCAATTCTGCCTATGATAACGACCCCATCATCCGTAAGCCTGTATGAGCAACGGTTATCGCGATCTCTTATACCGAGAACATCACAAGAACGTGCCCAAACAATTGCCTTGAATAACGAATCCATTTCCTTGTTACTATCGTCTTGAGCGGTTGCGAAAGAAGTCGGAAAACTTAGCAACACATAGGTAATAACGAAATGATAAGTCGGCACTGCGGAATTCAATCTCCGGTCATTGTCACGATCGTAGTTTGTCATTGGCGATCGCCTTATGGATTTCTATCGGAGTGGCAGGCGTGTAGAATAGTTCGCATTCACATGAATTCAAATCACAAACGACGATTATATCACGTCGTTGACATGATGCCAAACAAAACACCTGTCGATAACTGGCGTAAAGCACGCCGTTGACCACCCCCCAGGTTTTGTGCCAGGTTGAGTAAGAGAGTCGTTAGGTGTGTCAGCTGTGTTCTGGAGGCTGAGACGTAGCCTAAGCCGGAAGAATACAGCTGGCGGGAAACGATGCGGGGGTCTGGTAGTTCAATGCACTGTGGATGCGGTGGTGGTTGTAGTCCATCCGCCAACGATCAATAACCCAATGGGCTTCCTCCAAACTCAAAAACAACTCACGGTTCAAGAGTTCATCGCGGAACTTACCGTTGAAGGATTCGACATATCCATTTTCCCAGGGACTGCCCTTGGCGACGAATAGCGTTTGTACATCCGCTCGGCCGAGGCAATCCCGAACCGTCTTAGCCACAAACTCCGGGCCGTTGTCGCTGCAGATGTGCGCGGGTGTCCCGCAGATCGCAAACAGATACTGCAACACGCCAACCACGGCGTAGGCCGTGAACGAACACGTTCCACCTGCCTCTCTAACTCCGTTGATGCCGCAAACATTGCTGCCCAAAAAACAATCCCTCAGCTTTTCAGCGTCGTTTTGTTCGTTTACATTCCGTCAATCAAGTTGGCCGCGTCGAAGGAGAAACACCGCATGTTCTCGCAGTTTGCCAATGACTTGGTTTGCCTGCACTGCGCTGAAAAGAATTTCGTAACCCAATGGCCAGCACAAGGCGATACCGTCCCTTTTTACAATCAGAAGGATCCAGGCCTCTATTACGTGCCGTATTTTGCTCTGCTTGCGGCAAGACCTGGTATGTTGTCTGGGACGATCATCCCGGAGCTAGCCATCGACTCCGACGTGCCCAAAGGTTTTGAAGTTTTCTTTCTTCGCGGTTAAGATCGTATGATTTTCGTGGCCGATGAGCACGGCAATATTAAAGCATAAGTCCCACGAAGAAGTAGAACGTATTCGCCGCGAGGGCTTGATGCCCATGTCGTAAATTCGCAGTAGCGGTGATTGACGAGTACACTCGCGGTTGCCTGGCGATCGAGGTGGGGCGTTCGTTTACAGCCCAGGACGTGATCGGTGTCCTGCAGTACGCCTGCGCCTCCAGAACACAGGGCGGTTCCCAATCTGAATCGCAATTTATCCGGTGGAGTTTTCTAGGAAAACTTC
>CAYFJO010001025.1:0-2247 GCA_964343305.1 uncultured Pirellulaceae bacterium | reverse complement strand
GGAAGCCAAGCAGTCGCTCGAATCCATCCCGCGGATCGACATGCCCGGAGCCAAGCCCATCCCGCAAGTACGAGATTTCGGCAAAACGTTTCGTTGATGAGGGTAGCGGCAGCAAGGACGCCTTCGGACTCGGCGAAGAGGCGACTGTGCTGGATTTGGAAGGTTTGCCGGGACTGGCATGTGGCTCAGGTATTCGCCACCAGCCAGTCCCGGATGCGTTCGCAGATCTGGCTCGCCCATTGCTTCAGCCACCTTGGTCGAGTACTTCCCCACCCGGTGGACGCGGTCTCGCCGTCCCGCAGGCTGCCGGATAAGCTCGATACGGTGGGTTGTCCCGCCGCGCTTCTTCAAGCTCACGCGAATGTCGCCTCGGAGTCTCGGCACAAATGGCACGCTTCAGATGCTGGAAAACTCGTTTGGATGGTACAATAGGCCGCAGTGCCCTGCAAATCGGACCGTATGGAAACAAGTTAGGATTCCATGATGACGGATGACCGGACAACACGCAGCGTTGGCAAAGCCAGGAAGAGGTTCGACGAGGAGCTTCATTCGGAAGCGTATGCACGGGTACATGCCGACAATGAGCAGTTGCAAAGACTCTTGTCGTTTCTCGCACCAGAGAATGACAAGGTCTTTCTTGATCTCGGAACAGGCAACGGCTACGTAGGCATGTCGCTTGCACAGCAGTTCCCTGGATGTTCGGTGATCGGCCTGGACATTGCAGAAAGGGCGCTTCAGCAGAACGTCGAGAGAGCCAAAGAGGAAGGACTGGTCAACATCAGGTTCCAGAGCTTTGATGGAATTGAACTTCCCTTTGGTGATGGCTGTCTGGACGGATTGATTTGTCGCTACTCGTTTCACCATTTCCCCAAGTACGAGACAATGTTGAATGAAATATCACGTACAGTCTGTGCTGGCGGCAGATTCGTACTGTCAGACCCTGCGAAACATGAGATGGACACGACGGATTTCATAAATAGCCTGCAGGCACTCAAACGGGACGGACATGTCAAGATTCATGAGAGGCCAGCTTTCATGGCGCTTGTGGAACGCTACGGCTTTGAAGTGCTTGATAGCTTCGATTCTACGATGTCGTTTTCTCGAGCCCGAACGCTGGAATACGACGAGCTTCTTGATTCAACACCACCATCTGGCCTGGCTGCGTATGGAATCAAGAGAGATGAAGAACGAATATGGATTACATTCGAAATCATGAATCTAGTGTTTCAGAAGAATCCTGGAGATCCTAACCATGGCATGCAGACGGACGCGCGTACCTCGCGCCGCTGATGCCAGCCGTTACCGTCTCCACTGTCCCGTTTTCTCATGCCTTTTGCGGAATGTCGCAACAAACGACCGATTTTTGACACCGGGGGTGACGACCGCCGGACTTCCGGTGCCAACACACCACTGAGTGAGGAGCGATCATGAAAAGAAAGTGTCTCGTCGCCGCGATGGCGTTGACGGCTCTCATCAGCGCAACGCGGTCGCATGCTCAACCACCCCAAGCGTCGCGAAAGGTCGGCCGCCCGGTTCGTGTTGTCAGTTTCAGCTTTCGCCCGGACAAACCACTGGACCAGATTCTCAAGCTTGTGGATCGAGAGGGCGCAAAAGGCGCAGACCTGATCGTGCTGCCGGAAACTTGGAGGGGCCAAAACGATCAGAGCGGCGAAGCGATCGACGGACCTACGAATAAGACCTTGATGAAGCTGGCCAGGAAACACCAAACCTACATCGTCAGCCCGATCGATGCCATGTGCGACGACAAAAGACGCTGCAACACCGCCGTCGTCATCGATCGCAAGGGCAAGATTGCGGGAACGTACGACAAGGTGTTTCCTTACTGGAGCGAGTATCGCCACAAAGTTCCCGTTCAGCCCGGCCGTAACGCATCCGTGATCGAAACGGACTTCGGCAAGCTGGGAATCGCGATCTGCTTTGATGTGAATTTTCCGGAGGTCTGGCAGGAACTGGCCGACCGCGGCGCGGAACTGGTCGTTTGGCCGAGCGCCTATTCCGCGGGCCGGCATCTGCAGGCTTACGCCCTGCTGCATCATTACTACATTGTCACAGCAACGTACACTGGCGATTGCCAGGTTTATGACATCACCGGCGAGCGGATTCTCGACGAGAAAAGCGAAGGCATCAATGTCTCGCGCATCACGCTCGATCTCGATCGCGGCATCTATCATCGGAACTTCAATGGAGAGAAGCTGACGAAACTGCTTGCCGCGCACGGCGACGAGA
>CAYFJO010001024.1:0-2255 GCA_964343305.1 uncultured Pirellulaceae bacterium | reverse complement strand
ATGGACGGGACACAACGAGCATCACTGGGCTGTCGTTGATGTCGCCGTGTCGAGCGACGGCGCAGCGGTGGCGTCCGTGGCCAGAGGCCAGAAGCGTGCCAGAGGCAAGTCGGAACTTGCGTCTTGGTGTGTCGCTACCGGCCAGGTCGTTGTGCGTCCCAATCGTCCTGGGATGGCATACCGTTGCCCGCGCTTTCTAAACGATGGTAGCCGGTTCGCTGTGAAGTGTGGCGAGATCGGCATCTACGACCCCGTCACAGGCGGCAATGGCGAGTCGATTCCCGAGCAGACGACGGGTGACGTGTTTGCCATCGCCCCAGACGGATCACAGCTTGCCTTCGCTGCCCGAACTGGGCGGATTCACGTTTGGCCCTTGCGGGAACGGCATGATCAGCCTGTGGCGAAGTTGGAGAGCAACAACTTCGCGGGGATTGGGCAACTGGCGTTCTCCGATGACGGGTGCCTGCTTCTTAGCCTCGATGATGCAGGAACGCTGCGGATCTACGACTACACGACAGGTGAGCTTCGCACCGAATCCCAGGGACCGTTCGACCGAGTCGTGACCTGCGGCTGGATACCTTCTCTGAACGGATGGGTATTTGTGGATGACTCTTCGCAACTTTGGCAGGTTACGCCCAACGGAGAGTTGAAGCCCCAGGGTGATCGGCTACTCAAGGGCACCGTTGTCGCAGCGGCAATCGGTTCAGCCGCCGAGCGGGTCGCTTTGGCGACAGGCTCGCGGATCACACTGTTCGAGTCGGAGGCGATCACGGTTGAAGCGTGAAAGGAGTTGACGAGGTTGCTGATTAGCCGCTGCCTGAATCTCAAAAGTACTTTCTGAAAGGTGGCCGCTCGCAGCAAATCCAACTGCGAGCGGTCTCTTGGTTTGGGCTCTTGGCGATCTTCTTAGTGCAACTGGCATCCGCGACAGTTTCCGGGGATAATCAACCTGAGAGATAACAAAGGCAAAGCAGGCGACATAATGGGTGTAGACGAACGTATCGACGATCTCTTGGATGAGCTTGAGGATGTGCTTGAAGCTAATCCACAGGCTGACGTCGATGCCTTCGTTCGTTCACAGGGCGTCGATCTTGACGACGAGTCCCTTGCCGTGCTGCGCAAAAAGGCCATAGCACTTGCGGCTATGAATAATCGGTTGGTTGCGTTGCAGGACACAAACAGTATCCAGGCCGACACAGCCAGCGGTTCAAGCGAGCGACTCGCACTCTCTCAGTTGCAGGCTGGTTTTGAGCCGATTCCTGGATACAAGTTGGTCGAGCGATTGGGGGCAGGTGGTTTTGGCGAAGTCTGGAAAGCGATCGCTCCCGGCGAGTTTCCCGTCGCACTGAAGTTCGTTCGCCTTGACGGAAAAGCCGGTGAGATCGAGCGGCGATCGTTGGATGTTATGCGAGACGTGCGGCACGCCCATTTGTTGAGTGTGTTCGGCACGTGGCAGCAAGGCGATCTGCTGATTATCGCAACCGAGTTGGCAGATCGGACACTCCTGGAGCGTCACGAGGAGGCAGTCACGGCCGGCGAGCAGGGTATACCACGGCAAGAACTGCTGGAGTACATGGCTGAGGCTGCCAAGGGCATTGACTTTCTCAACGAGCCAGGGACTTCGGGACGTCCTAAAATCCAGCACCGAGACATCAAGCCTCAGAATCTGCTGCTTTCAGGTGGTAGCGTGAAGGTTGGAGACTTTGGCCTCGCGCGTTCATTTCAGTTTGACGCCACCGGGCACACCGGCAGCTTGACATTAGCATACGCGGCTCCGGAGTTTCTTGATGGCAAGACTTCCAGTCGCTCTGACCAGTACTCGCTGGCGGTAACGTACTGTTTCCTACGAAGCGGTCGACTGCCGTTCGAGGGGACCGAGGTGCAAATCATCGACGGGCATCGAAAGCAACAACCAGATCTTTCAATGCTCCCAGAAGTCGAACGTCCGATTGTTGCCCGTGCACTGTCAAAAAAGCCCAAAGATCGGTGGTCATCATGTGGGGATTTCGTAAGGCACCTCGGTGCACCTGACGATGAGAAGAAACCGAGTGAAGGACCGTCACGATCAGGAAGCCAGGCGAGCAAGATTAGCCGATCAACTCGATCTTGGGTGTGGGCTGTGGCGGGGACGTTGCCGCTTTTGCTTGTGGCTTGTTGGCTCTCCGGACTTTTCTCCACGCCAGAAAAACAACCGAAAGTCCCGGGTTTGGAGCAGGAACAATCGAGTGTAGAGCAGGAACAATCCAAGGGCACGA
>CAYFJO010001023.1:0-2264 GCA_964343305.1 uncultured Pirellulaceae bacterium | reverse complement strand
AACTAGCCACCGCTGGTGTGGGCTGAATCTAGACGTTGCCATCGTAACACGGATAGCTCCCACAACAACTTGCATATAGCGATCACAGATTCGCATTGTTGTTTGAGCTGTTCGTCGACCGTGGCGTTCTTCCATCGTCTCAAGCTGCCGAGTGATCTCGTCGACCGTTTGGCGCGTGCGACCGTTGCGTTTAGCGATTTGTCGGCGACGGCTGAAGGCACGCTCAGCAGCTTGGCTAACATAACTGTTGGAGTCGCTGGACAACTGCGACGCAAGTTGGCCAAAGTCGTGATCCGGAAGCGCCAACAGTAGCTCGGCAACGACACAGCGAACTTCCCATTTCGAATCGCAAGCCAACACGTGGATGAGCGCGAATATAACTTCGTCCATCTGGCCTTCGTCAATCGACTCGGTGAGTAGCTTCGCGACTTCGAGTCGCTCGCGCCAAGGCATATCATTCGGATCCGCTTGCAGGCGAACCAACGCGTCCATTAAGTCGGTTTCTTTCGTTTTGATAATCATTAGTACGCATACCTATACTTACGAGCCTTGAAAGCGTCTTCGCCACCTTCGAGCAGCGTGACTATGTCCGATTTGCATTCGTCCACGTTTCCTTCGTTCGCCTTGCGGGCGCTCGCGCCATCGGAGTCGAGTACGAACACACGATCGGCATCACCTAGCACGGGAATGTTCGGATTGTGCGTAACGAAGATTAACTGTCGCTTCTCTCTGACTTTGCGAATGCTGTCGACGACGGTTTCATAAATGAACCGGTTGTCGAGGTTGTCTTCCGGCTGATCGATCAGCAGTGGATTCGCACTATCCAGTAATAGAATCGGCAAGATGGTTGTGCACTTTTGTCCTGTCGAAAGCATTTGCGAATCTTTGTACGCGTCACCGTCTTTGAGTTCGATCTTGGGGCGGTCGAGCAACTCAACGGTTTCCAACGCGAACAGTAGCTTCGGATCAGACAGAGCGGAGAGTACTTTTTCAGCTTGCTCTGGATTGAGCTCAGCGAGATCAATGAACGGCGCCGTCTTACGATCTCGCACGGCCTCGGCCAATGCCATCGGCCAGAACTTGGTCGAGATTTTCTTGGCGACCGCACGTCGTTTGATATTCGCATGTTTTAGTGCTTCTTCCAGCAATTGGCGGTAGCGCTCCGTATTCCCAAATTGAAACACCTCGACACGAATGGCGGGCGACAAAGCCTGGTTGATTCGCTGCGCCACCGATTGCCGGATCTCGAACCTCTCGTCCCGCAAGACCGAAAGGCGATCAAGCAGATCTTGTCGCTGGCTTTTCAGTGAAGTGAGTTTCTCCTCGAGATCTTGTCGAAGCCGCTGCTTGGCCAACAGATCGTTTCGTCGGCGTTCTAGTCGCGAACGCTCGGCGGCTTGTCCCTGAGCGTGACGGTGTTTTTCAATCAAGGACTGAAAAACTAGCTCTTGTTCCTTGTGCACGGTGCCAAGTCGTGACGAAATGGCGCCGATATTGGCCAGCGCCGCGGAAACTCGCTCATTGGCTTCGCACAACAGATCGTCGACGCCGATACCGCAGCCGGATAGTTCGACGAACGCGCCGGCGAGAAGTTCGCTATTCGGACCGGTGATCACGTCGTCGTCCGTCAGCGTTTCGGTTCGTCGCGCGATCGAGCCGGTCAGGTCGGCCAGTTGTTTGCCGTAATCTTGAAGATGCTTATGCGCGGCCTGAACAATCCGTTGTTCACGGTCGCGCAATGATTTTAGCTTGTGAGCCTGATTGATCGTGTCCGCGTTTTCACCGGCGGTGTTGGAAAAGTGTCTTAGCTTTTCTTCGATTCCCGGCAGCATTCCAAGTTCTTCATTCAAGTTTGCAATCTGCGTCTGCACCGGAATCATTTCATCCGCATTTGACGCGAGCGTGGATTGAATTCGTTCATTCCGTGATTCAACGTCGGCAATTTGTTCAGCTTCGAAATTGTCAAGCAATTCCAATTGCGACGTGGATCGATCCGCAATGCCTTCCACTTCGTTTTGGCTGTAGATGTCAGCAGAAAACAGGCTACCAGATTTGAGCGTGATATCTGTGGGTTCGCCGTCTGGAGTAAGAACCAGAGCCGCTTCTCCCGGTGTGCGGCTGACAATGTACGAAAGTCCGTCTTTCGTTTCGATCGTGACATGAACACGACCGCCTGCGAGATTCTGTTTGACCAAAGACTCGATGCGTTTGCGTTCGGGTCCGTTTGGCAAAAGATCGAGTGCAAACCGAATCAACTCCACGAC
>CAYFJO010001022.1:0-2267 GCA_964343305.1 uncultured Pirellulaceae bacterium | reverse complement strand
GTTGTCGCGGCTTGCCGAGAGGGCAAGCTTGCCGTTGGGGGTGATCGCCACGGCGGTGATCGACGCCGCTATGTGGCATCCATCAATGGCATGCGGACCATTGTGAAGGCCATTCGTCAGGAGAAAGATGGTTGGAGGTTTCGTTGCGAGCAGACAGCGAAATTCGTCCGGGTGAAGACTTGTCGGAGCTTGCTGAGGCCCGCTGTGGTTTGGGAAGGTTGCGACAGTCGCACCGTTAAGGAATTGTCTTGTGGTGAGCAAGCTGATGCATGGGATAGTGCTGTTTTCGCCGTGCCCGTTGTCGATTTTATCGAGCCTTCCGAGTCAACCTGTGAGATTCGGCTCTCAGAATCGTTGGCTAAGCGATCCCGAGCACGATCGCCTCACGAAAACGGAACAACCTTTCCATCTCCCACGAATGTCAGGTATCGCCGAAAGTCGCATTTCTACTTTGCCACATTAAGGCATCTAATCAGCAGAGTTCATCGACCTGCTACGGATCGAAACATCCGTGGACTATGATCAATTGTTGTGCATGGCGCATCGCTCAGATTGCAGAGAGAAGCAAAGAGATTTCGTTGTCTTTTGCGACATGAATCAACGGCAGCAAGGTCGATCGTCCGATGTAGGAAGCAGCCTGAAATGACTCTCCAGTCAACGGTACGGGTTTTACGTTTTGGTATCACGTAACACCGACAGAATCCTTCCCACCCTTCCATTCTAAGGAAACGCTCCGATGAACGCGCGATTCAGAATTCTTACCAGCTTTCTCATGATCGCTGGCCTCTTTGCATTCACCGCCAACCAGCAGGCAATGGGCTTCGAGCTTCTTGACAGGTTACTTGGAACGTCGGCTGGCGGCTGTGGCTGTGAAACCTCGTGTTGCGAAGTGTCTTGTGACAATCAATGCGGTTGTGAACCCGCGTGTGGTTGTGAAACCGAATGCGGTTGCGAACCGGCTCTTCTCTGTGACACAAGTTGTGGCTGCGAACCCGTCTGTGGATGCGATTCTACTTGCGGCTGCGAAGCTACCTGTGGGTGTGAATCAAAGTGCAACTGCTGTGCCTGTAAAAGAGGGCCACTAGCTAAGGTGTTAGACCTTCTTCGATCACTCAGGCCACGAGGATGTTCGTGCTGCGAGCAGGCTTCGTGTGGATGTGAATTGAATTGTTGCGATGCGTGTCGTTGCGGAGTTGACAATGAAGCAACGGAAACAGAGATGGACCTTCCCAATGTCGTACCACTGGAAGACGAAGAAACCCCCACCCCGCCGGCCTAATACCCTCCCACGTCCTTTTCGATAAGCCGTTCCAATGAAACACTTGGGATGGCTTTTTCGTTTAACGAATGTGTTTTCCGCGGGGCAGCTCAAGGGCTGAGGATCTCGAGCCGTAATTCGCGTCATCACTTTTAGGTTGCGAGATCGATGACCGAATCGTAATAGCTGGTTAATCCGCTCGTAGCCATCCATGCAAAGGTGCCAAGTACCGCCAAAATCACAAGGCCAGCAACAACGGCAATGCCCAGTCCGCCGAAGTCAGACAAACCGGCGAGTCGCGAAGATTCCGTCACTCGTTTTAATCGTTCGGTGGGTGTTTCAAAGGCGGGTTTCATCGTGATCACCAAAGAGAAGAATGAGACATGTTCCAACGGAGTTTATCGGCAACATGCGGGCAGATATTGCGTTATTGGATAGAACTCAGAAGATCCAGAATTACACGTAATAGCAGGACGACAGGCGTATGGCATACATGGAGGCCATAGAAAACGGATAACGATTAGATTCCGCCCGCTTTGAGTGAATTCGACAACGAAACAACTAGTTACAACCTATATTTCTCTACCACGCAACGCCCATGAAACTTGCTGGGGGCAGTCAAAATGTTTGCTCAGTTGTTCCGTCGAAGAACTAGCGCTGAACCGGCTCAATTGGAGAATCGGGTTGGTCAGTTCTTGAATCAACTCTTGCCTCAAGGCGAGGAGAGAAGATCGCACGAACGCATTCCTTTTTGTCGATCGACCACGATTTATTTCGACGACGATACGACACCGCTACCTGCTATGATCCGCGATGTTTCCTTGCAGGGAGTAGGTTTGCTTCACGATGCATCCGTAAAGCTATGCGAAGCCACAATCAGAATACCCATAGATTATGAAAACACTCTCTGCGCGCGAATCGAAATTGTCTGGTGCCGCCTTGAGATGCGGCATTACCTAATTGTACAGCGCACCTTAGTCATCCGGTGGTCTGCAAGAGGTTAGTCGTT
>CAYFJO010001021.1:0-2287 GCA_964343305.1 uncultured Pirellulaceae bacterium | reverse complement strand
CAATATAACGACTGGGCGAACTTAGACCAAATCTCGCCCCTGGAATCAAGTGTGGGTTTAGCTACAATGCGACTTATTCGAATGACAGGTTCGTTGGCATCTTGGTAACCACTTTTACAAGACTTCCGAAGTCCTTGACAGATCGAAAGTCTGCGCGGAATCAACGTGACAACTTTATCGGCACAGACACCGTTTTACCAATGGCACTGCGATCATGGAGGCCGCATGGTGGACTTTGCCGGTTGGTCGATGCCGGTTCAATACACGTCGATCGTCGAGGAACATGCGGCGACGCGAGAAGCGGCCAGTTTGTTCGATGTGTCGCACATGGGGCGTTTTCATCTCACGGGCGAGGGAGCACTGCCGCTGCTCGATCGTCTGTTGACTCGCCGCGTGGCGAACATGGACGTGGGTCAGATCCGCTATTCGCTGGTGACCAACGAGCACGGCGGCATCCTGGATGACGTGCTTGCCTATCGTTTGCGAAAGCCCGATGGGGAGCCGTTTTGCGCGATGGTGGTCAACGCCAGCAACCGCGAAAAGATTGCTCAGTGGATTCGATCACATCTGACGGACTCGGACGATGTTCAATTCGAAGATCACACGAACCAAACAGCAATGATTGCTGTGCAAGGGCCGCGGGCGCTTGCGATCGCGCAATCGCTTGTCGATGCACGGATTGATGAACTCGGCTATTACATGGGTTGCTTCACAAAGATTCGCGGGGCGAAAGGCGTTGTCAGTCGCACGGGGTACACGGGCGAAGATGGATGCGAGCTGATCGTGCTGGCTGATGAGGCGGTGGGCGTCTGGCAATCGTTGATCGATGGGGGTGCAAAGCCCGCGGGCCTTGGCGCTCGCGACACGCTGCGTCTCGAAGCGGCCATGCCGTTGTACGGGCATGAACTCTCTGAAGAAATCAATCCCATTCAAGCCGGCTTGCGATTTGCCGTCCAATTAAGAGACCGCGAATTCATCGGACGTGACGCCCTGGTACAACTCAAATCCGATCCCGAACAACCCAAACGCATCGGCCTGGAAATGAACGGCCGCCGTGTTCCTCGCGAGCACTATCCGATTTTGCTTGGTGACCAAGTTGTCGGCGAAGTCACCAGCGGCACGTTTTCGCCAACTCTGCAGAAACCGATTGCGATGGGTTATGTGCGACCTGATTCCGCCGACGTTGGATCGGAGTTGATCGTCGACATTCGCGGACGGCACGAACCAGCCCAGGTTGTCGAACTCCCCTTTTATAAACGCAGCAACTGATAAGGAACTCAGTCGTGAATCCGGAAGAACTTCTATACGCCGAAACACACGAATGGACCAAGGTCACCGAAGAAGGCGGTGCGAAGATTGCCACCATCGGCATTTCGGCCTTCGCGGTCGAACAATTGACGGACCTTGTTTACATGGACTTGCCCGAAGTCGGCCAACAAGTGACTTCGGGCGGAGAATTTGGCGAAGTCGAATCGGTCAAAGCGGTCAGCCCGTTGTACAGCCCGGTTGCCGGCGAGGTTGTCGAAGTCAATTCAAGTTTGCCGGACAACCTCGAAACGCTGAACGAGGCTCCTTACAGCTCCGGCTGGTTGGTGAAAATCAAAATCAGCGACGAAAGCGGCCTGGCCAATCTCATGGATTATGAAGCCTATCAAAAGCAGTGTGCGGAAGAAGGATAATGCCTTACGTTTTTAATACTCCGGAAGATCAGCGGGCGATGCTCGATGCCATTGGTGCGAGCGCGATCGATGAATTGTTTGAATCCATCCCAGGCGAATATTGGCTCGATGGACTGCTGGACATTCCACCGGCGTTGACCGAGTTGGAACTGACACAACATCTCACCGAACTCGCCGGGCATAACAAACATGCAGGCGAGAAAGTGTGCTTCTTGGGCGGCGGCAGCTACGACCACTTCATCCCCGCCGTCGTGGACGCAATCACTTCGCGCGGTGAGTTTTACACCTCTTACACGCCGTATCAAGCCGAGGTGAGCCAAGGGAATTTGCAGGCCATGTTTGAATATCAAACGATGATCTGCCAATTGACGGGCATGGATGTTTCCAACGCCAGCTTGTACGACGGTGGCAGCGCGGCGGTCGAAGCGGTGTTGATGTGCATGAACGTGACCAAGCGGACATCTAAGGTCGTCGTGCTCGGCAGCGTTCATCCTGAGTACCGGGTGATCCTCGAAACCTATTTGAAGAACCTCGGTACAGAGCTTGTCACCGTTGACGCGCCAAATGGATGCGTCTTGCCGACCGACGTCGAAGCGGTGGTGGACGAC
>CAYFJO010001020.1:0-2300 GCA_964343305.1 uncultured Pirellulaceae bacterium | reverse complement strand
GGTGCTAACGGGGTGTTAGCATTGAAACAGGCGATGGCTGCGAAAGTGAAGGCGAGAACGAAGTTATTAATCGAAGAGCAGGGCCCAATGGTATGACAGAACAAAAAGACCCGAGAGATTTTCAGACCATCGCCGTTCGGGCGGGTCAGGAACGAACGATTGAAGGAGAACACAGCGACCCAATCTTTGCGACTTCGAGTTTCGTTTTTGAGACTGCCGCTCAAGCGGCTGCTCGTTTCTCGGAGTCTGAGAAAGGTAACGTTTATTCCCGCTTTACCAATCCGACGGTCCGCGCGTTCGAAAAGCGGCTGGCCGCGCTAGAATCAGCCTCTTGGGGTATTGCAACGGCTTCCGGCATGTCTGCCATCTTGTTACTGGTGCTCGCTTCGTTACGTAGTGGTGATCACGTAGTCTGCGCCATCCAGGTTTTTGGATCCACCGTGTCTTTGTTTACCAAGATACTGGGTCGTTTCGGGATCGAAGTCGATTTTGTGCCTCTTTCAGATACCCGGGCTTGGAAGAACGCAATCTCTACAAAAACCCGCCTGTTGTTTTTCGAGACGCCATCGAATCCGCTGTGCGAAATTGGAGATATTCGAACCCTTGCAGATTTGGCTCACAATGCCAATAGCCTGTTGGCAGTTGACAATGTGTACTGCACACCTGTGTTGCAACGACCATTGGAGATGGGCGCAGATGTGGTCGTTCATTCTGCGACCAAGTACTTAGATGGCCAAGGCCGTTGTGTCGGTGGAGCGCTCGTGACCAACAATGAAGAGATCTACGAGTCTCTTTTTCGTGCTTTGCGTACAGCGGGACCCGCTATGAGCCCCTTCAACGCCTGGGTATTCCATAAGGGATTGGAGACACTGCCACTTCGGATGCGGATGCACTCGGAGAACGCGACTGCGCTTGCCGAGTGGTTGCGCGGGCATGCTGCAGTCAAAAAGGTGTATTACCCAGGCCTTGCCGACCACCCAGGCCATCAATTGGCCCAAAAACAGCAAGCAGGTTTTGGCGGAATCGTATCGTTCGAAGTCCACGGTGGCAGGAACAAGGCCTGGCGGGTTATCGACAGCACTCGGTTACTTTCGATTACAGCTAACCTTGGAGATGTGAAAACAACTATTACCCATCCATCCTCAACAACACACGCGCGAATCACAGCAGAACAGCGCACAGCAGCAGGCATCGGGGAGAATCTGGTCCGGGTTGCTGTTGGTCTTGAGTCTACATCTGACATCATTGCCGATCTTGCTCGAGGTCTTGATTAAATCACGAGGAAGCTAAGACCACGTTAAACAATAATTGGGTGTGTCTAGTTGGAGATCGTTGGTCTTGCTTCAATAAGCAATCTCATGCATGGCCTAGTCTTTCTGAGACTGTCTGTAGGTCATCTTGATCCCCAACCCAATATCCGATGCCTTTCTGTTGCTGCCCGATTCGCTCAACAATTGTTGACAAATAGAAATTCAAATAATAGCGTTTTGGTAGCACAGTATGATTATGGGGGGAGTGAATTTAAACGGGAATCTTCTCCT
Source organism: uncultured Pirellulaceae bacterium (assembly GCA_964343305.1). GTDB lineage: Bacteria > Planctomycetota > Planctomycetia > Pirellulales > Pirellulaceae > CAYFJO01. The sequence goes on along the minus strand of CAYFJO010001020.1, from coordinate 759 downwards.
TGTTCACCACGCACTAGGAATTCATTTTTAATTGCGGATTACACCTCGTTAATAGACTTTCCCGACATTCGTTTTCCTTCTAAAATCTCCTCATTCGGTCGCGAAAATGTGACACCACACAGACATTCCAATTCCTCTAGAGAGGTACATTATGGCTTTACACATAGGCGACGACGCTCCCGACTTTACAGCCGAGACCACGGAAGGATCGATCAACTTTCATCAGTGGATCGGTGACGGCTGGGTGGTTTTGTTTTCTCATCCAAAGGATTTCACGCCGGTTTGCACGACGGAGCTGGGTTATGCCGCTCGACTTAAGCCAGATTTTGAAAAACGTAACTGTAAGATCATTGGTTTGAGTGTTGATTCAGTGGAAGATCATGAAAGCTGGTCCAAAGACATCGAAGAGACTCAAGGGTATGCGGTCAATTATCCGCTGATTGGTGATACCAACCTTGAGATCGCCAAGCTCTACGATATGCTCCACCCTAATGCCAGTGGCGAGGCCAAAGACCGAACGCCGGTTGACAATCAGACTGTGCGTTCCGTTGTCATCATCGGACCCGATAAGAAGGTAAAAGCTATGGTCACATATCCAATGAGCACGGGGCGAAACTTTGACGAAATTTTACGGATCCTAGATTCTTGTCAGCTAACGGCCAAACACAAGGTTGCAACCCCTGTGAACTGGAAACAAGGAGAAGATGTCATCATTGTGCCAGCGGTTTCCAACGAGGAAGCAAAGGAGAAGTACCCGGA
>CAYFJO010001019.1:0-2301 GCA_964343305.1 uncultured Pirellulaceae bacterium | reverse complement strand
TAACGTCACTCGGAAAGTGCTCCCCCGGCCGAGTTCGCTCTCCAGCGTCAGTTGCCCACCATGCACGTCTTCAACAATGTGTTTCGCCAGCGGCAGCCCAAGTCCGGTGCCGGTGGCCATGTTCTTGTCTTTTTTCACTCGATAGAATTTGTCGAACACTCGCTGCTGGTCTTCTTCGTTGAGCCCCACTCCGGTGTCTTCGACTTCGAAGATGATGTTGGCGTCCTGCGTGCGACTGCGCAATGTGACGCTGCCACCTTGAGGCGTGTACTTCACAGCGTTCGACAACAGATTGATGGCCGTCTGCATCATCATGTCGCGATCGGTGTGCACGCCCAAATACATGGGACTCAAATCTGTTTGCAGCGAGATGTTTTTGTTCTCGGCGGCCGGCTGGACAACATCGAATGCCGCCGTCAGCAGTTCGTTCAGCGAGCGATCTTCCTTGCTCACGTTGACGACGCCGGCCTCGATGCGTGCGATGTTCAGCAAATTGTCGATCAATCGCTGAAGCCGATCGGCTTGGCCGTTGATGACTTCTAAGAATTCGTCGCGAGTTTCCTCGTCGTCGGCTTCGCCATCCGCCAGCAGCTCGACATAAGCCTTGATTCCGGCCAGCGGTGTTTTCATTTCATGACTGGCGGCCGAAACAAATTCGGCGTGACGTTTCTGGATCGTTTTTTCGCTACTGACGTCGGTCAAGACTGCCACCGCGCCCTCGGCGGCCACTTCTTCACCTTCTTCCACTTCGCTGATGTCGCCGATCCCGGTACAAGTCACTCGAAAATAGCGGACAGAATCTTCTTCGTCTTGAAGTGTGATTTCAGTCGAACGCTGAATGGGGAGATTCCGTTTGACCGTGTCCGTCAGTAGTTGGACCAATTCTGGACACGCGATGTGCTGATGAACCTTCGCCTTTTCCGACGCGTCGAATTCCACCTTGAGAAACTGCCGCGCGGCTGGATTAGCCAGGACAAGTTCATCAAAGTTGTTGATCGAGATGACTGGCTCGGACAGGCCGTCCACAACTTGATTCGTCCGACGCGTCTCATTTCGCATACGACGCAGTCGAACTTCGGAACTGGCACGTTGATGTTCGGCGTCAAAGGCACGCCGCCGATACTGGACCACGCACTCGTCGATGCGGCTGAGGACTCCGGGCCAGATTTTGAAATGTTTGAAACTAGGGGCGACGTTCGCCGAGTTGGTGCATCCTTCTCGCTCGCTTTCGTAAAGCTGGTCGACGAAGTTGACGATCACGCCGTTTTCTGCTTTCCGCTCGACCGTTTGAATCCACAACAATCCCGCGCTGGCCAACATCACCACCGTCATCGTGCCGTAAAACCCATACCAGTTCGGCCCGAACACCTCGGGTTTCAACTGCCACGTGATCGCGACGGCCCCAAGGATGATGACCAGCACCACTCCGGCAATGTTGTAAACGGTTTGATTCCACCGCATGTTTCTGTTCCTCGAATTACTTCGAACGTAATGCACACGAAAACGTAGGTCAGTGGAGGGGGTTTGTCCAAATGTTGCGTCACTGGCCAACAGGTATTCCAACCCGTGCAACCATCCGAGGGTTTTATCTCCGGAGAGGAATGAATACGATTGACGTTTTCGAAGGATTGCTTGCATGTTGTTGCTAATCGTTGCCGCCGTTATGTTCGTTTCGACCGGACTAGCTCGCGAGTCGTTTGCGGGTGAGGATCTCCCCACGATTGTCCGGCTTCAGCAGATCGAGTCGCAGCCGGACCTGTCGCGCTATCGAACTCACAGAATCGACGCACGTGCCGCGGACGTGCCGATCGCGACGGAAAAACGAGCGAAATCCGATCCATCGAACGGTCTTGAGCCGCTCGTTCGATATCTGGTCAACGGCATTGATGACCCGTTCCACCGCGTCAAAATTGTCCACGACTGGATCTGCAAGAGCATCGCGTATGATGTTGAAACGTATTTTGACAAAGGTGCGGATGCGGCGTCGACGTGGCAAGCGACGCTTCGCCGCGGCAACAGCGTTTGTGAAGGTTACTCGGCGCTGTTCCAGAAAATGTGCGAGTTGACGGAGGTGCGCTGTGAGAAAATCCACGGACTGGGGCGCGGACTGGCATTTTCCAGCGGCAAAACATCCGGCAATGGCGCTGCTCACGCATGGAACGCTGTCCAAATCGCCGATCAGTGGTATCTCGTTGATACGACGTGGGATGCGGGGCATGTCGAAGGCCGTGAGTTTCGCCAAGAATTTGAACATACGTACCTGTTCATGGAGCCGGGGCAATTTTTGTTCACACATTTTCC
>CAYFJO010001018.1:0-2302 GCA_964343305.1 uncultured Pirellulaceae bacterium | reverse complement strand
GGTAATTCCCTTCGCGATAAACGCCCGGAAAACCAGACGTATGCTGGGGCGTATTGTGAAAGTGTCGGGCGTGCCCCCAACGGAGCAAGTTGGCAACGTTCAGGTCTTCCGCTTTCATGCACTTGAGAATCATCGCGTCCAGTTCCGGAACAAAACGGGGAATGTGCAAGTGATCGTCGGCGCTGTACCAGCCCTCGTCTGCCATGTGCACCCAGCGTTTCAGTTCAAGCGTCAAAGACTTTTTCGAGCCGGCTTCGACTTGAAACTCTTTCTCAACGTCGAGATACTCGATCCCCTTGAAGGCGCTGACCGTGTATTTGCCCGGTGAAAGTAGTACGTCGGCCTCCCCATCCGAATAAAACTGAGGACCACGAGCCCAGGCATGCACGATTGAACGGCGAGGTGCTGCCTCAAACCACCCTTTCGCCTCTTCCGGTGAACCCAGCCAGATCTTGTTTCGATCCTCAGGGTCACCCGCCATCCTCAAGGCGTTATCCGCGATGTAGCTCTTACCGCTTGCGTCGAGCAGTTCGATTCGTGCCGGCGTTGGTTTTCCCGCCAGAGCATCGAGCGTCACAATCTTGATAGGTACTTTGTCCTGACTTGACTGGTCGGGACTTTCACCTCCGCAAACCGGCAATTGAGTGACAAATGTGCCGATGAATGCAGCGGCGAGCACCTTGCAAGACTGCTGCCATGTTCGTGTCCTAGGTGTCATATCTAGCCTTTGCCTTTCGTTTTGCAACGTTTTCTGAGCAGCACCAGTATCGTCAGCCAGCGGCCGTTCGCCAAGAGCCGCTCGCAACGAAATGCGAGCATCGAACGCGAACTACAACCACAGCATATACGAATCCTCCTTCGCCGCCCAAGAGCTGGACTGCTACAAGTCACACATCCAGCGATAGACGCGCGGCGTTCCAAGTTGCCGGGAAGTTGAGCTATGAAGTCTGAACTTCATTTGGCTCTTCCAGACGTTGTTAATCGGCAAGCGGTAGCTCAATCGCTGATGGGCGGTTGGCGTCGTGATGGATGGTGTTGCGGGCGATTCGCGCCTCGCGGTGGTTCGGGTCGGCGTTATTGCGGTTGATATCGAAATTCGGGAAGTTGCTGCTGCAAATGTAGATTTGAATTCGGTGCCCTGACTTGAATCGATTGGCGGTGGGCTCAAGTGGGAATTCAAGGCGGTAAGTTTCGGTTGGCTTCATAAGCGCGGGATGCTCCAGACTATCTCGATAGCGCACCCGCAGAATGCCCTCGGAAACCGGAAACCCGTAACCACGCGGATAGTCTGCCCCAGACGGATACACATCGACCAGTTTCACATAAAAGTCCGTGTCCGGCGCGTCGGAGGAGACCCACAGTGTGACCTTGATATTGCCTGCCACCACCACGTCTTTTTCCAGGGGTGGCGTCTGAAACATGATCACATCATCGCGCTGCACAATGGCCTGGCCGGCTGGCCCGTGACCCGGAAGGGTCTTGAACTGGATCTGATCCTGTGGTCCCATCCCGGCGAAGGATTTTCCCGCTGAAGGCCCGTAGGAAATGATGCATCGTCCGTTGCTGGAAACCGCGTTGTTGGGATTGTATGTGTATGTCGTGGATGATGATTTCGCCGCAGACCGCTCCACCGAAAGTCCCCCGCTTTCATGAAGGTAGTAACGCCTCGGAGTGACGCCCTTTGGCGGCCAGGCTGGGCCTCGGCGCCATTGCCCACCGTGGTTCAAGCGTCCGCCCTGGCCACGACGTCCGTCTCCACCGCCCATTTCGTAGTATTGCACGCTGGGGCCAGCGTTGCTACTCACGTCGCCCTTCAGGTAGCGGTCGAACCAGGCGAGTTCGTATTGGAGAAAGGCGTCGCGGCTGTCGAGCCCGCCGCCAAGGTTTGAAAAATTTACGTCGCCCACGGCATAGCGAAAGTTCCAGTGAGTCCACGGACCGACGATAAGATACTGGTTTTTCCGGCCGCGAGCGATCATCGCCTGATATCCATCGGAAATCGTGCGAGGATACCAGTCGAACCAACTCGTGATCCAGAGAGTTGGAATATCGGGAAAGTTGTCGAAGTGTTCGTCCATTCCGAGCCCAGGCTGACGCCAGAAATCGCTGTAATCATTGTTCTCGAAGTAGAGCTGAAACGCGGCTTCCTCGTAGTCGGGAAATGCGGCCAGCGGGGTTTTGCCACGTTCCCATGGAATCTTCGCGCCCCACTGAAGAAAACTTTGATCCTCTCCCATCTTCTTGACCAGTTTCAACGCCTTCGGATTGCTTTTGGCCGATTGGGCCGTTGCCGCCTGTTTTA
>CAYFJO010001017.1:0-2314 GCA_964343305.1 uncultured Pirellulaceae bacterium | reverse complement strand
AGTGTCTTTCCGTCGAAGATGCTCGTGAAACCCGATTCATCTTTCGCGGCGGACTCTGGCTCGACCGATCGGGCCGAATCGACTCCCCAAGTCGTTGCGGTCAACGAACAGGCGATCATCACAAAGCTAGTGTGACGCATGAGATGTCTCCTTTGTTTGAGTAGTGGCTGGCTTGGGCTTTGCTAGAATCAGCTTAACATGACCGTCTGAAAAAATCTTGTCGGGCGGCCAAATGACGTGGCAGCCACCGTAACTTCCTCGCCTGGAAGGTCTCATCGACTCGATCGGCGGCCGAGAAAATGGTCGTTAAACGGCCGCGGAGCGGCAACAGGAGATTGCCTGGGGCGTAAGCCCCAGGAATCTGAGTGCTTTGTCGCCAGAACGGGATGTGTCTTATTTCCGCCGCTCACGGTTCGAACGACTGAGCGTGCTGCGGGAGCGAATAGTCGTCCCACAGCGGACAGTTCAAATCAACCCAAGTGGTGACGGCACGGCGTTCCGGCGAGCTGAGACAAAGCCGGGCGCGGTCGGCGTCGCTCATCGCTACGTCTGCGTGACGTGTGTCGATCACTTCGATCAGCCGGCTGGCCGACGTGCCGAAGCTGAGCGGCCGAGCGACGGGAACGGTGGTCGAAACGCCCCACCAGTTGTCAAAGAAATTCACCAGCGGGGGGCGGTCGGGGTCGGTTCGCGGGCGAACCAGCGTGGCATACGACATCGGCACTCCGCGCGCGTCCCGCCGGGAGGACAAATCGACGCCTCCGGCCGGTTCTTCGACGGCGTGGCACACGCCGCAACGTTTTGCCAAGATTGGCTGCACCAGCTTCTGATACGAAAACGGGCCTGCTCCGAACGGCGGCGGTTCGATTTCGCTGGGCCCGCGGCGAAACGCGAGAGGCGAGCCCAACGCGGGCTGAGGCGGTGCCATTGAGCGGTGCTCGTGACAACCGATGCAACTCTGTGTCTCGTCGGGCTTCAGATGGATGTAGCTCCGCATCCGTTGAATCTCGCGCAGGTTCTCGTCCAGGGCCTGAAAGTAGATCGGCCGCTCGGCCGGCACACGGAAATGAGCCGACCCGTCCCGCTCGACCGGCACGGTGCCGTACACGCGTTTGGCTTGAAGCGACGGCGCCGGCTTGCCGCTTTCCCAGGGCGAGGCATAAAGACCCATGAAGCCGCTCTGGTACGTCTTGTGGAACTCCTCTTGGTCGAACGCCCCGGTGAAATCGCGGCGTCCCAACTCGTCCCGGTGGCCCATCTCTTCCACGATCCGCAAGTACTTGACCGTCCCTCGCGGCACGGCATCTTCGAGACCTTGGTATACGTCGAGCAGCATGAGCGTGCCGCGTGGCTCGGGGCGTTCTTGCTCGCGCTCTGTCAACATCGAGGCCACCTCGCGCGGTTTCGGCCGCGAGACGATCGGCATCGCTTCCACGCAAGAGTACGTTTCGTCGCGGTAGATCAACAGCCGATCGGCGAGGGCCGACCGGAAAAAATCGCCGAGGTTGTTCGGATGCTGCGGCGACTGCAGGGCCACATCGAGTTTTCGCGGCGAAATCGCGTCGTGTGCCGGATCGATCGCGAACGCATAGATGCCAAACGGTTCCCGGGGACCGTAGGAAACCAGGCACCACCGGTCATCTAAAGGGTATGGAGCAAAACATCCGGCGTGGTAATTGCACTCCGGCGTAAAGTTCAGGATGGCTTGCGGGTCGTTCATTCCCTTCGCCGGATCGACCACGGCCAACGGCCCCACGCTGTCGCCATTGTGGGCGCCCAGAATACAGGCGAACCGTCGTCGACCGGGCACCGGCCGCGCCTGAAGCAGCGATACCGGATGGATCAGGTTGTTGCCAAAAAGCTGCTGCGCCCGGGTCCCGTCCGGCAAGATCGACCAAAGGCTCTGGACGAAGATCGCGCTCTTGTCCATGTATTCCCACCGGGTGTACAGAATCCGTCCATCGGGCAGCATCTGCGGCGTGAACTCGTTGACATTGTTCGACGTCAGCGGATGGACGTGCGTGCCGTCGGCTTGCATCACGAACAGCGTCGCTGCCCGCACCCAAAAACAGAGGGCTCGACTACGGCACCGCGTCGACGTCATACCGATCCGTCCGTCTGGCAGATAGAACGGGTCGAGGTCGTGAAATGGCCCGTCCGTGATCTGCCGCAACTTGGTACCGTCGACGTTCATCTCGTAGATGTGATAGTGGTCGCGTTCGCCGGGGCGGTACGAGAAAAGCACGCGCTGGCCGTCAAACGAGATTTCCGGATCGCGGACGATACCTTCGCGGGCGTCGAATATCTGCGTGAG
>CAYFJO010001016.1:0-2318 GCA_964343305.1 uncultured Pirellulaceae bacterium | reverse complement strand
CGAAGAATTCCTTGTCCAGCTTCTCGGCTGGAACAGTGATTTCGCTGGGCGCAAGCGTGTGCTTGATGGACAGGGTGGTCTCGTCGCCGATGGACTCCTTGATGGAATACTTATCCAGGTATCCCTCTTCATCCTCGGCGCCGAAAATCTTGAACGTGCCTTCGCCATGGGCGCTCCGGTCAATCGGGGTGCCGGTGAAGCCGATGATCGTGGCCTTGGGCACGGCACCCATGAGGTAGGTCCCCAAGTCCTTGGCGATGGACCTATGCGCTTCGTCGATCAAAACAAAGACATTGTCGCGGGCGCAGCTGTCTTTCCGGACCGCCTCGAACTTATGGATCATCGAGACGATCAAACCGCGATAGTCGGCGTCCAGGAGTTCTTGCAGGTCGGTCTTGCTGTTCGCGCGCCGCACTGCGATATCCTGCTTTTGCATTTCGCCCAGCAGACGCTCGACCCAGCCTTTGAGTTGCCCTTCAAGTTCCGTCCGGTCGACAACTAGGATCACGGTGGAAGAGCCGAACCGGTCACGGTCCTCCAGGATTTGCTTTGCCGCGGTCAGCAGCGTGAAGGTCTTGCCGGAACCCTGCGTATGCCAGATCAGGCCGCGTGATTTTTCCTGGTCTTCACAACGTGCCAGAATTTTGTCGATGGCCTTGCGCTGGTGTTGGCGCAACACGGATTTCCGCGTCTCGCTGTCCTTGACATAGAACAAAATCCATTCGCGAAGCGTGCGCAGATAATCGTGGGGTTCGAAGAACGCCTGAACCGCGAAGCGGTAGGCCTCGTCAGGCTTCTGTTTCCAGCGCGCCATATCCCGGCGCGTCACCTGCCACGTAACGCCATACCAGTAATCAAGCAGATGGGTCACATTGAACAGTTGCGGCGCGGCGATGAGCTCCGGCGTCTCCACCTCATAGCGCCGCAGCTGGGTGATCCCGCGCTCGATGGCGCTGCCGTCCTTGGGGTTCTTGTGCTCGACGATGGCCGTGGGGATACCGTTGACGAGGAAGATCACATCGGCGCGGTTGCCCTTGCGGGCGGGTGGCTTCAATTTCCACTCCCAGGTCACATGCAGCGCGTTGTTAGCGGGTGTCTCGAAATCGACCAGCTTGACCCGCCGGTGCCGCTTCTCGGCCTCGTCATAGACGGAGCGCTCTCCGCGCAGCCATGAAAGGATTTCGCGGTTGCCTTCGATGGTGGCCGGAACCGCCTCCAGACGTTCGATGATCTGTCGCGCGGCATCGGACACGAGCCAGGGATTGAACTCGCTGAGCTTGGCGTCGAGTTCGTCGCGCAGGAACAACCCGGCCTCGCCGCCGCGCTTCTGGATGGCGACCTTGGGGGCGAGAGGGGTCCAGCCGATTTCCCCGGCGTGTCTGACCATCGGGAACTGAACGGAGCCGCCCTCGCCGATCTTCAGATCGCTCATGCCGCCGCCTCCGCATCTTGCTTGAGCACCGAGAGGTCAATATCCGAAACCCGAACCTTCCCAGTCATCAGCTTGTGGAGCAGCGACTTGAACAGGTCTTCGAGAACCGCTTTCTTACGCTTGTGCAGGTCGATCTTGGCGTCGATGGCATCGAGCACCCCGACAATTTGATCTTGTTCTTCTGTTGTACCCGGAACTGAAATATTGAGAGGTTCAACGTTCTTCTTGTTTAGCTGAGGCGTGGGACCAGGTTCCGTTATCGTTCGAAGATCAAAATTCTGGAACCAGTGAAACAAGAAGGATTGTCTCAGGCCATTCTTGGCGATCACACCAATGACGTTTGGGTCAAATGCGGTCCATGTAGCCGAGATTCGCTTCTTGTTTGTGGCAATGGCAGCCCCCCGCTTGGGGAAGATTATCGTATTTGGTGGAGCACATCGTTGCCTGGCAATTCGTGGATCGACCTGTCGAATCAATTGAGCGGTGTTGAGCACCACTTCATTACCAACAGTATTCATGTCTGCAACTTTGATGCCTAAAACAGTCATCGTGTCGTCAGTCGCAGCATCCTCGATTTTTCTGAGTTCCGAGTAGGTCATACGGGTCGAGATGACATCAGCGTAGCTGTCCAACCGCGCGATGCCCCAACTTTCAGGGATCGGTCCGATTTCGGTTTCCTTCTGCGCCTCGCCCTTCAAGCCGTGCGTAAACAACTCCCGCATCGTAGCGCGCTTAAGCTCTCCGCATGTGCTCAGTTGTTTCGTTTGCAACTCTAGGGCGTCCTCAACACGGCGTAACGTTTTTGCGATATTCACCTGATCGGCCGGTGGCGGCAGCGAAATGGTCTTTTCTTTGAGGATCGTAAAGTGTCTGTTGTACCCGCGAC
>CAYFJO010001015.1:0-2322 GCA_964343305.1 uncultured Pirellulaceae bacterium | reverse complement strand
CAGCCAGCAGTCCCACCAATGCCGATACGCTGATCTTCCTGGCCACGTTCGACGAGGATGTGACAGCGGTCGACGTTGCTGACTTTGCGGTAAACGGCGCGACGACGGCCACGGTCACGAACGTTGATCCGACGTCGGGGAGCACTTATCAAGTCACCGTCTCGAGTGGCGATCTGGCCGGATTCGATGGCATCGTCGGTCTGAACCTGGCTGCCGGCCAGAACATCATCGACCTGGCTGGCAATGTCTTGCCGGCCGGTGAGCCGACGACCGATCAAACGTATACGGTCGACAACGGAGCGCCAGGTTTGATCTCGTTCACGTTGGACACACCCGCGACGAGTCCGACCAATGCCGATACGCTGATCTTCCTGGCCACGTTTGACGAGGATGTGACCGCTGTCGACACTGCTGACTTTGCCGTCAACGGCACGACGACCGCGACCGTTACCAACGTCAATGCGACCTCGGCCAGTACGTATCAAGTCACCGTTTCCGGTGGCGATCTTGCAGATTTCAACGGTGTGGTGGGTCTCGATCTGGGGACCGACATCACCGACCTGGCCGGCAACGCCTTGCCGGCTGGTGAACCGGTCACCGACGAAACGTATCTGGTCGACAACGACGCACCCGCTCTGACCGCGTTCACCCGAGACACTCCTGCGACCAGCCCAACCAATGCCGACACCCTGATCTTCTTAGCGGAGTTTGACGAGGATGTGACCGGTGTCGATACCGGCGACTTTGCCGTCAATGGAACCACCACCGCCACGGTCAGCAACGTCAATCCGACCTCGGCCAGTACGTATCAAGTGACTGTCTCTGGTGGAGACCTCGCGAACTTCAACGGCATCGTTGGATTGAATCTGAGCACCAACATCACGGACTTGGCCGGCAACGCGTTGCCGGCTGATGAACCGGCTACCGATGAAGTTTACACGGTCATCAACGCCGACTTTGGCGACACACCGGCACCCTATCCCACCACGCTTGCCGAAGACGGGGCGCGGCACGGAACCGTCGGACCGACATTGGGCTCGATTCGAGACGAGGAGTTGGATGGCCCCCATTCCGCGAATGCTGATGCCGATGACACAACTGATTCGCCAGACGACGAAGATGGTGTGGTATTCAACGGGTCACTGGTTTCCGGCGACATTGGCAGTATCGACGTGACGACCACCGGCGCGGGGCTGCTTAACGCCTGGATCGATTTCAACGACAACGGCAGTTGGGCCGACGCGGGCGAACAGATCTTTACCGACTTTGCACTCGGATCGGGATTGAACGCCGGCTTGTCGTTTCCCGTACCGCTGGTTGCGCCGACCACCCAGACGTTTGCCCGTTTCCGCTTCGATCAAGGTGGCGGACTGTCGTACAACGGACAAGCGCCTGACGGCGAAGTGGAAGATTATGAAATCGCCATCGGCGCCTGTTCAACCAGCGTCACGAACACGGGAGACAGTGGCGCGGGCTCGCTGCGAAATGCGATCCTGTGCTCGAATTTCACTGCCGGCGTCCAGACGATCAACTTCAGCATTCCTGGCGCAGGTCCACACACAATTACACCGTTGTCTGCTCTGCCGGCGATCGACGACTCGGCCATTATCGACGGCACAACGGAGCCCGACTTTGCCGGAACGCCCGTGATTGAACTCAACGGCACATCCGCCGGAGCGGGGACGAATGGTTTGCGGGTTTTTGCGGGCAACAGTACTGTGCGCGGGTTGGTTATCAATCGCTATATAGGATCGGGCATTCGAATAGAAACGGGCAACGGCAACACCGTCGAAGGCAATTACATTGGCACGGACGTTGCCGGCAACGCGGATCAAGGCAACACGCAGCACGGCATTTTTATTTTGAATTCGTCCAACAACACTGTCGGCGGCTCCACCGCGGCGGCGCGCAACGTGATCTCGGGCAATGGTCTCAACGGTGTTTCGATGTCGCAGTCCGGCGGCACGTCCTCTGGCAACGTGATCTCCGGGAACCGCATCGGCACCAACGCGGCTGGCACCGCGGCGCTGGGCAACGCCTTCCAAGGCATTCGTACGTTCTCCGTCAGCAGCAACACGATTGGCGGCACGACGACATCTGCGGGCAATGTCATCTCGGCCAACGGCGTTTCGGGAATCGAAATGCAGGGCGGTTCGAACAACTCCATCCAGGCCAACCACATCGGAACGAATGCGGCCGGCACTGCCGATCTGGGGAACATGCTGCACGGCGTGCATATTCTCAACTCGTCCAGCAACACGATCGGTGGCGCGGCGTCCGGCGCGGGCAACCAGATTTCGGGAAACAACGGCACCGGTGTCC
>CAYFJO010001014.1:0-2323 GCA_964343305.1 uncultured Pirellulaceae bacterium | reverse complement strand
CAGAGCGCGCGAAGCCAAGGTGATCGAAGCGCACGCGAATCCGCCGGCGGTCCCAACTGGACCATCACCGTGTTGCTCCTCGGTGAATTGCAACCCCAGAGATTCATAAAACGACACGCTTCGGTCGAGATTCGAAACTTTGATAACAACAAGATTCAGTTTGTTCATTTAGCACCACTGCACGGGGTTGCCAGTTTCAACTGACGCACGAAAGACTGTCGCCAAGGGTTTGAGGATGTACTCAAATTCGGACGGAGCGACATCACGCACTTCAACATGGAAGCGCTCTGGGTAATCAAATCGAACCTGTCCTTGTTCATTTTGCATTTGGCCGTCTGGCCGAGCGATCTGTTTGCCATGAATGGTGATCGAGGTCGTGTACGTTTCGTCTGTGTCGAGATTTCGGAACTCAACGTCGCCGTTGTACGATCCATCTTGGTTGCGAGGATCGAGCAATGTTTGTTCAATCCTTGTCGCCCGAAATAGATCCGTTTCCAATTCTCGGTCTCGAATGAAGAACTCGAATTCTCCAATGCCAACATCAATTCCAACGCTGCCTGCCATGATAAAAATGCCTTCGTAAGCGGCAATGTGTTCGAAGATTTCGAACCCCGTCTGTGTGTCCACAAGAAAAGCGTTAGCGCCGACCGTTTCAGTGTTCTGAAAGATCTCCAGTTCCTTGAGCGCTAATGCCGAAGATTCAGGCGACATCAAGCCGCCGTTGGCATTCGGCAATTCTTCCGCCAGCACAGGGAATTGTTCCAACCCGACTCGCTCCAAAGCCTCTTGAAATGCACGATAGCCGCTCCAATTGGAGATTCGTTCCGAGGCGTAGTCCATGTCTTCATGTTCACAGCAACTTTGCCGCCACTCGCTGAACTTCGGCCAGTTCTCATCGGTGTCGTATTCGGAAAGAAGGTTGCAATAGCCTTCCTCGTCGATATACACCCACTCTCTGGGAAACGGCGGTTCAGTGGTCCGTCCCGATTCAAAGCAGTTGCATCTTACTATTGCGTCTAAGCCCATGATCGTCTTGTACCCATAACGTCATGCTGGATCGGCCAACCCCAATCGACTCCGAACCAACTCATCTTCAACTGGGTAAACTTCTTCTCTCGGGGTATCAAGGTCATCCAAACTCTTCGACACCACATGTTGATGTTGTTCATGTACAAATTCGGAAACGTCTTCAATTTCAACAATCCATTCACGGGCATATTTGCGTAGTACATCACCACGCAGACCAAGTTGAATTGCTCGGCGTTCGACAGGATTGCCGTAGGAATCGTGGTCAGGATCGAACTGCAATCGAACGTCCGATTCGCCAACCGCTTTTTGCCACTCTTCCTGGCTACAGTAAACTTCACCAACGAATGACGAATGAACGGCCTTCGACAGAATCAAATCAAAGGCCGACCGCTTCAGCCGAACGGCCAATACGACCTTTTGGCCTTCCTTCTTTGCCCAGCCGCAGCGGTACATCATCCAAAGAAAGTTGGGTTTGATCCACGACATTCTCGTCAACTTGAACTCGCCCCCAAAGTAACCGCGCTCGGCAGCAAAATTGCCAATGGCTGGACGATACGCTTGGTAGACAATGATTGTTTCGTCGTCGAATTGAGCAAGAATGTGACGTCCGCTTGTTGGCCAACGGCCGACCTGAGTGGAGTAAATCTCTGTTGTCAATTTTGTTTTCACGCTTGCACCCGAACCCTGAACCAATTTCGCTATTGCGTGTCAATTGTCCTGAATCTTGCTTTGGAAGAATAGAGCTTCCTGGCCTGGGGTTGGTTCACCGTTCGAAGAGCAATGATCATCATGGATCTTGAAGTCATCAACTTTTACAGCGAGTCCGATGAGTACGGTTGCTTCTCCAATTTTGCGGCCTACTCACTCAAGTTGAAAGGCAAACGCTGGCCCACCTCGGAACACTATTTCCAAGCGCAGAAGTTCAAAGACGATGGACACCAAGCCGAAATCCGCAAGGCAAAATCTCCAATGATTGCCGCTCGCCTGGGGCGTGACCGCAAAAAGAAACTCAGGCGTGACTGGGAATCTGTCAAAGACAACGTAATGCGCGAAGCAGTGCTGGCCAAGTTTACGCAGCATAACGAACTTCGCGAGATCCTTCTTGAAACCGGCGACGCAAAGTTGATTGAGCACACGTCGAACGATTCATATTGGGGCGACGGTGGAGATGGGTCGGGCCGTAACATGCTGGGCAGAATTCTGATGGAAGTGCGCGAGAAGTTGAAAGAGGACGAAGATTGAACGGATGGGCTGGGCAACGCACTACATCGAAAAACTAGAGGAAGGCCACACG
>CAYFJO010001013.1:0-2324 GCA_964343305.1 uncultured Pirellulaceae bacterium | reverse complement strand
CGCTTTTCGCTCCTTTACACAGGATTGCGCTCCAGTACTCATAACCTGAAGGTCGGAGGTTCAAATCCTCCCCCCGCAACCAAATTAAGCCCGTAACTTCAATGAGTTGCTGGTTTTTTGATTCTGCGGCCATGTGCCGAAATCCGCCACTGGAATCACTATGGAATCATGAGGGAGGGAAACTGTGCGAAAATCTGGGAACTGAAACGTTATTGTCCGTTTTAATCTATTAACCGGTGCGGAATCTGGGAAGTAACGGGGCGATACGCCCATAGTGGCCAATCTCACGTAGCGCATCATGAAGCGTCGGAGCGTCCACCGATGCGACCAGCATTCTGTCTTGGAATATGCCGTATGCATATCTCATGTCAGCCTCGCTATCGGGCCAGAGCCACAACGGCGTCTGAGCACGGTACGTTGGTCAGTCCAAAGCCACTGGCGTTCGCATCAAATGACTTCCGGGACGCCACGGCGGCAAAGCACAGACCAGTGCGGTTGTCTTTGAAGTAGCCAACGTCGTTTGCGTCGAAATCGATATTGCCCGTCGTATTCACCTCACACGCCGCCAGACCGAGGGATGCGATTGCGACCAAAAGTATCTTTTTCATGTCTTCTCCTTTGCCCCGTGAGGGCTCGTGATCGTTCACTTGTCACCCGGCAGTTCGCCGGTTGCGTCATAATAGTCTTCGCAGCCCATTTCTCTTGCTGCATCACGCTCCAAGTCCTCGCCACATTGCTCGCAGACGTTTTGCTCGACGATCTGGGGCTTAAAGTTCTTGCCACAAAACTTGCACTTTTTCATGTCGATCCTCGCTCCCTACCGATCACTTCCGCGCACTTCACCGAGACCGTCACAGGATGGGCAGCAGACCGTTTCGTGTTCTTTGTCGTTTGCGTTCCGTTCTGTGTTCACGGTTGTTTCTTTCCAAAAAAGGGCCGAAGTTTTCCGGCCTCGTTTGTGTCTGGTCTGCTTTCCTCAAAATCCGTTGTGTCTCGCAATCGCCGTTTCACGCGACACAAAAGGCTCGTTTGTGTTTGGCTACTTCGGTCGTTCAGGTAGCCACTTTCCAGGCACTGTCAGACAAACACGAACCGGTCTGCACAACCCCGAAATCGGTAAATCTCAGGCCGCAAGTTGACGCCACTCTGCCAGAGCAGTAGAGCGGTTCTGTTTGAAAATGTCACGGCGGTTGAGGTGTAAGCGTCTCACAACCGCCTCGCGGTCCAGACGACGCGCCCGATGATGTGTACCTCCTCGGCATCCCGCTCGTAGGTGTCGTATTCGGGGTTGACCGACTTGATGATCACCTTCGGCGGATCGGAGTTGGGCACGTGCTCGACGCGCTTCGCAACCAAGCCCATGCCGTCCCAGATGACGAAAATCCCCGGCGGCACCGGGATGCGCTGGCTGGTGTCGAGCAAGATGCGGTCCCCGCTTGAGAGCAAGGGATCCATCGAATCGCCGTCGATGGTGATCATCCGGAGGTCGTCGGGCCGGACCCGGAACTCATGGCGGATGACGGGGTCCGGGAAGTACCAGATATCCTTGGTCTCCTCGAGCCCCTCGTGAAGGGCGCCCGGCCCGGCGGACACCCGGACATCGATCTCGGGGATCGCGGAGAAGCCCTCCGGTAGAGCTTCGGAGGCCGGCGCCTCCACGACGCGCTCCTGACGCACGGGCTGCGCGCGCGGCTTGCGCGCGGGCCGCTTCTTGTGCCGGAGCTCTTCCTCGTCGCACTGGAGGTGCCGAGCAAGCGCCGCGCGGTCGTCCTCGGAAAGGACTTTCGGCGTCCCGCGATAGACGAACTGATGCAGGTACGCCGCGTTCCGCCCCATTGCGAGCGACGCATTCTTAAGGTCGGTCCCTTGGCCCTCGATCAGCTTCAGAACCTTGTGCCGAACAGGATCTAGATCCATCGGACCCTCCTTCACAATTGGATATAGGAAATTAACAATCTTTTATAGTTGACGCAATAGGAAACTAGTGATTTGAATATTCCTATCATGCAGACGTTCACCCAACAGTTTCGCGAGGAGGTCGAAAGCTTCCTGAAGCGCACGGGCACCAAGCCCACCGAGTTCGGCCGCCAGGCGATCGGTGATCCGTCGCTGGTCCTCAATCTTCGCCGCGGCCGGTCTCCGACCCTCGCGACCGCTGACCGGATTCTCGGTTACATCCGCGAGAACGACCCGTCAGGCCAGAGGAGCCGCAGCCAGTGACTGTGGAACAAGGATCACAGCGGACGCGCGTCCGGCACCTCAATCAGATCGAACTCGCCGAACGCTGGAACATCTCCAAGCGCACGCTGGAGCGCTGGCGCTGG
>CAYFJO010001012.1:0-2338 GCA_964343305.1 uncultured Pirellulaceae bacterium | reverse complement strand
AAGCCGCTCACGAATGAAGTCACCAAGATTCGTCATGCCGTGGCACCTCCATAACTGCGATAGAAGTCCCGGAACAGCCACTCCAACCCATCAACAAACGCATCAACAACACGTTCTTTTGTCTTATCAGGAAGTGCGCTCCAAATTCTGAAAACCCACTCAAAGATTTTCATTACCCAGTCGAGCATGATATTGTCTCCAACGAACAGTATTAAGTCGACTCATCAATCGAAAACGGTATCTCGCGAGACGGGCCAAAGAGTTTCAAGATGGCGGGAACGTAGTTCGAATCATTGCGAATCGACAACTCATTCGCTTGCTGCGGCTCTTCGGGCAGGTACTTAGGTACGATGTATTCCGCCGTGCCGAAATTCTCAAAGTAATGAAGCGCGACATCTTGGATGATCGCCTCGCCCAAGATGTCAGCCGCAACTGGCACAGCGGGCCGCACAATCGATGTTGCCGCTGGACAATAAATCTGGCCCGCGATCAACAAGCAATAGCCGCACGCATGACATCCTTTGACTACCAATTGTTCTTGCTCGCCGTTTAGCTTGTCGTTGTCGAGCAAGTTGAACAGCAACGTATCGCCTTCTTCAACCTCGAAAGGCAATTGCACAAAGCGCGTTCGACAACCCGCGAAGTCACCGACGTTCAAGGGCAAGATTACAAGTGTGTCGCCAGGAAAGCGACTTGACTGAACGGAAAGATACAGTTCCGCAGTGAAAACGAAGTCCTCACTTGCATCCTTAATGTCAACCTGGATCGCCGGACGAGCCGACGAATTACCCGTGATCGCCGTCTGAAAGACTGGGTGCGTGATGATCTTCGGGACGATCGGCTTCTGAACTGTGTGCCGGGCGGATTGACCGCAACCTAGCGAGACCAACAACATCGAAGTACATGCAACTTGACAAGTTCGAATCATCATGAAGCTTCCCGTCACCCATCGATTTTCTAAGGCCACCCATACGGTTTTGCGCGCATCCACGAACTCAGTATACCGCTATTACTCGATGAAAACTGCAATTAGATGCGAACGTTTGCAAAAGCAACTCGAAGCACTAAAATGTGCGAAACACCGAAGAAAACGGATGATTTCGCGGTAGCGTTGGTTATTCTCATAACCTCGAGGTCGCAGGTTCGAATCCTGTCCCCGCAACTCGGCCACTTTCAAGAATGGCCACAACTTCCGAGAAACCCGTGTTTTCCTGCACTTCATGGACAACACGGGTTTTTTCGTGCGAGTCTGTGCGAGGCAAAACGGGCGTTTGCGTCCCCCGTTTATCCCCAAAATCTTCACCGCTATTCACGGCTGTCTGAAAGTGATCCTCAGTCACCGTCAAGTAGTGCTTGCGTGCGACGTTTGGCGTGTTGCCCATCCACCTGCAAGTCACGTAAGTCGGAAAGATCTGTTCAAGCTCCGTTTGCCGGCTGGACCTTAAATTCTGAAACGGCTTTGGCCACGCCTCGACACCAGCACGTCGAATGATCTTGTTGAACGTCGTGCCGAGATTCTTTGACGGCTCGCCGTCCAGCATCGGGATAACCCACTTCTCGCCTTCCTTTGCCATTGTAAACGCTTCATCAAGGTACGGACGAAGTTCCGGAAACAACGGAATGACGCGAGTCCCTTTGCCGTATCGCCTCGTCTTGGGACTCGTCACGGTGATTCGTTCGGTGTCCCAATGAATGTCGGTCCATTTCAGCAGAGCGACTTCCGATGAGCAACGCAGACCGCCAAATCTTGCCAATGCGGCCACGGTTCGCCATTGCCAATCTGGGCAGGCTTCGATGACTTTTGACACCACGTCACGACTGACAAACACTTGGCGTTCATCGTTGGTTGAAGTTCCAACACTAACCCCGTCGAACGGGTTCCGGGAAATCAACTCCTTGCGGTACGCGTGGCGGAAGAACTGTGCAGCAATTTGGCATTCCTTTTGTGCGGTTGTGTCGGCCATCTGTTTCAGCAACCACCGTGCATATTCTTCTGCCGCACCCGCTGTGATCGAATCCAGCTTCACATCGCCAAAGTACTCAATCAGCCGCCGTTTCGTGAGTTCGAACTTGATCACGCGACGTTCGGAGACATCGCTGCGATTCGCAACGTAGGTGTCGATGAACGCCCCAAGAGTTTCGGCTTTGGCGTGGGGTTCTGCCAATCCACGATCAACAAGCAACTCATAGAGGCGATCATCCAAACCGGCCAGCCAATTGGCGATCTCTCGACTCATCGGCAGATTACATTTTCGCTCGTGCAGCAGGTTGTCAATGTTGTTCGCGAATCGCTCCGCCGTCTTCTTTGTGACGCGGCCGAGCGGAAAGCAATGCTTTT
>CAYFJO010001011.1:0-2340 GCA_964343305.1 uncultured Pirellulaceae bacterium | reverse complement strand
AAACCCCATAACACCATTTTGTTGTTGCTGTTGATCACCTTGGCTGCCAGTGACCTGCTGGCGGCGGGTCCGAACCCGCCCATGCCCAAGGACGAGGTGCTGAAGTTGACCGGTCCCTTGGAAGGCGCGAAGCTCAGTCGCGACATCAACATTCTTTGGCTCTACGGACCCGAGGATCACGGAGGCGGCGAACATGATTATATCCGCGTCAAAGAGCTGTTTCTGCCCTTGCTCAAAGAGATCCCGCGAGTGACTGTGGACGAGGCCTACAAATTTCCCAGCAAGGCCCAGTTCGAGAAGGCAGACCTGCTCATTCAGTTCCTGCACATGCCACAAATCAGCGATGAGCAATACAAGACCTACAAGGCCTTTGTCGATCGGGGTGGCGGTGTCGTATCCATTCATGAATCCTGCATCATGCGGCCCCTGGCCGATGCGAGTAAGTATGCCGAATGCATTGGTTGCGGCTGGAAAGGCAACAAATCGTCCAAGTGGAGCAAGTTCGGCCACGACACACCGCTTTACCTGAAGACTGATCACGTGGCTCTTGCTGGCCTGCCGCGGGCCATCAAGTTCAGCGACGAATCCTACTGGAATATGAGCCAGCGAGATGCAGTGGAAGTGATCGGGGTCATCGCCCCGGAAACAGAGAAAGCCTTCACTGATATCGAGAAAGCCAAAGACACACGCGGGCAAGCTTTTTGGACCTACACCTCTGGTAAGGGCCGAGTTTTTGGCACCACCACGGGACATTTCACCTTTACCTACCACGACCCGCTTTATCGCATTCTTTTGATGCGGGGGATCGCCTGGGCGGTCAAGGAAAACCCCGCGCCGTTCATGCCCATTGTCTTCGCCGGTATAACCGACCACAAAGGACTCGTCGGCACAAAAGATTCGATGATGAACTACAAGAATCGAAAGAAATGACTCTAGCCGATGCCGTTTTGAGAGCCTGTCGTATTGGGAGACAAACCCTGAGGCCTACGCTAGGAAGCCGTATAGCAGTTTGTACAAAGGCAAGAATCAGGTATGTCTTGGATGCGTTCTGAGAATAAAAGATTAATCCAATTTCCGTTTACATCCACGAGCCGGTCTTGCGTTTACTCGTTTTGCGAAATGAATAAGAAGTACGCGTGTAACACACCCGAGGTAATTACATGAAAGTCCTGAAACTAAACGTGGCGATCTTCTCTTCGCTTATCTTTTTTCTCTTCGCAGTCGTCGATACGGCTGCAGCAGACGACTACGCTGACGGCAAACTCAGCAAGGCGCTGATCTTGGACGGGAAGAGTCAGAGCGTCAAGATTCCCCACTACGCCGGACTCAAACCGGCCAAGGCGATCACGATATCCGCCTGGATCAAACCGGAGCGTGTCGGCAAAGGCAAGTCGCGCCACTCGGCGCGCTCCTGGGAAGCTAAACACGAGCCGGGTTGGCAACAGATTTACAAGAAACAAGAACGCAAAAGCCGAGACTTCATGGCGATTGGCGAGTACGAGAAGAAGCACAGCCTCTGCTTCGGGTTGAAAATGCCCGGCTTCGGGAACCACATCGAACATGGCGTTCCGCTTGATCCGGCCAAGTTCCTCGACGGGAAATGGCACCTGGTCTGTGTGACATATGACGGCAAGGCAATGAAGTTCTACGCAGACGGTCAGGAAATTGGCGTCAAGACGGCCACCGGATTGCTTGACACGCAGGGTGAGGCCCCGGCGTATATCGGCTCGATGAAGGGGACGAGTCAGTTTTTCAAGGGCAGCATTGATGATGTGCGGATCTACAACAGAGCTCTGTCGGCCGACGAGATCAAAACGATGGCCCTCGCCGACGGGGAAGCCACCGTCGCCGGTCTTGCCGGGTGGTGGAAGCTCGACGGCAATACGGAGAATAGCGCTGCGGGGTCGCCGAAGAAGTTGCTTGCAGTGCTGTACGGCGCACACAGCAAGGAAATAGCGGTCTCGAAGACCTACCTGCTCATGCCGATCAGCAACAGCGCCACGCGGAACCAGACGATCAGCCTTTCCGTCGACGGAAAGGAGGTCCGCCACGTGAAGGCAGGGCTGGCCGAGAAGAAGGAAGACGCCGACTGGTGGGCCTTCTTCGACATTTCCGCATACAAGGGGAAGACTCTCTCTGTCAATGTCCAGCCGATGAAAACAGGGGCGTTGGCCTTGATCACTCAGAGCGACACTGTGCCGGGCGAAGACAAGTGGGGCTCCGAGCCGAAACGGCCGCAGTTCCATTTCTCCCAGAAGGTCGGGTGGAACAACGATCCCAACGGCATGGTCTACTACAAGGGCGAGTGGCATCTGTACTTCCAACACAACCCGGTCGCTC
>CAYFJO010001010.1:0-2340 GCA_964343305.1 uncultured Pirellulaceae bacterium | reverse complement strand
GCGTCGCCACCGTCGGCCTCACGATCACGGGACTCTCCAAAGACCTTGCCCAGTTTCAGGCGCTTTCGGCGTTTACCGGATCGGGTTTTACGACTCGTGAGTCCGAGGAAATCGTCAACCACCCGTTGCGGCGACGAATTGTGATGCACTTGATGCTGTTGGGCAATGCGGGAATCGTCATGATGGTATCGTCTGTGATGCTGTCATTTCTTGATACCGGCGCGAGCGAGCATTGGACCAGGCTGTGGCAATTTCGTGTGTTGATTCTTGCCGTCGGTATTGTTGTGTTGTGGTTGCTGGCCACTAGTCGATACGTGGAAAAAGTGATGTGGCAGATCAATGGATGGGCGCTTCGACAGTTCCTGCGCATCGACGTCCACGACTACACGCGATTGTTGCGGTTGTCGCACGATTATGTCGTGTGGGAAATGCGGGTGGACCCAGAGAATTGGCTGGCGGGTCGTACGTTGTCAGAGTCAGAGTTGGCCAACGAAGGCATTCTGGTGCTGGGAATCGAACGATCTGATGGTGTCTATCTTGGTGCACCACGTGGGCACACTTACATCCAACCCAATGACCAACTGATTCTTTATGGGCGACAGGATTCACTCTTCGATTTGGATGAACGCAAGCCGGACATGATCGGCAACCTGCATCACGTCATCGCCGTCACCAGACAACTCGACGTCTTGGCAGATGAAGAAAAAACCGAGCATCCGGACTGATGGATCAAACGGTGAAATGGTGTTGGTAGCCTTGCAACATGACATGTGTGGTTTGTTCGATGGCTTCGCGCCACTGGGATGCCAATTGGGGTGTCCAGTCATCGCCGTGGAATTGGAACAACGTCTCCAGCATTGCGTCACGCCACTGTGTGTAGAGACCTTCGGGAATCTCACGCGCGTGATGTTGCATGCCCAGATACATGAGATACTTTTTCGTGGCCAAATGCTGCTGTGAATAGAATTGCTCGACGACGGTGAGCGCCATCGTCAGCAGTACCGCTTGACGCTTCATGTCCACGCCGTCGAAGTACGCTTGCACGTCTGGATACGAATTGAAGAAGATCTCGTAAAACGATTCGCCAAAAATATCGTTCGATTCAAGAATGCGGTTGAGACTCTCGCTGATGTCCATGTTTGGTTCGCTTTCAACGGACTCAGTTAATGTTGGGGCAGGGCGACCGCGGCGAATCGCCCCACCCCTCCGTCCGCAGGGCCTTCTCTCCCACGAAAAGACCCTCGACAGGCAAACACAATAATTCCTTTCAGGCATTCAACGGTTTTGGGGGACGCAATTCTCGCTTCCGTACAATGGTTTCAGAAACTTCATGAGTGGTTTTCGGTCCTCGAGTATTCAAGGGCACGACGACCGAATCGCCCACGGAACATGGTGAGTCTCACGGCACGGTCTTGGCGAGTCCCGATTCCGTCGTGTCGTTATTGCGGTAGGAATAGATCGGCAGGTGGCGGTAGTAAACCTCGAGCATGTAGATGCACATGCAGGTCGTGTAAAGGCGGCCGGCGGCATCACCCCAGCGATCGTTCACCGGGCTCCAACTTCCAAGCTCCTTGCGCGACAAATCTTGGTTCTTAGGGATCACCTCGCGCATGACGTTGTTCCAACTTTCCCAGTATTCGCCTTCGATGTGATGCGTCAGTTGAGCGGCGTAGTACCAGTAATAAACGTTTTGGTCCTCTTCCCAGTTGATGGGGTTTTCCAGAACAAACTCAACGCCGTCGATCAACCGCGGGTCGTCCTGCGCCCAGCCGAGATATTGTCGACACAAAAGTGCTTCGGCGGTCATCGTGGGGTTGACCCTTTGATTGGGCTGGTAAATGTAACGTGCGCCGTCTTCGCGCTGGACGGTGTCCAGGAAGTTATGAATCCGCTGTAACGTTTCCTCCGGGACTTCGAGCCCAGCCATCAAGGCACTCTGCAACGCCATCACATACCAGCCAGTCACGGACGTATCGCTGTCACGGCCAGGATAATAACGCCAGCCGCCTTCGGGAGATTGAGCCTTGACCGCGAAGTCGACCGCGAGTTGTGCTGGTTCACGAAACGCTGGATCATGAGTCATGCCGTACAGTTCGCAGATCGCGATCGTTGCCTGGCCGTGTGAATACAAGTGCTGGTTAGGTGATTCGCCGACATAAAAATCACCATCGGTGTTTTGCATTTTCAGCAAGGCCTTCCAGGCGCGTTCGACGTTCTTTTGAAACTCGCCCTTCTTATGCGTATTGCCCGCGCCTTGAAATGCGAGCAGTGCCATCGCGGTGGCGGCCGTCTTGTTTTCGATCGTGCCGGGGTTGGAATAAGGCCCCAGCAAACTCCAAC
>CAYFJO010001009.1:0-2348 GCA_964343305.1 uncultured Pirellulaceae bacterium | reverse complement strand
CATTCTTGCCCAATAATCCGAGTTATTTGCGCATCAATGTTTGAAGAAAAGATCTAGGCTTTTGTCTTTGATAAGGATAAGGACGGCTCTTTGACGCTCGAGGAATTCTCTGTCAAGAAAAATAAAAAGAATAACCTATACAAGGTCTGCCAGCTTAGACTGAATTGTCGTTCGAATACGCGGTATGATTTCTGTCACGACCAAAAACGCCTCGATAATTGTTAACTTATAACTTTGTTGGTGAACGATGAAACAATCTCGCCACACAGGAGAATGACCAATGCGACGAATCCGAATTCGTACATGCACAATCACCGTCGCGATGACGGTGATATTGGGAATCTTGTTGGGGGCAAAGCCAGTCTTTGCTCAGCAGGATGCCAAAGGGCGCAAGAAACCGGACAATACAGCAGCAAAGAAACTGCAGGCTGAGAAACTGTTTGAGGCTCTCAAAGAGTCTTGGGAAATCGAAACTGACCTGGCGAAGGCTCGAAGCAATCTCGCTCGCAAGGAAGCGGTGCTTGAAAAGGCCCTCGATAACGCATCGGCTGCGGAGAAGGCTGCGAAGAAATCTGCGGACGACAAGAAGCTGGCACAGAAGGCCGCAGACGCGGCGTCCACGGCCGGACGGGCGCGCGTGGCGCGTGATGCGGCGCAAGAGACCTTGAATGAGAAGAACGCGGCCATCGGCGAAGCTTTGGACAAAGCAGCCACGATCGAAGTCGAATTGCTTGGTGGTTTGAAGAGCATCTCTTCGAAAGATTGGAACTACGAAAAAGCCCGGCACTTGCTGTTTCGCGCCGGGTTTGGTGGTTCGCCTCAAGAGGTCGAACGATTGGTTGACATGGGCTTGTATAAAGCCGTCGAGTACCTAGTAGAGATTCACCAGCAACCGTCCGCGAATCTCGAAATCGACATCAGGCCACGAGGCAGGGGACTCTCTTACGAACGGTATTTCAGTACCGAAGCACGGCGGGAATTGCAGCGGCGTCAGCGTCGGAATTTCCGGAATCAGGTTTCGAATCTGCGACAGTGGTGGCTCCAGCGGATGGTGGAATCGCCCCGGCCGCTCGAAGAGAAGCTGACGCTCTTTTGGCACGATCACTTCGCCGTCAATTATCGGGACTTCAATGATCCTTACCTCATTTACACACAGAACCAGCTCTTCCGCCGCTATGCCGACCAGTTCAGCGCACTACTGCATGGCATTGTCCAGGACCCCGCGATGATTCGTTACTTGGACAACCACACCAACCGCAAGGGAAATGGCAACGAAAACCTCGGCCGGGAACTGCAAGAACTGTTCTCCCTCGGCGAAGAGAATAGCGCCAACCACAAGAAGAACGGCTACACCGAAGAGGACGTTCGCGAGGCGTCCCGGGCATTGACAGGTTACACTTATGACCAGACGACGGGTCAGTTTCGTTTCTTGGGATCACGCTTTGACGAAACGCAAAAGACGGTCCTCGGTAGGAAAGGGAATTGGAGCGGTGACGAGGTGGTGGACATCATCTTGCAGCGTCCCGCCACCGCCCAGTACGTCAGCAAGAAATTGTTCGAGTTCTTCGTACACCGCGACCCGAAACCAGAAACGGTTGAGACACTTGCTCATGTGCTCCGCAGCAACAACTATAACCTGCGGCCGATGCTGGAGAACTTGTTCTTGTCAGAAGAGTTCTACAGCGACCAGGCGAGGGGATCCCACATCAAGAGCCCTGTGGAATTGTTGGTCGGAACAATCAAGATGCTGGGAATTCGCGATGTCGAATATGGTCGGATCGATTCGGCCTGCCAAACCACGGGACATGCTCTGTTCGAGCCTCCCAATGTTGCCGGTTGGGACGAAGGGCAGGCTTGGATCACGTCCAAGCAACTCCTCGACCGCTACAACTTTGTCGCCGACCTGATCGACCAGCGCAATGTCGACGTCGTGGGCGCACTGGTGGGCGGACGAGAGTTTGAGTCTGCGGATGAAGTGGTAGACCATCTCGTGCAACGCTGTCTCGTCACAGACGTCAGCAGCGACAAGCGCCAGGCAATGATTGACTTCCTCGGCGATCTTCCTCCGTCAACACGGTGGGATCAAGAAAGGGACCAGATCAATGCCAAGCTGCGTGCCTTAGTCGTGATGCTCCTGGGCACTCCTGAGTTCCAGGTGAGTTAAGCAAGGAGTGAATCAGGTCTGGCAAAATACTCAGTCATTTTGAAATCATCTATTTTGATAAGGAGACGAAGAATGTCGCGGATCCAAATTGCAACGCGTCGAGAGTTTTTGACCCGGGGGTTGGGAGTAGTCGGAGTCGGTTCCGTGCTTCCGAATTTTCTCGTCCAAACCGCGTTGGCCGCAC
>CAYFJO010001008.1:0-2362 GCA_964343305.1 uncultured Pirellulaceae bacterium | reverse complement strand
CTTCTTGCTGAGAATTTATTCGGCAAGGACGTTGTCGACGGGATGTCGTTGGTCTTCGCCGTTGGCTTTGTGCTGTGTCTCATTCCGTTCATTTTGATTGGCATTTTCATGGCCACCGCGCCACTCTGGAAACTCTTCGAAGCCAGACGAACAGCTTATGTCCTTACCGATCAGCGGGTGTTCAGCGTCGAACCACGTTTGTTTGGATCGCACAAGTTGACTAGTTACACGGCCGATCAACTTCAGCACTTGCACAGCGTCGCCCGCGGCGACGGATCGGGAGATCTCCTGTTTAGTGCCGACCAATCGTCTAACCAGGATGACGAAAATCGTGGCCCAGGTTTTCTGTCCATCGAACAAGTGTCCAACATTGAGTCGCTCGTGCGAAAGACGCTGCTTGAATCACAAAAAACAACATGACCGAAGCCTTCAACAAATTCCCCGATCCGCCATCGCAATGCTCGATTCAATTGGATCGCCATGACGATCACGTCGAGCTTTCACACTTGCCTGCTTTGCAATTTCCCGGTGGGCTACGCTGGGTCGCGATCCCGTTCTTCTTGCTCTGGAATGGCGGAGTCATTGGGATGGTGATGTTCGGCGGCTGGATGTGCTGGTCACTGGTCAACGATGTCATGCAGGGTGTACAGGGTGCCCCACAAGGTCTTGAAGTCCTCGCCTTTGCAGCATTCTTTGTTGTCTGGTTTGGCGTGCTCGCGTTTTTTCTATTTCTGGGGGTACGAGTATTGCGGATGGTCAGTGTACGAGTGCCGATGAAGGGCTGGCGATTGTTGATCCAACGGGGGCAATGGGCCGCGACAATTCATCAAATGGGCGGCACGAAAGTTGTTCGGCTGAACGCATGCGAAATCCGGAACGTCTCAATCGGTTCGAAGGGACGCGTTTTTGCCGAACTGTCCGACCGACGGACTGTTCTAACGACACCGCTTCTCGATCACGACGCAAGTTGGCTGCGGGATTCATTATTACAAACCTTAGGACGATCCAAGCAAACGAATGTGGCAACAATGCCTTTCGTTCCGTCCGGTGATCTTTCGGCTAGTTCTGGCACGCATCTGGCATATCGACTTCCTGTCGATCGTTCACAGCAAAACAGCCAGATTGGTTGTTTCCTGTTCACTCTGGTTTGGAACCTTGTCGTCGGATCATTCGTCGTCGCGCTGTGTAGCGGCGGAATTCGAGGCTCGAATCGGTTTTGGTTTGCTCTGGCACTGACCCCCTTTGCCCTTGTTGGCATCGCAGCATTGTTGCTGTTTGTCCACGAGCTTCTTTCCACGGTTGGCATTCCGGCGACCGATGTAGAAATCGCCGATCATCCCTTGTTCGCCGGCCAGCGGAGTCAAATCCACGTTACGCAATGCGGACCACTGAAAATCAACTCACTTTGTGTGCTGTTGGCGTGCGAGGAAGTTGCCATCTATGTCGAAGGCTCTTCAACGCGCACGGAAACGCGACGCGTGTTCGAGCGCGAGCTGTTTCGCCGCGACGGTTTTGAAATCGAAAAACAATTCCCGTTCACAACTAGCTGCGAAGTCGATTTTCCTGACGGCTGTATGCATTCATTCGACGCCGGCGAGAACAGCATCCGCTGGAAAATTGTCGTCAGCGGCGACGTTCCCAACTGGCCGGATTTTGAACGCGCTTTTGAAGTCATCGTCTACCCCGAGTCCGCCAAGGCACGGAGCAACACATGATCGATCGTCAATTCTCCGGCAACGATCCCAGGGACATGATCCAACTCGATCGAGACCCGCCGATGTACGAACCAGGGGAGACATTGCATGGCGAATACCGATTTGACCGAGCGATCGCCGATCAAGTCAAGCGTGCGAAGATTTTGGTGTACTGGTACACCGAAGGCAAGGGAACCGAGTCGAGTGCAATTCACTTCACAGAAACGCAACCGAGTGGCATGCACACTCAATTTGATGCGCACAATATAGGGCGATTTGAAACCGTGCTACCACCAAGCCCGCTCAGCTACGACGGGCAAATCGTCAAGATCCACTGGTGTGTACGTGTCGAAGTTTTTCTAGCTGACAAACAACGCCGAGCAGGCGAAGCATTCTTTCAACTCGGAAATGTGTCCGCCTTCTCGCCAATTGAGCAACATCAACCATTCTGAAGGAGAACGACATGAAACGACAATTAGCAATCATTGCAGGACCAGACAAAGGACGATGTTTTCCGCTAGAAGATGGCCAGACCTTGTTCATCGGGCGCGGCGAGGCAAGCGCATGCGCAAGGAAACGTCAGAGCCTCAATTCCAAGTTTCGTCTCTTCGTTCCTCTGTCTCTCATTTTATAAACATGTCAGCTCTCCTTCTCAAGCAAACAACATA
>CAYFJO010001007.1:0-2369 GCA_964343305.1 uncultured Pirellulaceae bacterium | reverse complement strand
ATATATATATCATTATGGCATCCATCAGCAAAGACACGTTATGGCAAGCAAAACAAAAATTCAGTGGACCGATAGTACGGTCAACCCAACTACAGGTTGCGATGGGTGTGAACTTTGGAGCGAAAAGAATCGGTTTTGTTATGCCGGGGTGATGACCAAGCGATATGGACGTAGTAATCCAGGCTTGGCCGACGACTTCGATGTTGTTGATACAGTGCCGAACCGAGTTAGCGTCGCAGCTACCTGGCACGACCTTTACGACGAACCAAGGTGCGAAAAACCTTGGCTAAATAATCTTCCGCGATTGATCTTCCTTGGAGATATGGCGGACACATTTTCAAAGGATATCCGTTTTGATTACCTGTACGAAGAAGTCATCGTCCCAGTGCAGAGTCAATCAGGCCATCACCACCAATGGCAATGGTTGACGAAACGACCACGAAGAATGGCAGCCTTCTCAAAGTGGCTGGCAAAGCGGTCGATTCGGTGGCCTAAAAATGTCTGGGTGGGCACGAGCGTTACGAAACAGAAAACGACATCGCGTATCGACGCGCTACTAAATGTTGGAGACGAGGAGACCGTTCGATTTGTTTCTGTCGAACCGCAATGGGAAGCGATCGATTTGCAAGATTATCTTCCTTACTTGAATTGGGTAATCCAGGGCGGCCACTCCGGTTCACACGACCATCCATTCGCCTTGGAATGGGCGGATGATTTGAGAGACCAATGTCGTGAGCATCGTGTCGCCTACTTTCTTAAACAACTCGGCAGTTGTGTCACGTTAAACGGCACAAAACTGAACGCGTTTCGTGGACACGCTGGAAACTGGGAAGAATGGCCGACTCGTTTTCGTCTTCGGCAAATGCCGATTTACGTCGGACGGTCACGCAAACGAAGTATTAAGCAGATTCGGGTGAGCGCCGAACCTCAGACAGCCTGAAACTAACAGATCCAAGGAGTTTAAAAATGACCAAATCTCAGCCAACAGACAACGGGCGAGAGTTTCTTCTGCTTCAAGGCAGCAAAAGTGACCTCGAAAAAATGAAATCCATTCATGACTGCGACAACAAGATTGAGTGGATGTTGGAATACCTACGTGACCACAAGGATTACTCGTTCACGGCCAGTGAGATTCACGAAGCGACCGGCGTACCCTACAACCAGGTTCGGCCCTTGCTGACTGTTATTTACTCAATCCAAACTCAACGTCAGGGAAGAACCTATTTGTTCTCGGCAGGCACAGCATACTCAAAGGGTGAACGAATTCTACCGCCGCGTTTTTCTGAGCGCAATACAACGCGCGGGAGACGCCCACGTCGTGGTCGCTCGTCAGAGTCAACGAGCAGCATGACACACTATGGAAAGCGAGAGCGAGCCATCGACCTGGGTTAGCTGTCGAAACGATCCTTAACAAACGTCGGCGCAAGAAGTGACCGTCAAACCACATCGTCTCACCCGCCAACGATTCGCGGTGGGGCACAGTTTAATCCAGACAAATTAGAAGAAGGAAGTAGTAATATGCCAACCGAAAACATTACCGAATTGTTTCTACGTATCTCTCGGCAATATTTTCCGCAGTGGGCCGATGTCAGTCAATGGCGAGCAGTGCCAAGCGATGTGAGCAACGGCTGCTGTGATCGCGATGCGAGAACAATTCTCATTGGCAGCCCAACTGAGAATTACGAACTCGACGTGTTGATAGCCCATGAAATTGCACACGTGACGACTACTGGTGATCACGGCAATGATTGGATTGCCGAAATGCAGCGAGTTGCCGATCAAGCCGAGGTTGAGGGCGCATCTGACCTAGCGCAACGCCTGCATGAGCACCTTGAATGGGTTGATAGCGGAGACGATGTCGGCGAGCTTGAAGTAGAAGGAGCAGTTCGAGACGCCGTTAGGAAACGTCAAGGATTATCGTACGAACAAATCGTTAAAACGATCGCTTCGAGTTACGGCCAATCCCTGGAGTTATTTACGAACCAATTCAAACGGTGTGAGGAATGGTATCGGGACGCAAAAAAGTCGATCGTACTTCAGAATTGCCGTCGCAAAAGGGTGGCCAAGGGGTTTGATGGCGGGGAATAATTCCCGTCCGATGCGCATCCAATAATCTGTCCTCGCTGGCGAAGAACCTGTGAACCTTTTCCTGGCGCGGTCGTCTAACTTTTACAGGACAGCGACAAACCAATTCACGCGGCATATCAAGCCGCACAATAGTAGGAATCGAAACGATGATGAGTTTATGGTCGAGTCTCACAACTGAACGCAAATGCGATGGCAGATTTGCCTATCAACAGGCGAATACCATGCCCACGCAACCATTGCGCTTGTGACACTTGGCCAAAGCCTACGGGAATTATCAAAAC
>CAYFJO010001006.1:0-2375 GCA_964343305.1 uncultured Pirellulaceae bacterium | reverse complement strand
CGGTTCCACCACCGCCGTACTTCGCCAGCCGCTCCGACAGACTCAGGATCGAGTCCGACGGATCAATCCGTACGTCGTACGCGCGGGTGTCGAACGGAACAACCACGCTGTCCGGGTTGCGTCGCAGGATCGCCGCGGCGAACAATGCCGCCACGTCGACACAACGCATCTTGCTGGTCGCACCTCGTCCACGCCAACCCGTTGCCGGGCAGCCCATCGAACCGGACGTATCCAGACCGATGACGACCGGCCCCGGCAGCTCTGGCACGTTACCGCATGCGATCTCGGCAGCCTGATGCAGCGCCGTCTTGATCTTGTGCGGAATCTCAGCCGCAGCGTTCAGGTACGCAGCCAGGTACTGGTACGGGAACTGACGCGAGCGGCGGATTTCGTCTTTGCTCGAAAGTCGAGCTGCGACGTAATCGACCATCTCGTTGTCAGTCTTGCCGTTACCAAATACTTCATGGCGCAGCAGCGTGTTGAGGTTCATTCGCAGCGCCTGCGGTCCCATCTGTCGGGCGATCGCCTTCCAGACCAACGGCCCCCGGGCTGCGTCGGCCAACAAGTCCCATCGAACCGACAGGTCGCCAGCGATCAGCGCCTGTGCTTCGGCTGTATCCGCCTGGCGGTACGGGATCAACGACTGGACCTGCGTCGGCAAGTCGGCCTCGGTTGCTGGAGCCCACTTCTCGGTCTCCTTGTCCGTCAGCCAACCGAACAGCGCACGCCGTTCGTTGTCCTTCGGCGTCGGGCGAGCCATTCGCAACACGTCGCGCAGGCTCGGATCGTTACCGATCGAAGCCGACAGCAACTTGCCAACCGATGCCTCGTTCAGCCAGCGCTGAAACGCTCGCTGCAAGGATGACGACAAGCTCGTGCGACCGAACTGTCCCGATCGGATCATCTGGAACACGGTGCGCAGCACGCGACCGTTGTCTGCAACACGATCAAATACACGGTGCAGCAACTCGGTATCGCGCTTCGACAGCATGACCAATAGCGCCGCTGGCATGTCCTTCATATACGCACGCTCGCGCGCGTAGACCGCCAGCTTGGCCAGGAACGTGTTGTCGTCGACCTTGTCAATCAGCTTGCGCATCTCGTCGAGCTGGTCCTGCGCGCTCACGTAGTAAACGCCGTTAAAGCAGCCGGTCGCAGCCATCTGCGCCAGCGCATGCTTTGGCGTGAACTTGTACGCACGTCCGCCAGCCTCGTTGAACGTATCCGTGCGCGGCAACTTGCTCTTGGTGCTCGAAAACAAAGTTGTGTTAGCCATCATCATCTCCTCTCGAAAAAGCGACCCGACGAAGGGTGAGCAGAGCAGCCAGCCTGCTCGTCGTTCATTGCCTTACGGCTCACGATGATGTACTCCACTTCGGCAGTCGGATCGTGTATTGGCACTCGACGAAGTTGTGGCCAGAGATCCGGCCCAATTAGTTATGGAGTGGGCCGGGCGGGAGTCGAACCTGCTAAACCATGTACTCCGAACCGGCAGTCGAGTGTGTATTGGTGACCGACGAGGTTATGAACCAGAGACGCATCGGTGCTCTGCCATTGAGCTACGGCGCTGAGTTGCAAGTTGCGCCGGTGGGAGTCGAACCCACAACCCCCGGCTCTTGAAGCATGTACTCCAATCCGGCAGTCGGTCATGTATTGGTGGCGGCGGAGGTTTGGCCAGAGCCTTCCGCACGGGAATCGAACCCGCCAACTTCTTGCGAAGTCCTCAGGACCACTGAACGGAGCCTGTGGTGCATGTACTCCAACCGGCAGTCGCCGTGTGTATCAAAAAAGCCCAACGAAGTGGGCGCCGAGATTCCGCTCTTATCGGTCGTGGTTACTCCCGACAGTGGGCACGCGCCAGACCATCTTCGAGAGATGCCGTTGCGCTCACGCTCCCCAGATCGCTCCGGGTTCGATACCTTAGGGACGTCATTTTTACGATGTAATCCCGACAGGCAGTTGGGCCATGTTTTGTGACCTTCCAACAAAGTGATGATTCAGACACGGTTTCAATTAACAGTTGATGTAGTCCAAACCGGCAGTTGGTTGGTCAGAGACGCCGGTGGGAGTCGAACCCACTTCGACCGGGTTGCAGCCGGTTGCCTGGCCATCTGGCTCCAGCGTCATTGTGCCCGTTCCGTTGAATGGGCGATGTTTGTTTATTCGTCCCTAAAAGTAGTCGTCGCGGTTCGTGCCATCAAAAGCGGCCTGATTTGAGGCAACACTTCTTGTAGCGTTTGCGACTGCCGCATGGGCAGAGGTCATTGCGTCCGAGCTTCTCTTCGAGTTGCTTGTCACTGTGGACGATGCGCACGCCGCGTTTGACTTGCGTCTCGGAAGGGAATCCTCTGCGTCGTTTACTCATCGGCTCGAAA
>CAYFJO010001005.1:0-2387 GCA_964343305.1 uncultured Pirellulaceae bacterium | reverse complement strand
AGAAACGAGGCGGCGTATTTCGAGTATTGCGCAGCGCGGGGCAGTTGCGTGCGATCCCGATGATCTGCAAGACTTTCTCCTGGCCAATTTGATTCGAGTGATCGGCCAGACAAATCCAAGCCTCGTCGTCGCGAGCCACCAGCTTCAATTGCGCGATGCCGACTCGACACGACCACACGCGAATCGAATCAAACGAAGGAACCTTCGCGTCGATACCGAGCCAATCGAAGACGACCTTCAGCGCCGTTTCCGTCGGACGAAAACCGATCTCTCTGGCCAGGTTCAAGCAGAGCGAAATCATTTTGGGTCCGTAGCAATGATGCGGCAAAGGCAAATCGCTCGGCAGAGTTATCGGCTGTTGGCGGAGTTCATCGATGTGCTGTTGCTGCTGCCGCAAGAGTTGCTGCTGCCGCAAGAGTTGCTGCGTCTGGTCAAGCTGCTGTCCTGCCTGTCGCAACTCTTGTCGAAGCCGTTCGTTGGCCGCTCGAAGTTCGCGGTTCTCCGCGGCCTGCCGCTCAGCCCGCGCTCGTTGCGTATTGCGACTTCGAAAGAGATTCCTGGTCGTTTCGTAACAAGATGCCTTGTATTGTCCGACCGATTCCGGGAAAAAGCATCATAACTGCTGCGCTCCTTCGCTTGGCTTGGGTTGAAAACAAACCAATACGCGGGCGCGTAGCAGTTCTTCAATACATATCTTCCCTAAATCCCTCCACCCATCACATTTTCATCAGGCCAGCCCTGCACTCGCACCAACTTCGAGCAGCGCTAACGGTCCATCTGGCAACGCCGGCAAGATTGTCGTGCAACGTCCCGGCTCGTTCGTTTGTGTTCGGCGCGTCCTCATCAGCGCCGCCACTTCGTCACGCCGCTCTCGAAGAACAATTCGTGTTTGTTCAGCGGCATGCGGCATGTCGTCAGGCCCGGTGAGAAACTGAATGGCCGCCAAGAACAAATTCGGCTGAATCACTGGCATGGTCGCGATGAACGAAATGATATCATTATCGTCGGCAACTTCGTGAGCTAGCCGGAAATAGTGTTTCGAATAACCCTTGCATTCGTCTTCGGCAAAGCGACGATATCGGTCCGTTACGTGCTGTGCATCACTCATGTTCATCTCTTGCGATAGTTAGTCGCATGTTCCTTAGCGCATTCGACCCAGTGGTTGCGCTTCATTGGACATCGCTTCAGACAAAGAGATAATATAAAAAGTTCGCAAAACTCCCGAATCTTTTGAATGGACTTCTATCCGATACTTTTGGTTGCATCGTGAGTGATAAGACAGTTGTCAAGAAGACAAAGCAAGGGCGTCGAGTCGCAATCATTGTCTCGATGTTCGTTGCGGCCACATTGGCGCTCGCGACTTTCCCAGGAAGTCCTGTTGTTGCGCCGGACATTTCGGGTGGGGGCAAATACGGCCCTCACTTTGAATGCTTTGTTCAAGCTGTCGCGCATGGCTGGCCTTTTCGGTTTTTGACGCATGACGGATTTTACTCGGCCGGAAGCGGCCTATCGGCGTGGCGAATTGGCGAGAATCCAACATTTCAACCTGGTTTGCTGATATTGGACGTGGTGTTTCTTCTGTTCCTGAGTTTTCTATTGGGTTGGTGTGTTTATCGGCACATCCAAAAGCATGGCTGGCGATTTCGAATGGTTCATCTAATGGCCGTCGTCGTGTGCGTCGCCGCCATTGCGGCATTCGTATCGCATCGATCTCGCCTGCATCAATCGCAGATTGAACAGCTTCGGCATTCCGGTTATTTGAACATCGATTCCGCGGAATGGCAGCCGTTCGGTCCGCACTGTTTGCGAGAATGGACAGGACCAAATTACTGGAGCTGGGGAGATGTATTGTGCGCCGCTGAAATTGAACACTCTGACGAAATTGCCAAATTAGGTGGACGAGAATCAATCAGAGTGTTGCGCATTACAACTGTTCGATGTGACGCGATGCCATCACTCGACGACTACCACAGTTTGCTTGCCATCGACATGTTTATGGTCGGCTACGATTACTCGAACTATGAAGGTGATGAGGATCCAGAGTTTTGGCCGTGTTTGCATGTCATCGCGCAGTGCGACTCAATTCAAGGACTTAATCTCTACGAAACAGGCGTTACAGATCGTGGACTTCGCGAACTTGCCAGAATGCCGAACCTTACACACCTCGAACTTTCGGTAAACCCAGGCGTCACAGACGCTGGAGTTATTGAGCTTGCTTCGGTCAAGTCGTTGCGGAAAGTAGGTTTGTGGGGAACGGGGGTAACGAAGGATGGAATCGAACGATTACAAGCTGCGTTACCAAATTGTGAAATCGGTTGGGACTAACAGCAACTAGCACCAAACGGAATAATGCCTGGTCAACATAAAGATTGATATTTTACGGTCCA
>CAYFJO010001004.1:0-2389 GCA_964343305.1 uncultured Pirellulaceae bacterium | reverse complement strand
GCCGCTATTTCGCGCGTCGTCGTGCCGTGAAACCCCTTCTCCGAAAAGAGTTTGGTCGACACCTCGATAATCTGTTTCTTGCGTTCGGCGGCGGGAAGTCGCTTCGGACTTGAACGCATCGCTGTCTCCTTCCTTTCTAATCTGATGTAACCAATACGAGTTTTTCACTTGTGGTTGCTGTAGAGCATGTCTCTAGCGTAGCGAGATCCCGTGCAGCTTGGAGCGTAGCGGAAATCCCGATCTATCGGGAGGGACTGCTCGCTCTACGATGCTAACTGAAAAACTCGTATAACCAATTGCTTGCATAAGTATAGACAACGGTCACGCAATATGTCAACCCTTCTTTTCTGATTAAACTTGACATGAAATGGTGATATTGTTATAATGTGAAAGTTTATGTAAGTGATTACTTAAATAAACGCTGATGCTGAAACGTCCCCGCTTCGCGGAATAGGTAAATCTACAATACGGTCTGAGGAGGAACTGAATGCACACGTCAAGATTCCGGCAACACTTTTTTGTCGGAATTTTTGTGTTACTCGTATGGACTTGCGTTGTGCCGGCTCAAGAAATACAAACCTTAACACTCCCTGAAAGTATCCAAATCGCTCGACAAAACAATCTATCGATTCAGACTATCAAGGAAAAGGTGAAAGCCGTAGAAGCGCAGGTCACTTCAGTGCGATCGCGAATGCTCCCGAATCTCTCACTCACGGGCAATTATACCTACTTCAAAGATCTCCCCAAATCTGTGCTTGAGGCAAGTGGGGGATTTGGTCCGCCGCCACCTTCGGGAGCGGCAGGCAGTGACGATGAATCCAACACCATTGAGTTAGAATTTGGGGCGCATCACAACTTCCAAGGGACGTTGACGCTGAGACAACCGATTTTCGCGTGGGGGCGATACTACTACGGCCATCAAAGCGCCAAACTTAGTTTAGACGCCGCACGGAAGGAATTGGACGCCGCCATCAACCAATTAACCCTTGAGGTATCGGAAGCGTTTAACCGTGTGCTCCTTGCAACCGAATTTGTCAAAGTAGCTCAACAAACGGTGGACTTGGTCGAAAAGCAGTTGGAGACCGCCCGAACTCTGTTTGAGTCCGGAGCCGCGACCAACTTTGACGTTCTGCGTGCGGAGGTGTTGCTCGCCAATGCAAAATCTCAGCTCATTCGCGCCCAGAACCAGACCCGAATGGCCAAGGATGCTTTTAAGAATGTTTTGAACGTTGATTTGGAAGAAGAGGTGGCGGTTCAGGGGAGTCTAGACCCCTCTGAAGTCGAACTCAGCCTCGATTCATTGATTCGGCGGGCTTTAGAAAACCGTCCCGAAATTCATCAGCTTGATTTCAGTGAACAGGCAGTGCAAAAGCAGGTGGCGGTCGCGAAAACTGGAAACCGACCCGAACTCAGCTTCTTCACGAACTATCAGATTGATGATAACGAACGGCTGACGGAAATGAATCGCGTTTGGAATCTTGGCTTCCAAATCAATTTCCCCATCTTTAATGGGTTCGCCACCCGAGCGTCGGTGAAGCAGGCAGAATCCGGGTTGAAACAGACACAGCTTGCCAAACGGCAGTTAGTCGATGGGATCGAATTTGAAGTTCGCTCCGCGTATCGCAACTTACTCGATGCACAAGCATTGATAGACGTTCAAAGGGAGACGGTCGAGCAAGCCCAAGAGAGTGTGCGGATTGCGAACTTACGTTACGAAAATGGGATGATAACCAGCGTGGAACTGACCGACGCCCAGCTCGCCCTGACACAGGCGGAGGTCAATCGTCTCCAATCACTACACGACTACACCGTTGGACTCGCTCGCTTGGAAAAGGCAATCGGGCAATAAAGCGGTTTACATCGATTGCCATCGCATCAGCGACATGCGGTTGGCGCAGTATGAAAACTAAGGAGGGAATCAATGCGAAAGGTCGTTTTTTTATGGCTGATTGTTCTTCTGCTCAAAATTGGAATTTCAGTTGTGCCGGTCCATCAGGTCAGCGCCCAAGAAGCGTCAAAATCGACGGCGAAGTCAGTTGCAGTCGCCACGCCAGTCCGTGGGACCATCAGCGAGGAATTGACGTACACCGGGAGTTTGGAGTCGAACGCGCAAGTCGAGATCTTTGCAAATGTCCCCGGCAAGCTGGTCGAAATGAAAGTTGATGAAGGAGACAAGGTCAAGAAGGGTGATGTGCTGGCGAAGGTCGAGTCCGAGGAACTCGAGCTAGCTGTCAAACGTGCTGAAGCCGCTCTCATTACCGCGCATGTTGGATTCAGAAATGCCAGATTTCTCGCAAAAACCCACGTGGAATCGCAGATTGCCACAGCGGAAGCGGCGTTGACCGCCGCAAAAATTCGATTGGAGCAGGTGAAAGATATTTCTTATACT
>CAYFJO010001003.1:0-2398 GCA_964343305.1 uncultured Pirellulaceae bacterium | reverse complement strand
GCGGAAGCCCCACTACCGGTCCGGTTACATGATCATCCGTTTTGGCGAGTGGACCGCGACTGAAGGTGGTGACCTCGTGACCGCAGTTGTTAAGTGCGGTTAACAAACCCTTGGCCGCGAACGAGCGGTGTCCACACAACAGTATTTTTTTCTTCTGCACATGACGCTGTGAAATCTCGTCACTCATCGCGTCTCTTTCTAACAGTCCAGTTTCGTTTTCCATTTTGATCATATTACTCATTTCAAACGATCCTCAATCACAGCGGCACATTCATGTCGTTTAGCGCTTCGCGCACCACATTCGGCCAAGGTTGGAAAGCGGTTTTCAAGCGATCGCGACCACACGCGACAAGGGTTTCGCGCAAACTAGCGTTGTCGCGCAACTCACAAATAGAGTCCGCAATCGAGTCAGCGTCCCAAGGATCGAAATAGTGGGCCGCGTTGCCGCAGACGTCGTGTGCGAAATCAAGGTCGCTGGTGAGAATTGGCCGGCCGAATTGCATCGATTCCAAATACGTTCCGCTAAACGACTCGAGAAGCGTGGGAAGAAAAAGGCATTCACACGACAGGTAATAGGTTGCCAACTGACGCTGGGTTAAAGGCCCAACATTAACGATGCAATCATCGAGTTCTAATCGGCGGATTTCATCCAAAAAGGGGCCACTGAGTTTTCCTTGAGAACGGTCAATCGTTAAGACACAAACGACGTCCTGCAACTGTTTTCGATGTCGAGTGAATACTTCGACGATTGCCTCAAAATTTCTATGCGGACAAACGCCCGCCGCCAAAAAAAAAAGCTTGAAGCGATCTCGATACGGGCGCAGAACATCTGGTTCCTGGACTTCTTGCGGAATATTGACAAAATCGGAAACGGCATTTGGGCAGACACGGATCCGCGCGTTCGTCGAAAACGATTCGGCGAAACGACGCCGGGCCGTCTCCGTCTGACAGAATACCGTGTCCACAGACGGCAGGCATCGCTGCAAGCGGTGTTTGCGTATCGTATACCGAACGCCATGCGTCGTCGAAACTCGGCCATAGTGCCGCTTAGGATAGAACAGGTGAGCCTCATGGAGTAACAAAGCTTGGCGGCAACCAGGCCGCTTCAGTGCAAAATTGCCTAAACCCCAGATTAGATCCGGCCCGAATGCGCGCACCATTTTGTTGAGATTTCGCGTTTCAAAAAAGGCCCGATGAAGGAACCCCTTGTTGCGGACAAGCTCGATTTGAATTCCATCACCACGTTCGATCGATTGCTCGTAGCCCAAACCGGCTGGACAAACCATCAGATATTCGTGGTTCGGCGCAACAACCGGTAAGTTTGCCATAATGTTTTTGCCAACGACCGCCCCACCACCCGTGAGCAGGTTGTGCGCCATCACCATAATCTTCATTTCAACGAATGCCTCTCTAACGCATAAGTGACCGCCGCGAGGAATCCATCGACCATTTGCCGCATGTTGTGCTCATGCGCAACGACCTGCTGCGATGCCCTTCCCATGTCCAAAAGTCGGTTTGGATTCTTGACGGCAGCTTCGATTTGGTTAGTTAACGACGTAATGTCACCGGTGTGGACCCTAAATCCATTTTGGCCATTACGGACCAAATCAACTTCCGTGCCATCTCCCGACGTGCAAATGACAGCCTTTCCGTGAGCCATTGCTTCATGGAGTGCGAGGCCGCCTAAGCCCGGCATTACGAAAAGGTCGCCCGCTGAAAAACAACGAGCCAACTCCTCTCCGCTTTGATGTCCCATGAAAACGGTCTCTGGCAAAATTGTTTTCGCGAACTCTTCCAGCCGAGGCCGATCTGGTCCGTCACCGACGAGCATGAGATGACATCGATCGGCAATTGGTGCGCATGCTCGAATTAAATCATCGATCCGCTTCCGGCGTTGAATACGGCCAACAAAGAAAACGATGGGCTTCCCCCCAAGCCCATGCGCTCGTTTCCATTGATCGGTCACCTCAGCTTCCCCACATGTCTCGGATTCAATTTGCTTGTCAGTTCCATTGGCAACTGAGTTTGGAGCGACGAACACACGGTCTTTCGGCACGCCGAGGTGAACATAGTCGCGCGCGGCCTTATGCGAATAAGCAATCATCGCATCGAAAGAATTGCAAAAACGCTTCAAAACCATCGGTCGAAGCCATCCCAACGCATCGTGCCCGTGCCGATCAAGAGCGCCCAGCCCCCAGCCAATCGTTGGCCGTCGTTTTGCCTTCATGTAACGCGCCGCAGCATAATTTGTGATTAGCCTCGGATTGGCGGCGAGCACCAGCACATCGGGTTGACGTGTTCGGAGCCAACCAAGAAGCCCGCTTTGCCAGACAAACCTGAGCGAACCGGACCCAATGCCGATTTCGTGATTTTGGCCTTCATGCCGCTGGAATTTGGG
>CAYFJO010001002.1:0-2399 GCA_964343305.1 uncultured Pirellulaceae bacterium | reverse complement strand
CCAACCTATGTGGATCTGTTTGAAGAGGCAGTGGTCGTTGACAATGTGATCAAACTAAGCTTGGGCGATGTGGACGGAGATGATGACCTAGATGCCTTTGTCGCCAACGATAACCAACCAAACAAGGTGTGGATCAACGATGGAAGTGGCAGCTTTAGCGATTCCGGGCAATCCCTCGGTAGCTTCAACAGTCGTGGAGTGAGTCTGGGCGATGTCGATGGGGATGGTGATCTGGACGCCTTTGTCGCCAACAATAATGAAGCTAACACCGTATGGATCAACAACGGTACCGGCACTTTCACCGATTCCGGGCAATCCCTCGGCAGCGCCAAAAGTCATGCAGTTGATCTGGGCGATCTAGATGGGGACGGCGACTTGGACGCCTTCGTCGCCAACTTTACCGATGAAAACCAGGTCTGGCTCAACGATGGCAGCGGGACGTTCACCGCAGGGCAGGAACTCACAGGTACACGCCGAAGTGTTTCGGTGGGCCTGGTTGACATCGACGAGGACGGCGATTTGGACGCCTTTGTCGCCAACGACCACAGCACGCACGCCAGCATAATGTGGCTGAATAATGGCGATGGCATTTTCACCGCGGAACAAACCATGAAGGACGTCAGCGCGGTGGGGCTGGGCGACCTGGATGGGGACGGCGATCCGGACGCCTTCGCCACCCGCAACGGCAACGGAGCGAACAAGGTGGCAGTGGAGTTTTCACGGATTCCGAACAGAGTCGCGGCACCGCCAAGAGCCGAGCGGTGGCCTTGGGCGATCTAGATGGAAACGGCACTCTGGATGCATTCGTCACGAACGAAGGTCAAGCCAACAAAGTGTGGCTGAATGTGGCGCCGGTCGATTTTGGTGATGCCCCAGAACCGTATCCGACAACGTTGGCCGAAAACGGCGCCCGGCATGCAGCGACGAGTCCGACGGAACCCAGACTGGGAATCGCGCGAGATGGCGAAGCGGATGGTACCCACTCGGCGGACGCTAATGCCGACGACACCACCGATACGGCCGACGAAGAGGGCGTTGTCATTGATACCATTCTAGTCGGAACGCTGTCCGAAACTGTCACGGTGAACGTACAAGGAGCGGTCGGGAAGTTGGATGCCTGGATCGATTTCAATGGCGATGGCAGTTGGGGTGGACCCACAGAACGGATCGCTGAATCTCTAGCGGTGGGCATTGGTAACAACATCGTTACGTTTGACGTGCCGAGTTGGGCCGCCGCAGGCGACACGTATGCGCGGTTCCGGTTGAGCACCGCTGGCGGTTTGG
Source organism: uncultured Pirellulaceae bacterium (assembly GCA_964343305.1). GTDB lineage: Bacteria > Planctomycetota > Planctomycetia > Pirellulales > Pirellulaceae > CAYFJO01. Next base: position 1,115 of record CAYFJO010001002.1, on the reverse strand, counting down.
CCGTGGATGGCCCCGCGGCCGATGGTGAAGTCGAAGACTACAAAGTTACCATCAGCAGCCCCGCACTTGGATCTGGCGAGTTTAGCTCGCAGCGTATCATTAGCACCGGCGCAGACGGAGCCAACAGCGTATTTGCGGCGGATGTCGATGGTGACGGTGATATGGACGTACTCAGTGCATCGTACGACGACAATACAATCGCCTGGTACGAAAGTGATGGAACCGGCGATCCCATCTTCACCGCGCACGACATCACCACGACAGCGAACGGGGCCAGTAGTGTGTTTGCCGCGGACGTGGACGGGGACGGGGATATCGACGTGCTGAGCGCATCCAGTACAGATAACACGATTGCCTGGTATGAAAACGACGGGAACGAAAACTTCACTCAGCACACGATCACTTCGACGGCTACCGGAGCAAGTAGTGTGTATGCGGCGGATGTGGATGGAGACGGCGACCTCGATGTGCTCAGCGCATCGTTCCAGGACCACAGGATTGCTTGGTATGAAAACGATGGCAGCGAGAACTTTACCACGCATACGATTGCCACCAACATCATCGGTGCCGGAAGTGTGTTTGCCGCGGATATGGACGGCGATGGCGACCTCGACGTGCTCAGCGCATCGGGCCAGGACTCGAGAGTGATTTGGTACGAAAACGACGGTAGTCAGAATTTCACGCTGAACGAAATCAGCACGGCCGCCGACCGCCCGGTTAGCGTCTTTGCAGCGGATGTGAATAGTGACGGCCACTTGGATGTGGTGAGCGCGGCATTCGAAGGCGACAAGGTTGCCTGGTACGAGAACGACGGTGCGATGGACCCTAGTTTTACGGCTCGCACCATTACCACGACAGCGGACAGCGCGCAAAGTGTGTTTGCGGCGGACGTCGACGGCGATGGTGACACCGATGTGCTGAGCGCTTCGGCAAATGATGATAAAATCGCCTGGTACGAAAACGACGGCAGCGAGAACTTCACGACGCACACTGTCAATACGGCGGATCCGGACAGCGATCCAGGCAACGGAACAAATGGCGACGCCGACGGTGCGGCTAGCGTGTTTGCCGCGGACGTCGACGGTGATGGCGACCTCGACATCCTCAGCGCTTCC
>CAYFJO010001001.1:0-2399 GCA_964343305.1 uncultured Pirellulaceae bacterium | reverse complement strand
GTCCTGGCACAACCTCAAACGCCATTGTGATAATCGTTACGCTCATTTTCTCCAACACCAACTTCAGATCGCTAAAATGTTACCAATTTCCGTGTTTGCCTTGTTTTCTTACGGAAAGCTCAGTCACAGATTTACGTCGAATCCATTCAACAGATTCGTCTAGAATGCGTAAATAAGTAGGTTGCCGACAAATACCAGAAAACGGAATCGTTGATGAACGTTCGCTCGACTAGTTTCCTCGCGTTGCTGTTCTATTCATGTTTGTCTGGTTGTGATCATCCGCCATCGGTGGATTCGAATCGAGCGAGCGAATCGGCAACCTCGGACGAACTCAAGCGCGCGATTACCGGGATGATGGCGGACGCGGACATCACCAGTGATCGCAAGTATCAACAGTTGTTGCAAAAGGATCAGCAGAACGCGATTGCCCCGACGGACATGCGCCATATGTTGACATCTTGGGAAGGCCGAAAGTCGCTGCGGAAATGGCCGAGTCTATTGCGGTTCACCTATGACGATGAGCGAGTCCGTCTTTCCTGGTCGGGCGAGATTGGCAATTCGTTTCCCGTTGCCAAGGCGCTCGAACGATTCGACGCGGCAATGAAAGAACGAGGATACGACATCCTTGTGGAAGCGAAAGCTGTCAACGACTTGCGTCGGCGATTGGGACTTCCTTTTGACAAGGAACCACTCTCGGATTCGCCATTCAGCCACGGTTACACTCGCACCGTTGGCGAAACTCAACTTGCCGCGTTCGCCCATGCGTCTGATTACACTGGCGGCCGGCTTAAGAGCGGCGTCGAGTTCTGTTGGATCGCCACGCGAACCTATCCGGATCAACCGCCGACGCTTGGCGAAGCACTGGACGCAGTGCCGAAAATGTTTCGTGTGCCCTTTCTAAAGCCGTCGTTTTTTGAAGCACTGGCCAGCGAAAAGGTCGTCTCCTGTTACGCCGGACGAGGCCTCGGAATCGAATTCAAAGACGACGTCTACGACCGTCTCGTCAAGGCGCTGGAAGCAACTGGGTTTGAGTATTACGACGAACTTGGACCGCTCCGCAACGGGACTCAAAAGAGGTGGTATCGATTCACCGATGTCACGTATGCCCAGATAATTACCAATACCGAAACCAAACATACACGTTTCTCGTGTCAGGAACCTCAACACAAAGGCGAACCTAAGACAACGAAGCCGCCACTGCCGCATCCGAGCTTGCGCGTGCCGCTGGCGAAGCGGCTGGTGCTTGAACTGGACCAGATCTCTTTTGCCGACCCTGAGCTTCAAAAGACGACACGAATCTTTCATGACTTTGCCGAAACGATCGCGGGCGACGATTGGTTTGTCCATCAGTACAAAGATATGCGCAACTCGTCGCGGCCCAGTTACGTGGCAAAATGGCAAAATGGCAGAAGACCGAGGTGCGCAGCATGTACTATCGAAAGTCGGTCCTTCCCCATCGTTCCATGTCGATCGCGTTGAATGGGCCAAGTGCCACAAACGGTGTCGACATTATTGACTCTTTGCAAGTCAATGGACGGTGGGTGCCTGAGAAAGGCTGGGCGGCGGCGATCAACTACAACGTGCGGCCCATTGGCAACGGAAGTTTCGCAGCCGTTAGTCTCGTTCAAAAGCAAAGCAGTCACGTCAGTTTCGACTCTTCTCCTTCGGAAACCACAATTCGTCTCTTGGGGAACTTTGCAACTGCACGGGTTCGTGAAAACTCTGACATCACTTATCGATATCAAGTTCAATTGCCGTACGGCAACTGGCCACAAGCCGCCAAAGAGCGGCAATCACAGTTTCTAAGTCTGTTCAAATCGCCAGAAGACCTTTGCGATGTGGTAATTGCCGACATTGCCAGACTAAAACAAATCGCACGTGATCAGATACCACGTTTAGAGAACATTGGTGTCATAGACTCAACCAATGCAAGTTCCGCGGAACCACCAATAGAACTTCTCGCGCCCGATCGGCCACCGTCAGAGAAAATCAAAAAAGAATTGCTCGACCAGATCTTATTAAAGCTCGACGCAATGGAGACGGCGGTCCGGGAAAACCAACGACAGATGCACGCGGCCATCACCAAGGCATTGCCGCTGGACAAGCTGAACATGTTGCTGCCCGACTGAGCACGCGAACGAGATTCGAAAAATCCATTGGCTCGCCTGATGAACCATTACGTTTGTTGCTACATCACAAGAATCGGGACGAAATCCAATCCCACCGAACAAGCTGATGGCATGTCAAGAAACCAGCCGACAAAACGCCAAGATGATTTTGAGTGATCGCCTAGAGATCTCACCCCTTGTCTGTCACTTTGCGTCCGAAAACCAATAGGAATAAAAGTAGTTCCCCATTCTATGCGCAGCGTGAGGCGTTTGTGGATATCTCGGAATGGT
>CAYFJO010001000.1:0-2408 GCA_964343305.1 uncultured Pirellulaceae bacterium | reverse complement strand
GCATGACTGATCTCCAACGTGTGCCAACAAAAATGGGGCGAGAATCACTTCTCGCCCCATGAATACCAACACAACGACTGTGCGATCAATCGCCAAAACGGCATCAAATGCAAGAAAGGCAAAGTGATGTGGCTTAATGTGGCTTAATGTCGCTTAATGTCGCTTCATGCCGATTCGCCCCGCTTCAACTTTTCTAACTGCCGGCTTGCCAAGACAAACTTGTTTCCGTCGCGGAAACGGATTTCGTTGCGACCTCGGCCTTCGCATCGCTTGAGTTCGTAGGCATCACCGCTACGATTCTTCAGAGTAACTTCACTCTTCATCCCAATCGAGCCTGCAAGAATTTTCAACGTCCCTGTCAGCGGACCAAACGGAAAAGGTCCGGGCGATAGCTCATCAACATGAGGCGTCGAGTTCATCGAAGAAAGGGCTGCGGAAGTGAGCATGTAGAGGGCATGAAATGGAAGCTCCGTTCTTGAGAAGCGCTGACGATATCCACCGGGAATCTCCTGCGCAATCATTTCCGGCAACTCGGCATCGGCGCAATCACTTTCCGCGGCATCTACGATTCGAGTCAATGCTGTCGTTCGTTGAATTGCGATCTCTATAACGAATCGCACACATTTGCGCAACGAGCGGTAGTTGATTGTTGATCGCTCTGTTGGGATCGCGTTGGGGAAATCGCGCGCCATGCGACACGCTCGGCCGAGCATTCGCCCCAAGCGATATAGGTTATTCAGATGCCGGTCGGAACGAAGGGCGTCATCCAATCGATGGACAAATCGACTGATATGCGCACAACGAAGATGCTGGATTAGATCTGAATAAACGTTGGGGTGGATCTGCGTGGACAAGGTTTCCATCGCCGTCTGGAAGTAGTCAACATAGTCCTCGACGCGCTCGTTCTTCGCGACGGCCAGTTGCCGTTCATATCCAAGACGGAGCGCGTTCTGCGCGAGCGTGGAGTCGTAATCCCCTGTCGGCTCCTGAACCTGTGAATTTGCTAACATAATTATCCAACCTCCCTAATGATCTCGCGTGCTTGTTTAAGGTTTCGTTCAACGTAGAGTTGGGCGACATCCACGGTGTTCCCCATGACGGTGCTTGCTGCCTCCAATCCAAATTTGTCTCCGATTTCGGTACCAGCCGTGTGCCGCAATCGGTTGGGCGACCACCTGTGTTGTTTGCGCCACTTCTCCTTGGCCTGTTTATCCAGATCCTCAGGCGCTGGAAATGCCTTGTCACAAGCTCGATGGATGGCACACCGGTAGCTGTCCGTCGAATAGAAATCGCCAGGAATCCGCTGCGGATTTTCTACAGGCTTGTGAGTTTGTCGTCGCCTTGACTTTCGATTTGCGCGGGCCCGCGCGTTACGCTGTCGCACCGTTTCCTTTGGACTAAAACAGTAAGCGGTCTCTTCTCGCAATAGATAGGGCCGCAGGACGTCCTGAGCCTGCGGACCAATAAAAATAATCCGTTTCTTATCCATGTGCTCCGTCTTGTGTTTTTCTGGGTCGTACTCCCAGACGTCACTTGAGCGGTCAATCAACTCAGGTTTGACGATGCAGACTTCGCCAGGTCGACAACTCGTTAGCCGCTGAAATCGAACCATGTCGGCAATAATGCGAGGCGCGTGGGGAAGTGTTTGGGTGACGACGTTATCGTCAACGGGCTTGATGCGTTTGGTCTGCCGTCCCTTCTTCCGTTTTCTCGACAAACCAACAACCGCTTTCAGAGCCTGGTGAATTGCCGCCGGTATTAACTCTTCCGAAACCGCCCATTTGAACATCCGCCGGACTCTGTTCACTGAGTCGTTGATGTACGCCCTGCTAAGGTCTTCTTCGACCATTGCATGTTGGACGATTTTCAGACTCTTGGGGCCAAACTCGACTGTTGCCACATCGCCAAACAGGTTCCGCAGCCGTCTCAAGGCAGTTCGCACACCGCAGATTTCGTTCGTCGGCTTGCCGTTTTCATCAACGTATTCCACCTGAGCGAAATGAAAGTATCGCAAGATAAGATCCTTGACTCGTAGGATCTGCCGGTGACTCGATCTGGGAATTGGCGGTAACTTTTTCTCACCGGCTTCCCATTCGGCAATCAACCGACCATAGCGTTGTTTGCTCTCGGGCGAACCGTATTTGCCAAGATAGAAATTCTTGCCACGGATAGTGACGACGGCGCAGTCTCGCGCCTTGTGATGGCGATACGAGGGGGGGCGATTTGTTCGCGGCATAGTGCGACCTCCAAAGGTTTCAGTAAAACGGTACATGTACCGTCTTGCGCGAAACCTCTGTGTCGCACCGCCGACGATCGGCGGGAACCCAATCAATTGGGCCGACAAGACTTACAAAAAGTCGGGGCAGCTGGCGTATCTTTGAACCGTTTGCAGATCTGGGGAATGCGTT
>CAYFJO010000999.1:0-2412 GCA_964343305.1 uncultured Pirellulaceae bacterium | reverse complement strand
CGCCAAACAACTGGCGACCGCTATGTAAAAAGGGTTAACGGCGTTGGGTGCCACCGTGTCGATTCACTGGTGAAAGCCACCAGTGCCCCCGTGTTCTCTTCAAAAGCACGAAGATTTCAGAAATCCCGCAAAAAACCCGTTGACAATCACGTTTAATTCAATAAGCTTATCTAACTAAGCTTTGCATTCCAATTGAAAAGCCATGGCGCAAACACCAACTGAACGCGAACTGGAAATCCTCAAAGTCCTTTGGCAGCACGGCGAGGCGACGGTTCGGCAGGTCTATGAAGATCTTCGCAAGCAAGAGCTGCCCATCGTCCAAAACACGGTTCAAGCATTTCTGAGAACGATGGAAGAGAAACAACTCGTCGACCATCGGGTTGAAGGACGGTCGTTCGTTTATCGGCCGCTGGTTCAGCCCGGCGGAACACAATCCGCCCTGGCCTCAAAACTTCTCGGGCGAGTTTTTGATGGTGCGATCGGAAAATTAGTTCGAAGTGTTTTCGATGCCCAACCACCGACGGATGAAGAGTTAGATGAATTGGAATCACTGATCGAAAAAGCTCGCAAGAAACGTGACCAAGATAAAGGGGAATCGTGATGATCGCTGTCGCTGAATTCCTGTTGGCGAATGGTTTGATGCTCGTATTGGGTGTGACGGTGTTAATGGGGATGGCCACCATCTGGACGTGGCGAACTAAGTCGCCAATTTGTCAGCAGCGTGTTTGTGAAGTCGCGATCGCCGCATCTCTGGTTTGGGTGGTGCTTGCATGCGTTCCCTTACCTCGCTTCGATTGGACGGAAACCGAGAACAAGGAGCAGCCTGTTGAAGTAGCCAATGCCGGCGAACGGCGGACCCCAGTTAAAACCCATACGGAGAACGCGGACATTGCGAAATCTGTCGACACGCCGATCGCAAGAGAGCAGCTTGATCTTGATGCTTCGGTTCAGTGGCCGGCCAAGCGGACGGCTTTGGAAAGCCATCCAACAGAAGAGGTGAAACGTGAGGAAAGTTGGTCGGCAATGCAGTTCGCGCCATTTGTTTTCTTCGCCGGATCTGCAGTTTGCCTTGGGTGGCTAGTATTGGGTCGATGCGTTTTAACGTTGATTGTTCTGCGATCACAAAAGCCGTCGGACCGCATCCGTTCGATCTACGATTCGCTGCCGTTTCCAACCGCTCGCCGTCGACCAAGGTTGTATGTCTCGAACTGTCCACGGGCTTTCGTGTTTGGCGTTTTTCGACCGACCGTTATTATTCCTAGAGAACTTTGCGTGGCCGATCGCGAGGGACATCTGCACCACGTGCTGTTGCATGAAATGGCTCATGTCGAGCAACATGATGCGATTGGGCGTCTGATCTTCAATCTTGCCTTGCCATGGTTGTATTTTCATCCGCTTTATTGGTGGCTGCGTCGATCGGACAACCTGGCGGCGGAATTGGTCGCCGATCAACGCGCCGTCGGCCATACATCGAAAGATGAGTATGTCGCGTCGCTGGTCGAGTTGGCACGTGAGCACCATCGGCCTTCGATGATACTGGAAGTTGCCGGAGTGGTCGGCAGTCGGTCGCAGTTTTTTCAAAGGATGAAGCTGCTCGTCCAGCGAAACTGCCGGTTGGCGACTTCCACCGCCGTGCCGTGGAAACTCGCCTGCATTTCGGCATTTGCAGTTCTTGTTACTGCTGGTGCCATTCTGTGGGGCGTTGACGTCACCAACCAAGCGGCGGCGAACGATCGCGCCGAACGTCTACGCGCATCACTTGATTCTCGAAACAACATCAGGAACGGTCGCAAGAGATTATCCAGTGCAGAGATCCTGCCACCTTCAACAATCGGATACTTTGCCATCGACATGCATCGATTCCGCGACCGATGGCGCGACTCAAGCCTTCCCGATTTGGCCCGAAAACTCCCGAAACACTCTGTGTGGAAACATTTGAGTGACGGACTTTATGAACCGATAATCGACCGGATCGAGTTGCTTGGCCTGACATGGAAGGACATTTCGAAGATTGCTGATCGCGAGTTGGCTCTCGCTCTCGTGCCATCGCGGGAACTTCACGATCCGTCGTTTGTTGTCTTGGTCGATATACGCGGTCAGCGAGTCCGCGCGACCCAGTTGCTGGAGCGTCTCACCGAGCGATTGCTGGACCGACTCGCGACCAAGACCGTTCGTGGCAAGCACGACGTTCCTTACGCACTTTTCGAGCAAGTTATCTTTTCGGATGATGTTCGCAATCGTCGCGTTTGTTTTGCGATTCATGAAGACACACTGATGATCGCCGACCATCCGTTTGTGCTGGAATCAATGATCACACGTTTGGTCGAAGGCGTTGGACCGTCACTTGCCGACAATCGCGCGTTTGCGGAAACAATGCATGATGCGAAAAGCAAATTACCCCGCACGACTCCA
>CAYFJO010000998.1:0-2416 GCA_964343305.1 uncultured Pirellulaceae bacterium | reverse complement strand
CAATCGACGCGGGCCTCGTCACCCCGATCTGCGAGGTCCGCAGCGATTCGCGCACGAAAGGCCACTGGTACAAGGTCGAGCAAGTTCCCAAACTGTTGAAATGTTGGCAGCGGGGGCTCGGCAAGCGCAGACAGAACCGCCCGACCAACGTCGCGCCGGCGGCCTTCGTATCCTATGCTCGCGCCGACGGTGACCAGTTTGCCAAAGGACTACGGGCTTGGCTGTCGAGGGAAGAGCCAGAAATCACTCTGTGGCGCGACCGGGAAGAGTTAGTCGGTGGCATCGGTTGGTGGAAGCAAATCGAGGACGCCATTCGGAGCGTCGATTTTCTGATCATGATCATGACGCCAGGTGCCTTGGAGTCTGAGACGACAAAAAAGGAATGGCGACTAGCACGGCAAGAGGGTGTCAGCGTTCTGCCGGTCTTGGTACCTGAACATCCGATCGATTTCGACTCGCTGCCCCAGTGGATGCGAAAAAAACACGTCTATGATCTTCGACACCAGCGCGAGCGTTTTGTCCTCGACTTAAAATCGCCTCAGCGCGAAGATCGCGTGCCGTTTATGGCTCCTGATCTGCCACACGGTTTTGTCGAGCGACCGCGTGAGTTCAATGACCTGTTGCGACAGGTGCTAGGCAGCGAGGGACAAGATCCGGTTGCAATCACCACGGCGCTACAAGGAGCTGGCGGTTTTGGCAAAACAACGCTGGCAACGGCGCTTTGCCACGATGATCGCATCATCGAGGCGTTTGACGACGGCATCCTTTGGGTGACACTCGGCGAGCAGCCAGACGTTCGCAGTGCCCTAACAAAACTCTACTCGACACTGACCGACGAAAAGGCGGCCTTCGAAGATGGAGAACATGGAGCCGTCAAGCTGACGGAACGATTGGCGGACAAGAACTGTCTTATTGTGATCGACGACGTCTGGGATCCGGCTCACTTGGAGCTTTTCATGCGTGGTGGCTCCAAGTGTACACGGTTGATCACGACCCGCCGCTTCGACATCGCGGCATCCGAAGCAACGCCGATACTGGTCGACGAGATGACCAGCGATGAAGCGGCACACCTGTTGATCAATTCCCTCTGTCGCAGAGACACGCCGGACCAATTAAGGCACGACATCGAAATCTTGAAAAACGAGTTGCGTGATTTGTGCGGGCAGCTCGGCGAATGGCCGTTGTTACTAGAACTGGCTGGCGACCTGATGCGCAAGCGGTGCCAACGTGGTCAGTCACTTGCCGACTCGATCCGCTACTTGATCGAAACGCTGACTCGGCGCGGCGTCACAGCGCTTAACGTAACGAGCAGCGACCAGCGAAACTCGGCAGGCTCGGCGACACTGCGGGCCAGCCTCGACGAACTCGAAAAGGCAGACCAAGTCGCCTGCCGGGAGTTGTCGATTTTTCCCGAAGACGTCGACATCCCGCTTTCGGCGCTGGCGACGCTGTGGCAAACGGACGAGTTCGGTGCGGGCGAACTAGCCGAACGATTGGCGGACTTCTCGCTCGTGCGATATGACATGCAAGCCAGTGCGGTGCGTTTACATGACGTAATACGTCAATACTTTGGTGAGCAGTTGCCCGATTCGGTGGCCGTTCACCTGCGATTGGTCGACTCCTGGGGCGATCTTGTCGAACTGCCCGACGCCTACGCCTGGCGCTGGGTCGTCTACCATCTGATCGCGGCCCGTGAGTGGGACCGGCTGGAGTCGTTGCTCACCGATCTGAGTTTTGTCGAAGGCAAGTGCCAACAAGACATGGTATTCGACCTCGCGCGGGATTACACCAACACTCTCGATGCCTTACCCGAACGCCAAGCTGCGCGAGAGCAGGAACGTCAGCGTGAAGAGTCGTTACGCCGGTACGGCGAGGAGTTGATAAAATACGCCGAGCGGCACGAAAAGGGCTATTCGCTGCCTGAGCCCCCTAATACCACACCTGCCCTATTGGCGATGCTGCGAACGGAGGCGGCATCCAATGCAGACAGCGATTATTGGGACGATGACAACCGCGATGTTCGCCTTCAGCGGTATGCCTCGTTTGTCTGGTCAAACAGCCACGTTTTGAGTTCACATCCCGATCTGACCGTCGACTATGCACGCAACCACGCCGCCGATGGCCCGATTGTCCAGCAGGCCGAACGTCTTCGTGCCACACGGCGCGAGCCATGGATCGGCCGCGACCCCCGGCCCCCCGGCCCACCGATCAAACCCGTGTGCCTCAGAACGCTCGAAGGACACAACGGCAGCGTGTACGCCGTGGCGATCACCCCCGACGGAAAGTGCGCGTTGTCCGCAAGTCACGACAACACCGTCCGCGTCTGGGATGTCGATACCGGCAACTGCCTCAGAACGCTCGAAGGACACACCGGCGACGTCAACGCCGTGGCGATCACCCCCGACGGCAAGTGCGC
>CAYFJO010000997.1:0-2417 GCA_964343305.1 uncultured Pirellulaceae bacterium | reverse complement strand
AGCGCGAATTGGTCAAACAGGGACGGCTCACGAGTTATCAGGCAAGTCGCGTCGCCGAGGGCCGTCCAAAGGGCCTGGTGTTGGGCAAAAACGTGATCGTCGAGAAGATCGGCGAAGGCGGCATGGGCGAAGTGTTCCTGGCAGAGCACCGCGTAATGAAACGCCCGGTGGTCGTCAAAGTGTTGCCCGAAGCGGCGATGGAATCGGATTACGCCCGAAAACGATTTCAACAAGAAGTCGAAGCCGCCGCGCAGCTATCTCATCCGAACATTGTCACCGCGTTTGATGCCGACCAAGAAGACGGCGTGCACTTTCTGGTCATGGAATACGTCAACGGAGACGACTTGGCCACGATGGTGGAAAAGAACGGCCACTTCTCCGTTCAACGGACCGTCGATTGCGCGTTGCAGGCCGCGCGAGGATTGGAGTATGCCCACGCCAAAGGAATCGTCCATCGCGATATCAAGCCAGAGAACTTGCTGATGGACTCGGCCGGCGCCGTCAAGATTCTCGACATGGGTTTAGCGCGGATGGGGATGACCATTGGCGGAGAAACCCGGGACGATGGCTTGACGCGCGACAATCAAATCATTGGTACGGTTGATTACATGTCGCCCGAACAAGCGGACGATTCGGCCCATGTAGACCAACGCTCCGATATTTACAGTCTTGGCTGCACGATGTACCGCTTGTTGACCGGCATTCCTCCGTACACCGGCAGCACGATCATCAAAAAACTAGTTGCTCATCGGCTGGATCCGATTCCGTCTCTTCGTGAGAAACGCACCGATGTGCCAGAGAAAATCGACGCCGTCTTTCGGCGAATGGTCGAGAAGAAGCCCGCCGATCGATACCAGTCGATGACCGAATTGATTCGCGATTTGCAGGAGTGTGTGGACGATACAGACTTCGACGTGGGTGACTCGGCCGGCAAACCCGCGCCTTACATCGACACCGCTACACCAACCCGCATCATCGACAAAGAAGACCCGCAGATCGCCGCCGCCAATCAGGATTTGCAACCCAAACAGTCGGTCACGGTGGACATGTCGGGAGACCAGTTGACGGTTGATACCGATCTGAACATCAACAAAGACACGCTTTCGGAAGGCAGGGTGGGCTCCAAGGATTTGGACGTTGCCTCTCTCGGACACAAGGCGGTTGGCGTTGATTTGGGTACAACGTTTTCGGCGATCGCCTACTTGGACGATCTGGGCCGGCCACAAACGTTGATGAACGCGGAAGGCGACAAAACGACGCCCAGCGTGTTGCTATTCGAAGATGAAGAAGTGATCGTCGGCAAAGAAGCTGTGAAGGCGATGGCCACGGACATGGAAATGATCGCCGAGTGTGCCAAACGTGACTTGGGACGTCGCATGTTCCATAAGACTTTGGGCGACAAACAGTTTCCGCCGGAAGTGCTGCAGGCTTGGATCTTGAACAAGCTGCGCGACGATGCCCAACGCATTATCGGCGAGTTTTCGAAGGTGGTTATCACCGTGCCCGCCTATTTCGACGAAACGCGTCGAAAAGCAACTCAAGATGCCGGCTATGTCGCAGGTTTCGACGTGATGGACATCATCAATGAACCCACCGCGGCAGCACTCGCCTATGGGTTCCATCAAGGGTTCATCAAGCCCGAAGGTGGAGGCGAAAAGAGACGAATTCTCGTTTACGATCTCGGCGGCGGTACGTTCGATGTCACGATCATGGAGACGGATGGCCGAGATTTTATCGCGTTGGCTACCGACGGTGATGTGCGATTGGGAGGACGCGATTGGGACGACCGATTGTTGAATTTTGTCGCCGATCAATTCTTGGCCGAACATGACGTCGATCCGCGTGAAGATGCCAATACGTTCGGTCGCTTGTGGCGCGGTTGTGAAGACGCCAAACGCACCCTTTCGACGCGCAACAAGACGACCATCGACTGTGACTATCAGGGGAAATCGTCACTCGTGAACGTGTCGCGAGCCGAGTTCGAAGAAATGACCGACGATTTGCTGGGACGCACGGAGTTTACGATTCGCCAAACGATGCAGACCGCCAAAATGACATGGGACGACATCGATCATTTGCTGCTGGTCGGCGGATCGACGCGGATGCCGGCGGTCGTTGAGTTACTGAAACGCATGTCGGGCAAGGAACCGGACCGCAGCGTATCGCCGGACGAGGCGGTTGCGCACGGTGCGGCCATTCGTGCCGCCATTCTTCTGGACCGCCATGCTGGCAAGTCGCCGAAACTCAACATCATTAATGTCAACTCGCACAATCTGGGCGTCGTTGGCACAGATCGAGACACCGGCCGTCGCCAAACCGCGGTGTTAATTCCCCGAAACACTGCGCTGCCCGTTACAGCCGAACAAACGTTTTACACACACAAGGAAAACCAGAAGTCGGTCCTCGTGCAGATTGTC
>CAYFJO010000996.1:0-2418 GCA_964343305.1 uncultured Pirellulaceae bacterium | reverse complement strand
CCTCTCAATGGAAGGGCCAGCAGCAACAGGTCAACGCAAAGCTCATCGCCTTGTTAGTGCTGATGATGAGCATGCCGGAATATCAATTGACGTAACGAAATACAAAATCGAAGCCATTTTCTCAGGAGAGGTCCTATCATGTCAGTTCAGATTGCAACGCGTCGAGAGTTTTTGACTCAGGGACTCGGTTTGGTGGGAGTCGGTGCGGCCCTGCCAAACTTTCTGATTCAAACGGCCTTGGCCGGACCGAAGGCCCGCTCCGACGAATCCATTCTGGTCGTCGTGCAACTGAGCGGCGGCCACGATGGCCTGAGCGCCGTAGTTCCGTATAGCAATGACCACTACGCAAACAACCGCCAAGAAACTCGCATTACTGCTAACGAAGTTCTCAAAATCGACGACGAGATCGGGCTGCACCCCAATCTCGCAGGGTTCAAAGACCTTTTGGATCAAGGGGCCTTTGCGGCCGTACAGGGCGTCGGCTATCCGAACGCCAATCGCAGCCATTTCAAATCGATGGATATCTGGCACTCGGCCGACAATTCCGGCCAGGCGGTCTCTTACGGCTGGCTCGGCCGTTACTGCGATCACGCGTTCAAAGGCAACCGGGACGCTAAGCTGGCCATCGCGCTGGGCGGAAACAAATCGCCGAGAGCGATTTTCGGCAAGGAGCATCCCGGCATCAAATTTCAGCGAGCCGATTTGTACCGTTATCAACCCGAGAGCAAGGATCCGCGGCTCGGTACGCTGTATCGAAAGCTCAACAAGATGACTCAAGCCAAAGGATCGGCGAACAAGAACCTGGAGTTCGTTACCGGAACGACCCTCAACGCGACTTCCAGCAGCGATGAGATCCTGAAACTGGCCGGAAAGCGCACAAGTGAGGTCACCTATCCGACCGGCGGGTTGGCGACTTCGTTGCAAACGGTCGCGGCTCTGATCGCCGGGGGACTGAGCACTCGCGTGTACTACGTGTTCCAAGGCGGGTTCGACACGCATCGCGGCCAGAGGGCTCGGCACGATCAGTTGATGACCGAACTAGGCGGAGCGATCGCCGCGTTCCAGAAGGATCTCGCCGGACAGGGCAATTCCGAACGCGTGCTGACCATGTCGTTCAGCGAGTTCGGCCGCCGCGCTAAAGAAAACGGTAGCCAAGGCACCGACCACGGCAAGGCCGGACCCATGTTCCTGATCGGCCCCGGTGTCAAAGCCGGCATCCACGGCGAGCTTCCCAGCCTCGCCGATGCGGACTTAGACCGCGGGGATCTGAAGCACACCGTCGACTTCCGTAGCGTCTACGCCACAGTCTTGGAGAAATGGCTTGGCTGTCCAAGCGAGCCTGTTCTCGGAGCTGACTTTCCACTAGTGGACTGTCTGGGGTAGCGCGATTTGCAAAATCAATTTCACGTCTCATGAAACCAACAAAGAAAAGGGAAACCCGATGCAAAAGCCACAGATTTCAACTCGTCGTAGTTTCATCACTCAGGGTCTCGGCGTCGTTGGCGTTGGAGCCGCGCTGCCCAACTTCCTGATTCAATCTTCCATGGCGGCCCCCAAAGCGGAATCTGATCAGCCGATTCTGGTCGTGGTTCAGTTGAGCGGGGGCAATGACGGTCTGGCTTCGGTCATTCCGTATGGCGATGATGCTTATGCTGAGTATCGCCCCACCCTGCGTGCTCCGAGTGTGAATCTTTTGAAGATCGACGACTACTCGGCTTTCTGCCCCGCGCTTGTGCCTTTCAAGAAAATGTACGATGACAATCAACTGGCCGTGGTCCAGGCAGTTGGTTATCCCAATCCGAACAAGAGCCATTTCACGTCGATGGACATCTGGCACATGGGGAATAATGAATTTCGCCGTGCATCTGGGCAAGAAGCCTACGGCTGGATTGGTCGCTATACCGACACAGCCTTCAAGGATGTGATTGACTCCAAATTGTCGATGGCCATCAACATGGGCCAATCGCCCGCGGCGATGCGGGGCCGAATTCACACCGGCTTGGCGTTGAAGGATCCTCGTACCTTCCAGTACCTGGCCGCCGGCAAAGATAACATGAAAAAGAAAATGTACCGGGAACTCAATAAATCGGATTCCAAGGCGTCCAAGGGTTCGTCTCCTCTCGATTTCATTACGAAAACGTCAACCAGTTCCAATCAAGCGAGTGACGAACTCCTGAAACTGATCAGTACGCAAAAGTCCGACGCTGCCTATCCCGAATCCAGGCTGGCCCAGTCATTGCAGATGGTTTCCGCGATGATCAAGGGGAACCTGAGCACTCGCGTGTTTTATGTTTCTCAAGGTGGATATGACACTCACGCAGGCCAAGCACCTCGTCACGTCCGACTTATGACTGAATTGAGCGAAGCCATGGCCGCCTTCCAGGCGGATCTGACTGGGCAGGGCAATGCGGACCGTGT
>CAYFJO010000995.1:0-2419 GCA_964343305.1 uncultured Pirellulaceae bacterium | reverse complement strand
TTGGATGCGGCACCTGTTCTACTGCGATGGGATGATCACGAATTGGGGTACGCACTTAGACGACGGCGCCATGTGGTGTACCGGGCTGGATCGGACCGGGCCGGTCGAGGTGGTAGGCACTGGCAAATACCCGCCGCCCGAGAGCTTCTGGAACGTGCTGCTGAAGTTCGAGATCACATATCGTTTCGCCAATGGCGTCAACTGGACGTACCGGACCGGAAAGCCGTACTTCAAGATCGAGGGCACCGATGGCTGGATTTATGCCGACTTCAGAACCGTCAAGGCCGAACCGGCATCGATCCTGCAGTCCCAGATCGGCCCCGACGAACTCCATTTCCGCCGCAAGAGCGACAAACAGGACTTCATCGATTGCGTCAAGTCGCGGGAAGAAACTCTGGAACCGGCCGAAGTCGGCCACCGAGTCACCTCGCTATGTCACCTGGGACACATTGCCATCCAGGTGGGCGAGAAACTGGCCTGGGACCCGGTGAAGGAACGTTTCACCAACAACGACGCCGCAAACCAGTGGATCGACAAACCGATCACCAAACCGAAGCAGGGTTGATGCAGTTTGTGCGTATCCTGGGCGACATGCGCACGTACTTCAGTTGTTAACTGCCGGCGCGCGTCGCGACGCAAGGGCAAGAATGGCAAATGACTACTAACCGATTCCCGACTCATTTTGTCATCTCTCTTATTCTCGCTGCTAGGGCACGTCTATCAGGGTCGATTCAAGAGTTTTCCCATCCAAGAGGATGGGCACTTTCTCGCGGCGTGTCGGCAAGTCGAGCGGAATGCGCTCCGAGCTGAGTTGGTGCAGCGGGCGGAAGCTCGGCGTTGGGGTTCCCTGTGGCGTTGCCGACCAAAGGCCGAACCTGCCCCGCGCTTGTTGTCGCCTTGGCCGATTCCCCGCTCGCCGAATTGGGTCGAGCGCGTCAACGAACCGCTGAGGAAGGGTGAGCTTGATGCGATCCGCCGTTCAGCGCAACCGGTGAGTTGTTTGTTGTTGTCGTGGCGCCGACATTTCGGCACCGAATGTTCGAAAGCTGTTCAAGACAAACACGCCGTGCGTGCGCAACGTGGAAGTCCATTCGGCGAGCGCTGCTGGCTTGAATCGACGGCGAAGCGGTTGGGGCTAACCTCCACGCTCCGTCCCCGTGGCCACCGCAAGTTCGCTTCTGCGACGAATCGGAAAACAATGAGTCCTGTACCCTTTGATTTCCTCCGTTCTAATCTACTTCGCACACCACGCGGAATCCCACGTCGAAGATCCGCTGCCAGTGCCAGTAACTCATACGACAGCCCGAACGCGCCAAGTCGGCGCGGTCATACCACGAGCCGCCGCGGACGACCTTGCGCGTGCCGGAATCGGTGTGCCGTGGGTCGTCGGCGCGGAAGGGATACGGGAGATAGGCGCTGCTGGTCCATTCACTCACATTGCCGTGCATGTCGTGCAGGCCCCAGGAATTGAATTGGTAGTCTCCGACTGCGGCCGAGACCCGCCGCTTGTCGTTCACGGGATCCACCGCATAGAATTGCTTGACCAACTCCGGACTTCCGAACGGACTAAGCAGCGATGCGTCGGCCAGGTTCGCAAAGGCTGCCGAGTCGGCGCCCAGCGGGCCGAAATTCATGGGCGTGTCCGTGCCTGCCCGGCAGGCCCACTCCCACTGGACTTCGCTCGGCAGCGAAAACCTTCTGCCGGTCTTCTGCGACAGCCAAGAACAAAAGGCGTTGGCCTCGTCCCACGAGACCCGGCAAACAGGCTGGCGAAGCTGGTTCAAGTTGACGTAATCCTCCCAGCTCCACTTCAGCCACAACATAGATTCGACCCCGCTCTGGTGCGCCGGATCGAAGCGCTGGTACTGCTCGTTGGTCACTTCGACCTTGCCCATCCAGAACGGCCGCCCGATCGTTGCCTTTCCCCGCGGCGTTTCATCGGCATATCTGGGCGAACCACCCAGGACGAATTCTCCGGCCGGGATCAACATCAACGGCATCTTGACATCGGCGCCAAGATCGATCTGGATCGTGGTCCGGGCACCGGCGCTGGTTTGGCGGCGCTTGGCCTGTTCGGCAGAGAATGGCCAACCAGCCACCGGGATCCGTTTTGCCGGGGCTGTCTCAGACGGCATCACGAAAGTCACCGGTTCCCGCGACACGTCCGGAATCGCTTCGGGGTCTTCGTCAATTCCGCCGTAGCGCCGCAGCAACTCGATCCGGCGGTCGCGACATTGGCTGACTGTCGGATTGCCGCGCACGCCGGGGATCTCGAGCCACGTGCCGTAGGCGGGAGCGTTCAGGTCCATCCAGGTCACCAGACGATCCCAGGCCTCCTGGTCGAGACGGACGTTGTGATGCCCTTTGCGGAGCATCCGCACCAGCGGGCTGGTGTCGGCATGGTAGTCGGCCACCGGCA
>CAYFJO010000994.1:0-2419 GCA_964343305.1 uncultured Pirellulaceae bacterium | reverse complement strand
TCGACGGATCTGTATCCGACGATCCTTCGCATGCTGAACGTCGAGCGACCGAAAGACCACGTCATCGACGGCGTGGACTTCGCCAAAGCGCTTCGTGGTGAAGAGATGGATCGCGGGCCGATGTTCACGCACGTGCCGGGACATGGAAACACGCCGCAGTGGCTTCCGCCGTCGATGTCGGTGCATCACAAAGACTGGAAGCTGATCCGCACCTTCCACTACGGCGAAGACCGGAAGCATGAATACCGGCTGTACAACTTGCGCGAGGATATCGGTGAAAACAAGAACCTCGCAACGGTTCACCCGGAAAAAGTCAAAGAACTGGACAAGCTGATTGAGGACTACATCGCCGAAGCAAAGGTCGTCGTGCCACTGCCCAATCCGAATTTTGATCCCGCAAAGTTCGATCCATCAAAGATAGGCGTGCAGGCTGGTGGGTTGAAGATGCCGCCAGCCTTTAAGTCGTCGCAACAGAAACTGGGCGCTGCCAAACCTTCGAAGCCAGTCAATAGAGAATCCATGTTGGGATGGATCGCGAAGAACGCCGAGGCATCCGTCGAGGGCGACTCGCTGCGGATCAGCCCCGCAGGGCGTCAACCGTTTATTGCCAACGCCAGAGTGCGGGCAAACGGTCCCGTTGAAGTCAGGCTTCGAATTCGGACACAAAAGGACGGAACTGCTCGACTGCAGTGGCGCACCGAAGACCAAAACAGTTTCCCGGAAACCGGACAAAGAAAATCATTCGATGTCGCTGGCGGAGACTGGCAGGAGTTCAGTGTCTCGCTCGACGTCAAAGGCCGCCTCGTTCACATGCGACTCTTTCTGTCGGACTCAAAGAGGCTGACAGAGATTGACTGGATTGAAATCGGTTCGCAGGATGGCAACGCCAAAGATCGAAAACGTTGGGACTTTAAGGTTTCGCAAAAGCCCATGATGCCAGAGGAGGCGTCGAAGACAACATCCCGCCCAACGGCTCCCTCAAAAGCTCCCTTCCGATTCAGCGAAACCTTTGACGATTTTGACCCCGCCCGATTTCAGACCAGGATCCCAAACAAGAACACTCAGGTCCGTGACGGCGTGCTTTGGACACGCGGTGAAAGTGGTGGCAAGTATCCACCAATGGTCTATCTGGGCGTGGAAGGAAAGGACCTCGAGATCTCTTTCCGCTACCGTCACCTGGAGAACGGTGGCATGGTGTGGTTCTTCATTGATGGGGACGACGGCTTCGGCAGCGTCGATCATATGCTGCGAGTCAAGCTGAATCGCACTGGCGTCCAGCTTCAAATCGACGCCCATTCGCTGGATCCCAATCATCCCGACCGCCAGAACAACGGACGCCCGGCAGACAAAGTCAGTGGTGCCTACCGCTTGAATAAGAAGTTGCCTCAGGAAGACGTCGATCTCTCGGACAATGTATGGCGTCAAGTGAAGCTCGTTTTCCGGGGCGACACGGTCAGCATTTCTGTTGATGGTGAGAAATGGAGTAAGTCGTTGAAACATGCTTGTTTCAACGCGACCAAGCGGAAGCTGCTCTGGATGCAGAAAGGTGGAGACAAAGGCATCGAAATTGATGACATCAAGGTGACGGAATTCACCGGACGAAGCGCAGTCCCTGCGGCGAAGCCGCGATCGGGTCGAGTGGAAGGCTTACCCAACGTGATTCTCATCCTCGCCGATGACCTGGGTTACGGTGACGTTAGCTGCTACGGCGCTCCTGATGTCAGGACGCCAAACATGGACCGGCTTGCGGCAGAGGGCGTTCGCTGCACTGATGGTTACGCTGCGTTCCCGGTTTGCTCACCTTCGCGAGCCGCACTTCTGACTGGACACTATCCGGCGCGGTTTGGGCCAACGTATGAGGACTACTACGGCGGCGGTTCGCCCAATCTCGACCCGATCAAGCACCCGACGATCGGAAAGATGATGAAGGACGCCGGGTATCGAACAGCATGCTTCGGCAAATGGAACGTGTCGAATCTGAACCGCGGACGCGCCAACGATTTCGGATTCGACCGCTGGGTCGGTCTTCACCTCAATCACGATTTCTATACACACAAAGTCGTACGCACCAGTGAACTCGATATTTACGAGGACGGCAAACCTCTGAATCGCGAAGGCGTCTGGTCAGACACGATCTTTGCCGACGAAGCGATTCGCTTTATCAAAGCGGAAAGCGATAAGCCGTTTTTCATTTACCTCCCGTTTCAGGCGCCGCACGATCCGATCCAGGATCCGGATATCCCGTTTGACAAACCGCGAGACAAGAAGAAGCCCGAGAATCGCGCGACTCTGATCAAAATGATTGAACGTCTCGACCTGGAGATTGGGCGCGTCATCAAGGCACTCGACGATCAGGAAATCGTGGAGAAGACTCTTGTCATCGTGACCAGCGACAACGGCGGGGCGCAGACGATTTCAC
>CAYFJO010000993.1:0-2424 GCA_964343305.1 uncultured Pirellulaceae bacterium | reverse complement strand
AGAGCGTCCGCGGCTACATCAAGGTCATAATCCATTTGCAAACCCAACCAGAATTGGGGAGACATGCCAAAGTAATGCCCCAACCGAAGAGCGGTATCGGCAGTCATGCTACGTTTAGCTAACACGATTTCATTGATATGTCTGACTGGGACGCCAATATCCAGGGCCAAACAATCTTGGCTTAAGTTCATTGGCTTCAAAAATTCTTCCAACAAAACCTCTCCGGGGTGGATAGGATGCAGCTTTTTCTCCTTCATAATCGTACCCTCCTAGTGATAATCTACAATTTCCACATTGGAAGCGTCACCATCCCGCCATTGAAAGCAGATACGCCATAGGTCATTGATACGAACGCTATATTGACCAGCCCGGTCTCCACCTAACTTTTCCAAACGATTCCCAGGTGGCATACGCAAATCATGCAACGTTGCAACACGGTTCAGCATACGCAACTTACGTAAAGCAACCTGCTGAATATTATGGAGCAATTTACCGGAACGCCGACGGGCAAAAATTTTCTCAGTTTCTTTGCACTTGAACGTCCTAATCATTGATCTAAATATTATATAACGCCACGTATTTAAAGGTCAAACGTATAGCTACAAAATCTTTCCGACTTGATTCAGAGTATTCAGCAAATTGTGAACCATTCCCAAATAAAGCCTGAGTGAACATCAACACAATAGCCGCAGGGCTCAGTCAACGCGGTGAAGGCCGACCGCCACAACGTTATGTCCCTGGACATTCTGCTTATCCATCCACGCACGGACTTCAAGCGTCTGCCACGGTCAAGAATCTTTTCCGGTAACAGATTTTGTTACTTTTGGTCCGCCAATTCCTTTGCCTGCTCAACTTGCCAGCGAATCAAATCACAGCCGCTCTGCCAGAAGTTGAGGGAAGCGATGTCAATGTCCATGTTGGCGAGCAGTTGTGCGGGAGACGCAGAGCCACCAGCGCTCAACAGGTCGAAGTAGCGGGGCACAAACGACTCACCCTCGCGCTGATACTGCGCGTAGAGTGACAGCACCAGTAACTCGCCGAAAGCATAAGCATAGACGTAAAATGGCGTACGATTAATGTGCGGGATGTAAAGCCACCACCACTTGTGCTCGTCGCCTAGCGTCAGCGAGTCCCCGAACATTTCCTGCATCGTGCTTTGCCAGAGTTCGCAGTAGGCTTCAGCAGGTTGTTCGCCCTTTTCACGGCGCAGACGATGCGCTTTTTGTTCGAAACGATACATCGCAATCTGACGGAATACCGTGGCAAAGGTATCTTCGATTTTGCCGCATAGCAGCGACAGGCGTTCCTGCGGAGCAGACAAGGTGGTTTGTAATTTGTCGAACACCAACATCTCACCGAAGGTGCTCGCGGTTTCCGCCAGCGGCAATACAGGATAGTAGTTGAGCACGTTTTGGTTGCTGGCAAGCACGTCGTGAACGCCGTGTCCCAACTCGTGCGCCAGTGTCATGACGTCACGTGGCTTACTTGTGTAGTTCATGAAAACATAGGGGTGCAAGTCGGGTGTGACACCTGAGCAATAAGCTCCACCTTGTTTGCCCACTTGCAGTTCAGCATCGATCCAGCGTTTGCTGAAGAACGGCTCAGTGATTTCCGTCAACCGCGATGAAAACTGCCCAAAGGCGTCCAACACAACGTCCTGCGCTTCAACGAATGAGAGTTCGGTATGCCCGCCGGTGATGGGGGCATATCGATCGTAGTGGGTCAACTCATCCAGACCCAACAACCGTCGCTTGAGGTGATAATAGTCGGCAGCGATTGCATAGTTGTTCACACACACGTCTACGACCGTGTTGACCACCGCCTCGTCCATCTCATTGTCAAGATGCCGCGCTGCTTCAGGCGACGAAAAGTGCCGCAATCCATCCATAATTTGCTTTTCGTGAAGCAGTGTGTTGAAAATGAAAGTTAGCACATGGGTATTCTGCTGGAGTGTATCTGTCAAAGCAGCAGCGGCAGTTTTGCGAGTCTCGCGGTCGGGGTCGTAAAAGAGTGCAAGCAACTCGCTTTGGGTCAATTCTTTGTTATCGATTTGAAAAGTTTGACGGGATGTAATCTCAGTAAACAACCGTCTAAACGCTCGTCCGCGTGTGTTGGCAGTTTCCTCCAAGATTTTCTCCTCCGTCTCAGTCAGATGGTGTGCCGCCAGCGCACGCTGATGTTCGAGGTAATGACGGTAGGACAAAAGCTGTGGGTCGCCGATGATGTGGTCAAAAGTTTCCTGCGGGATGTCCCCAATTTCGAGATCAAAGAAAATTAAATGCGTCGCCGCTGCCGAACCAACCTCTCGCGTCCGCTGCAAGAGTCTACCGCGTTGGGTATCCGTGGTGTCGGTCGAAAATAGTAGACTGGCAAAAGCCCCCGGCTTATATTGCACCCTCAACAGCGCCTCATATTCGTCCAACG
>CAYFJO010000992.1:0-2429 GCA_964343305.1 uncultured Pirellulaceae bacterium | reverse complement strand
GGCTGACGACTTCGTCGGCCGAGTAGTCTGCATGGCGAATCGACACCGGAAACGCGTCCGCCTCGGTCGCCTGTTGGTAAGCGGCGCGATACTCGGCGGCAAACTGCTCGGCATGAACCAGCAGATCTCGTTGCTCCTTTTCTTTCTTGGCAAGCGTTCCTGCTTCCATGGCCAAGTCGCGGCGAGTCAACTTCAGTTCGTTCAAATCGTTTCTGAGTTGATGCTCGACAAACTCGGTGAATCCTACTGGGTCGGCTTGCCGAGCTGCCTCGGTCCAGCCCAACAGCGACTGCGACTCGCGTGCGACCTTAGCTCTGAGTGCGGGGCTGGCAACATAAGCTCCCGCTCCCACCGATACCATAACCACGGTTAACATCACAAATTGAATAACGCGTTTCATCGTAACGTCTCCTCACCAGGAAGGGGCGGGCACCGCCCGCCAAACATGGGCCACAGTCCTCTTGATTCGCACGGCGAAGCAAGCACAAAGAACTGTCTTCAACATGGAAGAGGGGCGCTACGGAAGAAAATTGCGCGGTTCGGAAATAAAAAGAAAAGCCGGCCTGAATCGATGTTTTGTTGGGATCCAAAATGGCGGGCATGAAATCCTGAAAATCGAGCCAGCGGCGCGCAACTTTGTCTGCTTGAGTGCCTCTCAGATAGAGCAGGCGGCATTGGCCGCGGTTGATGGTACTTGGCACAACGGAAATAGCGTTTGCATAGTAGATTGGATTTTGTGATGATAGGTGCTTATGCATGCGGCGTCCTTTGCTCAATTTCGACTTCGATTGGGAGGCATCTGATGCGACACCAGCTAGGCCTGATGGTTTTCATCGCGATGGTGTTCGTTGCGTCTTTTCTGCTTACACCCGCGCCGGTCTTCGCCCAGATGACCGACGTCAACCGCTGGGCGATTCTGATCGGGGTGGACGATTACGTGCAAGTCAAGGATCTGAATTACTGCGGGGCTGACATGCGGGCGCTGCGGGATCGGTTGGTGGCAATGGGATTTGCTGAAAAGCAGGTCAAGCTATTGCACGACGAGGCAAAGGAAAATCGTTTTTTGCCGTTCAAGGCGAATATTCAGCAGCAGATCAAACTGGTCTTGGATCTGGCGGGTGAAGACGACATGGTTGTGCTGGCGTTTAGCGGCCACGGCGTCCATCTGAAGGGCCACAGCTATCTCTGCCCGAGCGAGGCCCGGTTGGGTGATGCCGAAACACTGATTTCCCTGGCGGGAATCTACCAGCAGATGAAGGATTCGGCCGCCTCACTCAAACTGATGGTGGTTGACGCCTGCCGCAACGACCCGCAGCTAGGCGGCCAGAAGACCCTGACTGAATCGACGAAGCAGTTTGCCAAATCGATCAAGAGTACTGGTCTGCCGGAGGGTTTGATCCTGCTCAACAGTTGCACGGCGGGTGAGATCTCCTGGGAAGACGAGAAGTTTGGTCACGGGGTGTTCATGCAGTTTCTGTTGGAAGGTCTGGACGGCAAGGCCGACCGCGACCAGAGTGGCAGCGTCACGCTCAGCGAGTTATCTCGGTATGCCGGGCTCAAGACCAAAGTCTATGTGGCTGACCGTTTCAACGAATCGCAGCGGCCTTTCCTGCGCGGTGATCTGACAGTGGAAGCGTTGGATTTCTCGTTTGGTAAAATCGATAGCGGTCCAACTCGGCCTCCGGCAACACCTGACACGAAGCCGGGTGAGCCGTTTACCAACAGCATCGGTATGAAGCTGGTTGT
The DNA here is from genome assembly GCA_964343305.1 of uncultured Pirellulaceae bacterium. Taxonomy (GTDB): domain Bacteria; phylum Planctomycetota; class Planctomycetia; order Pirellulales; family Pirellulaceae; genus CAYFJO01. The sequence goes on along the minus strand of CAYFJO010000992.1, from coordinate 683 downwards.
GATCCCGGCGGGCGAGTTTTTGATGGGCTCACCGGAATCGGAGAACGGTCGCTATGATGACGAACCGCAACATCGGGTTCGTCTGAGCAAGTCGTTCTATCTGCAAACGACCGAGGTGACTCAAGGGCAATGGCGAGCGGTGATGGGAACGGAGCCTTGGAAAGACAAAAGCTACGTGAAAGAAGGTTCGGACTATGCTGCGAGTTATGTGAGCTGGGAAGATGTGACGGAGTATTGCCGCAAGCTAAGTGCTAAGGAGGGCCGGACGTATCGCTTACCGACGGAAGCGGAATGGGAATACGCCTGCCGCTCTGGCACGACGACGGCGTATAGCTTTGGTGCCGATGCTTCGGCGCTGAAAGATCATGCCTGGTTCGACGACAACGCATATGATGTGGACGAGAAATACGCCCACCGCGTCGGTCAGAAGCGTGCGAATGCTTGGGGTTTGTACGACATGCATGGGAACGCCTGGGAGTGGTGTTCGGACTGGTACGACGAGAATTATTACAAAAACTCGCCGTCCGTTGATCCACAAGGTCCAGCAGCTAGTGGTTCGCTTCGCGTGTTGCGTGGCGGGTCCTGGTACAACGACGCCTTGAACTGTCGTGCCGCGGCTCGGTTCAGGCGCACTCCCACGGGCCGTTACGGCCCCAACGGCTTTCGTGTTGTGTGTGTCGTGG
>CAYFJO010000991.1:0-2435 GCA_964343305.1 uncultured Pirellulaceae bacterium | reverse complement strand
ATGTCCCGTGCGGACAGCCTGGGGAGGTTGTGCAAAACTTCCCTGGGCATTTCTAGGGTCAAAGCGCCAAATCGCGCCAAGAAAATCTACTTACTCAGAGTCTCGAAGGAAGTAGACGGAATCTTCGCCAGTCCAAGCGCGTTTTCACGAAGTAAACGGAAAAGGAGACGGGTGAGAAATCTCTCCGTTCTGAAGCAGACCTCAGAAGCAAACTAAAACAGAGAAGAAGAGCGCGAAGTAGACGCTGAATTAGTGCGCGCCGCTCAGCTGATCGAAATGCGCGCGAATCCGCCGGCGGTCCCACGATTATCCGTTTCTTTGCCGAACTGGTGAATGCAATGACCGAATCAAGCAATGACGTCCTTGGCGATATGTTTGAGGGCGGTATCAGCCGTGGCCAGGCGGGCCAATTTCTGACACCGGAGCCACTTTGCGAACTCATGGCGACGATGAACCTGCCAACAGAGCCCACGGATCTCGATGGCAGGAAAACCGTGGCAGATCAATGCTGTGGGTCTGGCCGCATGTTGCTTGCTGCTGCCGAGATCCAACCCAATTGGCACTTCATCGGCCAGGACATCGATTTGCGTTGTGTCCGCATGACCGCGATCAATCTTGCATTACGAAATCATTACGGTCATGTCATCTGGGGCGATACGCTCAAGGTTGAGAATCGACTCATCTACGAAACGGGGCGTGTCCAGGTTTGGGGGAACGCAATTCGCAAAGTCGCTCTGCAACAAGTACCACCAGCCGTGAAGCAAGTCGCACAGGAAGAGCCACAACAGCAACCGAAGACTATAGGTGAAAAGCAATCACAGTTACACCTGTTTGACTGATGGCACTTGATGACCAAGATGACGGCAAGGACAAACTTGTTCAACAACTCTTCGAGTTTTCGGATTTGCAGGAAACGCAACCAGCGTTTGCAGATATTTGTATCGACACGCGCAGAAAGATCCGACGTATCCGACCACCGGTGAAAGCACACGGTGGAAAATATTATCTTGCGAGGCAAATCGTACCCATCTTACTTTCAGCACCAGGCAACCCGACTGAATATCTTGAGCCATGTGTCTTCGGTGGATCGGTATTTCTCGCAATGCCCAAGTTCAAACGTGAAACTCTCGGCGACATCAATCCTGATGTCGTTGCACTCTGGCAAGTCTTGTCACGCGAGCGTCACGCATCGATTCTGTCAGAACGCCTTTCCTCGATTCCCTACGAGCAATCTGTCTTTGAGGAAACCAAAGAACAAAATCCTACGTCGCAAATCGAGCGTGCTGTTCGCTATCTGATTCAATGCAGATTTTCTCGTGGCGGTCTCGGTACGAGTTTCGCATGGTCCGAGCGTAAAAGAGGTGGACTTCCCGGAGATGAAAATGCTTGGTATTCATTTCGTGACACCGAGCTTTCCAAAATCATTGAGCGTGCGAATGGAGCTGACGTTGTTGAAGAGCCTTGCTGGTGGACCGTGTGGCAAAGTCGCGCGAAAGCTCATCGCTTGATTTACAGCGATCCGCCTTACCTGCCTGGCACACGAACAGCCAAGAAAGCATACGGACCATTTGAAATGACTCGCATGCAACATTCATGGCTCGTCGCCGCGATGCGGGCACATTCTGGTCCAGCGGCCATCAGCGGTTACCGCAGTGATGATTACGATCAATGGCTCAAAGACTGGCGACGTTTTGATTTCGATATGCCAAACAACGCAGGTCAAACGGAAAAGAAACAACGTCGCATCGAGTGTTTGTGGACGAACTGGTGAAATGTCTTATTGAGACTGAGCGTGAAATTGCGTCTAAGTTTGGGGGTATCAAACGTCGACCTAGGTCGAGATCGTCCACTACAAGCGAAATACGGGGCTTGTTTCTTCTTGAAACATGTTTGGTCTCAATAAGCATGGATTCAGGTTGTCATTTTAACTCAAACCTGTGATATAATTGTCGCATGTCCACTTCTAACGAAATCGAGCAAGTTGTTGCCAATCAGCACGGTGGCCCTATTCACATTCAGGGAACTAACATCGTCGCAATGTCCATCGATGTATACCGTGACATGATGGGCGTCGGCACGGAGCAGGAGCTTCAGGATTCGCTTGCCGCGATTCAACGCGGTTGGCAAGCGGTTCAAGAGGGGAGAACGCGCCCCTTCCGGGATGCGCTCGACGATCTTGGTCGCAAGCATGAAACACCCAGTTAACATCTCCGAACCGGCTGAGGCGGAACTCGACGAAGCCTACTGCTGGATTCGCGACAATCATTCGCCTGAGCGAGCCTCTCGCTGGCGTCTTGGGCTCTACGACAAGATCGATTCGCTTGAACAAATGCCGTTGCGATGCGGGTTCGCTCCTGAAAACGACTGGAGCGACTTGGAGTTGCATCAGCTTCTTTACGATTGGTACCGGATCATCTTCATCAATTATATTATCT
>CAYFJO010000990.1:0-2435 GCA_964343305.1 uncultured Pirellulaceae bacterium | reverse complement strand
TCGAATCGGCTCGGACTGGCGATGTGGCTTTTCCAGCCAAATCATCCGTTGACCTCGCGCGTCACGGTGAATCGTTATTGGCAGATGCTGTTCGGCACCGGGTTGGTGGCGACGCCCGAGGACTTTGGATCGCAAGGCGAGTTTCCCAGTCATCCGGAATTGCTGGATTGGCTTGCGGTTGATTTTCGCGAGAGCGGCTGGGATGTGAAACGCATGATCAAGCAGATGGTGATGTCGGCGACTTACCGGCAGAGCGCGAGAGTCACTCCCGAGTTATTGGCTCGCGATCCGAATAATCGTCTGTTGGCGCGCGGACCTCGCTTTCGTTTGCAAGGCGAATTCCTTCGTGACAACGCATTGATGCTCAGCGGCCTGCTCAACAGAAAGATGGGCGGACCTGGCGTGAAACCCTATCAACCGCCCGGTTTGTGGGCCGAAGTTGGACTGGGTGGCAACCCCAAGTTTGTCCAGGATCACGGCGACAAACTCTATCGGCGAAGTTTGTACACCTACTGGAAGCGATCGGCTCCGCCGCCAACGATGCAGATCTTCGACGCTCCGACGCGCGAGAAATGTACGATTCGCCGGCCCCGGACCAACACGCCGTTGCAGGCACTCGCGACATTAAACGATGTGCAATTTGTCGAAGCCGCGCGAAACCTTGCCCAGCGGATGATGCTCGAAGGTGGCAACTCGCCGGAACTGCGTTTGGCGTTTGCCTACGAATCAGCAACTGCTCGTGTGCCCAGTGAGTCCAAGCAGCAAGTTTTGTTGAGCGTGTTCAACGCTGTGCTGGAATACTACCAGACCGATCAGGAGGCCGCGAAGAAGCTGCTTGGTTTTGGTGAATCGAAGCGTGACGAGTCGCTCGACGTCGCCGAACACGCGGCATGGACGATCGTTGCCAGTTCGATATTGAATTTAGACGAAACGCTCACGCGAGGATAATTTGGATGAATCCGCTTCAGCAACATCAACTGCAACTGACTCGCCGCCAATTGCTCTCGCACGGACGAACGTGTCTCGGAGCGGCCGCGCTGGCGAGTTTGCTCGGTTCAGAGAACCAAGCTACAGCGGCGGCCGAAGGTGGCTTGCCAAGCTTGCCACATTTCGCGCCGAAGGCAAAACGCGTCATTTACTTGTTCATGGCAGGCGGGCCGAGTCACATCGATATGTTCGATTACAAACCGGCGATGCGCAGATTGCACGGCACCGAATTGCCCGATTCGATTCGTCGCGGCCAGCGGTTGACGGGCATGACCAGCGGTCAGAAGTCGTTTCCCTGCGTTGCGCCGATGTTCCAATTCAAGCGCCACGGCGAGCGCGGCACGTGGGTCAACAGCGACGTCATCCCCCATCTCGCGTCGATCGTTGATGAACTGGCCATCATCCGCACGATGAACACCGAGGCGATCAATCACGATCCGGCGATTACCTACATTAACACGGGGACCCAGCAACTTGGCCGGCCTAGCATGGGAGCCTGGTTGAGCTACGGGCTTGGCAGTCCCACCAAAGATCTGCCCGCTTACGTGACGATGATCTCAATTGGCAACGCGCCCGGACAAGCACTCTACGCGCGATTGTGGGGCAGCGGGTTTTTGCCGTCGAAACATCAAGGCGTGCAATTTCGCAGTGGCAGCGACCCAGTGCTGTACTTGTCCAATCCGCCCGGCGTACCGCCAGAGTTGCGTCGCAAGATGCTCGATGGAATCGGGAAGATCAACGCGGAAGATTTCGCGGACCTTGGCGATCCGGAGATTCAAACGCGGATCTCGCAGTACGAAATGGCGTATCGAATGCAGACATCGGTGCCTGAGTTGATGGACTTGTCGAAGGAATCCGAGTCGACGTTTCGACTGTACGGGCCGAACTCCAAGAAACCAGGCACGTTCGCCTCGAACTGTGTGCTGGCCCGTCGAATGGCCGAGCGTGGCGTGCGTTTTGTACAACTGTTCCACCGTGGCTGGGACCAGCATGGCAGTTTGCCGAAGGCGCTCAAGAACAATTGTGACGGCGTCGACCAACCCGCGGCGGGACTGATCAAGGATCTTAAACAGCGCGGCATGCTCGACGACACGATCGTCATCTTCGGCGGCGAATTTGGTCGCACGATTTATAGCCAGGGCAAGCTGACCAAGGACAACCACGGCCGAGATCACCACGGCCGTTGTTTTTCAACCTGCGTCGCGGGCGGGGGATTCAAGCCGGGCATCGACTACGGGACGACCGATGATTATTCGTACAACATCGTCGAGAATCCCGTGCACATCAACGACTTGAATGCGACGGTCCTCCATAACCTTGGGATCGACCACGAGCGATTCACGGTCAAGTATCAAGGCCTCGACGCGCGGCTGACCGGCGTTGAAGGGGCGCATGTTGTCAAGCCGTTGCTTGCTTAAGCCGAAAGCACCCTAATCTTCTACAAGTCT
>CAYFJO010000989.1:0-2438 GCA_964343305.1 uncultured Pirellulaceae bacterium | reverse complement strand
TGTGCAACTGGCTCGCATGGGCTGCGTCGTTTTTCATTACGACATGATCGGCTACGGCGATTCCACACAACTGCCGCTCGATCTCGTTCATCGATTCTCGCGTTCGCGCGTCAAGTTCAAAGAACCACCGGAATCGGGATTCTACAGCGCATCGGCCGAGCAACAACTGTTAACCCCGATGGGATTGCACACCTATAACTCGATCCGAGCGTTGGACTTTTTGACCAGTTTGCCGGATGTTGATCCGGGGCGCGTCGCCGTGACCGGCGGCAGTGGCGGCGGCACACAAACTTTCATGCTGTGCGCGGTCGACCATCGGCCGCTGGTTTCCGTCCCCGTCGTCATTGTCTCAACCGATCGCCAAGGCGGGTGCACGTGCGAAAACATCAGCCACTTTCGCCTCGGCACTTATAACCTGGAGTTCACCGCGCTTCATGCACCCAAACCGTTGATGCTGATCTCGGCCGACGACGCGACGCGAACGATGAGCCAACGCGGGTTTCCCCAACTTCGCCAACATTACAAAACGCTGCGCGCCGAAGAAAACCTCGCTCACGTGCCGCCCATTCATTTCCCGCACAATTACAACTATGTCAGCCGCGCGGCCATGTATCGCTGGCTGAACAAACATCTTTCGCTCGGACTGGACGAGCCGATCGTCGAGGAAGACTACGACCGATTGACGCAAGACGACTTGACCGTCTGGAACGACAAGCACTCGCAACCAAAAGTGAATCCGAAGTTCGAACGAGAGTTGCTCGACTGGTTCACCCGTGACGCCGGGCGGCAAATCTCGAAACTCCGCCCGCGCGACAAACAAACGCTGCACCAGTTTCGTCAAGTCGTCGGAGGTGCGTGGGACGTTTTGTTGCGCGATCTCCCTAACAAAGCGTACATCGCATTCCAAATCAAGGCAACTCCTAATCACCGTCCCAAGTTTGACCTCGGTCTGTTTCGGTACAAAACGATCGACGGCCACAAAGCGGAGTTGCCCATCGTGCAACTCAATCCACCGAAGCCCAACCGACGCTTTGTGCTTTGGTTCGATGGGCGAGGCAAGTCGGCGTTGTTTAACGATGACGGCGAGCCGATCAAACCCGTGCGCGAATTGCTCGCCCAAGGAACAACCGTTGTCGGCGTCGACTTACTTTATCAAGGTGAGTTTCTCGCGGATGGTCGGCCGCTCGACCGACAACGAAATCTTCCCGGAGAAGAAGCGTTCGCCGGTTGGACCTATTGTTATAACCCGCCGCTATTCGCCCGCCGCACGCACGACATCGTGGCCGTCACGAACTTCTTTCGCGAGTTTTCCGGAATAACCAAAGCGAAACTTGGCCTCGTTGGCGTCAACGGTGCTGGTCACTTTGTTGCCGCGGCGGTCACGCGCGTACGTGACCCGAACATACAAGCCGTGATTGACACCGACGGTTTTCGATTCCGGCAGATCGAACACGTGTATCATCCCGATTTCATGCCCGGGGCTGGCAAGTACGACGACTTGCCGGGACTTTTGGCACTCTGCGCACCAACGCGAATTTGGCTTGCGGGCGAAGGAAAGACGGCTCCGACAGTTGCACAAGCAGCGTACGAAGCGGCCGGAGCAACAGATTCGCTCTCCATTTTCCAGGGTCAGCAAAGCGATCAGACGGCTGACATGGTAAGATGGCTTTCGAACTAACCAAGTGGTCGTTTTTGAGCTTTTGCCATGCATCGAGTCTTTGCCGTTTCTCTTTCTATCATCGCGAACCTTTGCCTGGCTGAGGATGCGGACGTTCCACTGCCACCAGGCGAAGCCGCGCGAACCATGGTTGTCCCCGATGGTTTTCAGGTCACACTGTTCGCCGGTGAGCCCGATGTGCAGCAACCAATCGGCTTTTGTATCGACGACCGCGGACGCCTGTGGGTGGCCGAGGCGTACAGCTATCCCACCCACACGCGAACGGGCAACGACCGCATCGTGATCTTGGAAGACACCGACGGCGATGGTCACCACGACAAGCGAACGGTGTTCTATGACAAATTGAATTACGTGACGGGAATCGAAGTTGGGTTTGGCGGAGCATGGGTGATGTCGCCGCCCAATTTCTATTTCATCCCGGATCGCAATGGCGACGACAAACCAGATGGCAAGCCACAAGTGCTTCTCGACGGTTTCGGTTTGCACGCCAACGCGCACAACCTGGCAAACGGTTTCGCGTGGGGACCAGATGGCTGGCTTTACGGAACGCACGGTCGGACGAACTGGTCGATGATTGGAAAACCCGGCACGCCCGGCGAGAAACGCGTGCGTTTTGACGGTGGAGTATATCGCTATCATCCCGTACGGCACGTCTGGGAACCTTTCGCCGACGGCACGACGAATCCCTGGGGCATCGACTTCGACGACTACGGCGAGGGGTTTGTTTGCAACTGCGTAAACCCGCACTTGTTCCACGTCA
>CAYFJO010000988.1:0-2441 GCA_964343305.1 uncultured Pirellulaceae bacterium | reverse complement strand
GCTATCGAGATTTTATGAAGCGCATTATTGTTGCGCAACGAGTTATTAGCTCGGCTCAGGACAAACGTGACATTGCCGAATCCGTGCTTTTGCGACTTTGTGCCAATTGGGAATCGTTCGTAGATGAACATTTGGTTGATTGCATGAATGTGGACCCGTCTAATCTTGAAGAGTTTTTTGGTGTTCCAATTCAGTCGCATCCGAGTAAGAACCTCTGTACGGCGTTGTTATTCGGTGACGGATATCGCGACTTTGCGAGCTACGGGGCGTTGAAAGGCTTTACCAAAAAACTGTTACCGGTCGCATCAAATCCCTTCCTCCAAGTATCAACAACACAAGCAAAGCGAATTGATGACGTTTACACTATTCGCAATTATCTCTCACATTACAGTGCAAAGTCGAAACGCGCGCTTCGCCGCTTATACGAATCTGAATACGACATGAGCAACTTTCTCGAACCCGGCCAATTCCTACTTGGCTATGATGCTCAAAAACTTTGGTCATACTTTGATGCGTTTGAGGGTGCCTCGAATAACATGAAAAGGTGGTACGGATCTTAGGGAGCGCGACTCGCCGTTAACGTGCACTATGTATGTGGTCTTTCAGGTACTACGCTCGCCATAGTTAGTGCGACGACGAGGAATCCAAATACGAGCGTCTGTCGGTTTAGCGTACGCCTTGGTCGCCAAAGCAGGTCCTTGTCTGGATATATACCGCCGTTGGTACCACAACTTGGACACTCAACAATTTCGGCCTTTTCATCGTCCGGCACACCAACTTCGCCGCGGCAACCGGGACAGTAGAACCATTTTGTCATTTGTACACTCTCAAACACGCCGCCAAGAACCAAGCCGCGGAGCGAAAAACTCAACCATCAACGCAAACCGTGTTTGCAAATGTATTCAACAATGCGCCGATTAGCTTGGTTCGAATCCATGTCACTCGATAATATGTTGTACCAGCGATTCTCATGACCGGAGTCAACACCACGACCTCGAGGTCTTATTTTTAAACCTGGTATCGATGTGTTGTCGTTATCAAGAAACTCCTGAAGTTCAGCACGAGTTATTCGCATGCCATTGTCGCGAAGAGATTTGAGGATCTTGTCTTGGTGGAGGTCAGACATATTTGAACCTACATGGTCAAGTTGGTTTCCTGCAAAACTATTTTGCGTCCCAAGCGTCCGTCGCACTCAACTGCCGACCCCCTACGAGCTTTCGCACGGCCTCGCCACCGAGAATCGTTGGCCTAAGAACGGTCGCCTTTATTCCATAGGTAGATGTCGAATACTCGTTCGTGAAACCAAGTTTGGGCCGTGGCATCTTTGATGTAAGTTGCGGTGGCAAGATCTTTGTCGGCCGTGTACTTCGACATCCTAACGAGCTTCTTGCAGGCGGTCGCGATTTGTCCCGAGAAGAGTTCGAACGCTTCTCTCCACTCGGTATAGTAGCCGTCCAAATCTCCGTCCTTGGTGCCGATTGCTGTCCGGGCCTGTTTGTCATAGAGAATAATTGGGCGCTTCACTTTCAGCCAAAGAACCTTTGTCGTCAGAGACAAGACGCCTCGACCACCATATTTATGTGAAATGGTGGACTCCACTTTTCGTATTCGCTGGACTGGGTCCTTTTTGAAGTCGGCTGGCTTCACCGATTCGATTACGTCTAGCAGAGGCTTATATCTGGGAAGCCCTTTTTCCGTGTCTCCTGCCTTGGGCAGGTTTCTGCTGATCTTGTAGAAGCCTGCCGCGTCCTTCAGTGCATCAAGTCTTGTGCTTTTCGAGCCGTTGGCCAGCGCGTCGCAGTATCTGGAATCATGGATGATCCATTGATTCAGATATTGCAACGAACAGTATTCAAATGTTTGAGTTGGCATTCACGTTGCCTTTGCCGTCGTTTATCATCGCTCGCTCTTCTTCTCGACATGAGCCGCTTCGTGCGTCGTACGGATCTACGGGGACAACTCGCTGCCGAACAGCTACCGCTTTTCAACGCGCGTGGCATTCTCGTCCATGAGTTCGTGAAACTTCTTCCAGTTCATCTTCAATCCATACTGCGTGTAGGGTGGAAACCAGACCAAAGAGCCGTTGGATACTTCCAGCGTTCCGAACTTCTTTCCGTCACGTTCGACAGCAAACGTGGCGTCAGCACGTTTGATTTCTCGCGGTGGTAGGGACATGACAACTTTGTGTTGGGCCATTGGCGAGACTCCTGTGAGGTGAGTAAGATCAGTTCGATTGTTTTCTTCTGCGACGACGGGTACTGTTGTCCAAGCTGAGTACATGGTTACATGAAATCAGCAAACACACTCGCATCAATCATCCAAATACCAAAATGGCGGAAGTTCTTCCCTGTCTTCCTTGTCTGGTTCGAGAGGTTTAACGTCGCCGGGAAAAAAGAACGTTGGCCATTGCTGGCGCGGAACCGATAATCCATGCGCGACGG
>CAYFJO010000987.1:0-2441 GCA_964343305.1 uncultured Pirellulaceae bacterium | reverse complement strand
CACCCATATGGATTCCCATGTGGGGACCATATGAGTTTCTTGTCCCATTTCAAAACCTAGAGACCATGATCCTGTAACGCTCCAACAATCGGTTCATGCGATCGGCGATGTGTCGATCCAAAGCACAAACCGAAAGGAGCGAAGATGTACAGCAACAGTTACGAAGGCGTGGTCGATGATTGGAAAGTCGAGTTAGTCGAACGACGGGCACGCCGGTTGGGATTCTCTGGTCAAGATCTGCTGGACGCACAACAGGAAATCATTCTCGACATTGTGGAATTCGAATTCGACGAAGCCAGGTCGAATGGTGCGACCCAAGAGACGGCTCTCACGTCTGTGATTGATCGTCGCCTAAAGTCCTTGCTACGTACTAGGCGTCGCTATGAGCAACGTGTCGAACCAATCGATCTGAAGTTCGGTTCCGATGACGAAGATCAAGGTGAACCGTATTCGGAACCAATTGAGTCTGTGGCTATGGCCATCGATGTTCAAACGATCGTTGCCAAATTGTCACGTGAACAACAAGTCATTTGTGCAAAACTGTCTCAAGGGCAATCAATCACACAGATCGCCAAGCAAATCGGACGAAGTTGGCACACCGTGAACAAGGTCATTTGCCGAATCCGTGAACGATTTCAATCACATGATGTTGACGGTTGGTTTTGTCGCTAACTCTTACTTGCAAAAAGGCGATTTCTTATGGAGTTATTGGCTCAATCAACTGGATTTGTCGGTGAAAGCCAGCATCATGACGAAGTGCCCAAAGAGCCTCAGTGTCGACCATTGTCGATGGCTTGGATCACCGACGAATTAGTTGACGAAACGCGTCGGGTTTGGTCACCCGAATACGGACGAGTGCTGTCGGCTGATGAGGCAGTTGAGATTTTGATGAACGTCAAAAGATTTGCAGAATTGCTGATGAAATTGAATCGTGAAAGGAAAACCGAATGAATGTATTGATTTGGGCTCGCGTGTCGTCCCGCGAACAGCGCGAAGGATACTCAATTGACGCGCAACTTCGCGCGGATCGTGACAAAGCCCAAAGAGAAGGCTGGACCGTCGTCAAGGAATTCGTGATTGCCGAATCGGCGAAACGCGGAGCCGAACGAACTGCGTTTAATAGCATGCTCCGTTGGCTAAAGAAGAATGCCAAGCGTGAGAAGGTCGACGCGATCCTGAGTCACAAGCTCGACCGCGTCTGTCGCAACATGCGAGATGCAGTGCGTTTGCAGGAGTTAGAAGACACCGATGGAGTGAAGCTCGCATTTGTGGAAAACGATTTCGCTCCTGGTCCCGCGGGTGCTTTGTCATTCAACGTTATGGCTGCCGTAGCACAGTATTACAGCGATAACTTACGCACGGAAGTTTTGAAGGGGATTGACGAGCGAGTACGCCAAGGTTGGCCATGTGGTGGAGCGGCCTATGGATATATGAACGTTCCCGCGAATCGTGATGAGCCGTATCAGCCACATCCAGAGAATTCGAAAACGGTCATTCGCATTTTTGAATTGTATTCGACCGGCAAATACACCTTCGAAAGTCTAACCAATCAGTTGGCAAACGAAGGACACACCTATCAAAAGAGTCAGCCGCGATTCCATCGAACGGCGTTGTCGTACATTCTCAACAATCGAATTTACATTGGCGAAATCAAACGCGGTGACCAGCATTTCCCAGGCAAACACCAACCGTTGATCGACCGGACAACCTTTCAACTATGTCAGGACATTCTGAGTGGCAAAAACAAGAAGGCAGCGTTCGCCACACACGACCATCCTCTCGCCGGTGGCCTTTTTTGTTGCGAGTATTGTGGAGCTTTAATCACTGGCGAACGGATACGCCGTAAGTTGCGAGGCGGTGGAGTACGTGAGCACCTCTACTATCGCTGTGCAAACAACCACCCTGGTGCAGATCATCCACGAGTTCGCTGGAAGGCCGCTGATTTAGAGCAAGCAATTGTTGCTGACTTAGAATCATTGCGTCTTCCAACACGCGAGATCAAAGATTGGTTCCGAAGCACGCTAACAGCCGCGTTCTCGGAAGTCAGCAAAATACAAGGCGACCGTGCGAAAGCGATGCAAAAACGAAAGACAGAATTGGCCACAATGCAGGACCGACTGTTTAACGCGTTCCTGGCAGGCACGGTCGACGAGAAAACGTATAACGCCAAACTTGTCGAGCTTCGCGACGAAGCGGCGCAGATTGACGAATCGTTGGCGGAAATCGGCGACTCGTACAATACAGACGCCGAAGAGGCGATTGCGGTATTCGACTTCAGCCAAAACGCGGCGGATCTTTGGCGCGGTTCAAAGATGATTGAAAAACGCGAGATCTTGGAAACGCTATCTTTGAACCGTACCTTGGGGCACCTAAGTCTAGACGTACAAAAAAGAAAGCCGTTTGACATTCTTGCCAAACGGCCTCAAATCCAGTTCAGTCGG
>CAYFJO010000986.1:0-2443 GCA_964343305.1 uncultured Pirellulaceae bacterium | reverse complement strand
CCGCGAGATCTTTCTTTGTTCCATCGGCGGCTCCCTGCTTCCAGACAAAGCCGGAAAGCTCAGGCCTTGAGATTCGCTTTGCTTCGGCAACCGCGTTCATCAGATCCTTGTACAGCGATCCCTTTTTCCCATCGAAGGTGCGGTCGGCCCGTTCTTTTGACCAATTCTTCTCGAATCCGCGTATGCCCGTCCCTCCACTGGCAACTTTGATGATGCCGATCGTGTCTTCCGGCCAGTATGCCGCGAGCTGATGCGCCATGGACACGCCCGGCCCGAATCGAACGCTCGGCACGAAGTATTCCCAGCGTCCATTGGCCCAGATTCGGATGCGATCGTGTTTTTCGCTGTGCGGCGGTTTGAGTTCGGACGCCCGCGCCGCGCCTGTCATGTTGGATTGGCCCATCAACACGAAAACGCGAAACTTCCCGCTCTTCGGTATCGCCGCTGCGCCGCCGCCCATGCTGTTTGCCTGCTGCAAACCCGCTGTCTTCCATTTCGGTGCCACCTCTCCCGTTGGAGCCGGGACTTCCCCATCACTTGCCCGTCGTTCGGTTTGGGAGGAGCCATCAGGCAGGGATTTCGGTGCCGGAAACATCTCGTTGACTTGTTCAAGGAGCTTAGTTTTCTGGTCCAGGGTCTGGAGCGCGGTCTGATGAACAAGAAAAACGCACACCACCTCCCGCTTTCGGTCAATCTGCAGTTTTGCCCCCAACGCGCCGCTGTGAAAAACGAGATCGGCCAAGCCGGACTCTGAAACGTCGCCCCGGAACCATCCCAATCCGTAGGCCTTCCAACGTTCTTCGGGTATCTGTAGTCGCCGCATCTCAGCGACTGACGCCTCGGAAAGAATTCGCTTTCCGTTGTACACGCCGTCGTTCAGAAGCATCTGACCGAACGCAGCCATATCGTCTAACGTTGTGAACAGCGATCCCCCCGGCAGGATGAAGCGGAGTTCGCGCTCCGCCATGGAAGGTTGTTTCCGCAGTTTCCCGTTCTGTCTCAGATAGGCCGTGGGCACCGTCTTGCGTGCTTCTTTCGAGGGCAAATAGGTCGTACGATTCAGACCCAGGGGGCGAAACAAGGCGTCCTGTGCAATCTCCTCGAGCGATTGGTCAAGCGCGACTTCCGCGACCCGACCCGCCACGCAATATCCGGAGCCGGAGTAAAGGTATCTCGTTCCCGGCTCGTACACGAGATCGTACTCCGCAATGCTTTTGACCGCTTCGGCCAGGGGGCGTTTGAAATTGCGGATCAGATCCCGCTTCTCGGGAGTGATTCCCTTGTTCCCCCAAAAGCCTCCGGTGTGCGAGAGCAGGTGGCGAACTGTCATCGGCCGCGCTGGCGACTGGCTGCTTTCAACCCTTGTCCCTTTGAACTCCGGCAGGTATTTCTCCACCGGATCTTCCAACTTCACCTCTCCCTGTTCAACCAGGACCATTAACACGGTTGCCAGAAAGGGTTTGGAGACCGATGCGATCGGACACAATTCGTTCGTTGTGAACAGCCGCTTCGATTCGAGATCGGCATATCCAAACGCCTTTCGAAAGACGATTTCTCCTTTGTGTGCGACAAGAAAGGAGCACCCCGCAACCCGCTCTTGCTGTACGGCCTGACGCAGAGTTTCGGCAAGCGACTCGATCTGATCTTGTGTCATGCCATGCGAATGTAGATCCGTTGCAACAGGCAATGCTCCGAAAGCGGGCAAGCTCACAGCCAGATACGCTAGAAGGGGGATCCAGATGCGCCATCGTCGTCGAGTTACCCGTCTGGTTGTCACGTTCATCTGATTTCTCCCGAACCTTGTTGAACTCACAAGGGTTTCACTTATTTGCTTTGTAGAATTCTTCCACCCCAGAAGCCGTGACCTTCCCGAGTATCATCTGACCCTCGGCGGTGGTATGGACGCCGTCTTCGGAGATGGGTAATTCCCCGGGATGGACAGCGATCACGTTGGGGATCTCTCGACTCGCTCGGTTATGCGCCATGATGACAGTTGCGATGTAGGGCGATCCGCGTCCCAGTTTTCTCGCGTTGGGCAAGTCATTGTCATACAGCCAGGACAGAACAACCTGCAACTGCTCCTGGTCTTTTACGGACCGTCCTCCGGCTGACTTTTTCGCATTGGCCAAGTCCTCGGCACTCATGCGAGACAGAACTTTCTTGAGCAGGTCCGCGTCATTCATGTGGGCCAGAATAAACACCGGCAGCTTCGGAGCGCCCAGATCCTTGCGCAGGTCTGAGATCAACTGTTTGAAAGTATCGTAATACTCCTCCGCGAGATCTCTCTTGGTTCCATCGGCTTTTGTCTGCCGCCAGACAAAGCCGCAGAACTCGGGCTTCGAAATCCTCCTGGCTTCCGCAACCGCGCTCAACAGGTCCTGATACAGTGAACCCTTCTTTCCATCGAAAGTGCGCTCGGCCCGTTCAAAGGACCAATTCTTCT
>CAYFJO010000985.1:0-2445 GCA_964343305.1 uncultured Pirellulaceae bacterium | reverse complement strand
CGGCGACGATTTTTGGATGTCCGCTCGCCGGCAGCAAACCGACGAGGACGAAGTGTGGGAGTTGCGAATGGCCCGCGAAGCAGCGCGCGCAGTCGCCGCGACCGGCGTCAGTTTTCCTGACGACGACTACAGTCCCGGATCGTTCTTTGACAAACTTGAGCCTGGTGTATTTTGGTTGGACCCGAAACAGCGCGGCGAAGGATTGAATCTGGTTGATTTTGCGGCCCGCAAGTTCGGCCCCGCCTTTACGATTGAAACCGGTATGCAGCAAAACTCCGACGACAGGTTGAAGATGCACAAAACCGTCGTTAAGACGGCCGTGAAGGTATTCGAAGATCGCTATCGTTGAGATTGGCAAAGCCAGCTTGTCTTTGCGTTGGTACGTCACTTTGTGAATCGAATCGCGTAGAGATCTGCGTCATTGAGTGCAAATCGCAAACGTACAGGCTTACCGCTCAACTCGCCAAGGCTCGCATCGTCTTTCCATGTGACTGCCCGGTCTTGCGAGTCGCCAAATAGCTCGTTGCAATCGGGCAACGAGAGTCCTTTGATTGCGGCGCCGTCTGCGTCTTGCAACTCGACGCGAATACTGCCGGCGGCCGATGTGGCGAAATTCAGGTGAAGTGTTGAACCCGTGAACTTCAGCGGTTTTGTGATCAGTTCGCCGCCGCTCATCGGAGCCTGCACCGAGACGAAGCCGTCAAGTCGAAGCGAGTAGCGACGCACCGCGCTGCCTTTGCCGTGCCAGTATCCTTCCGTTGCGTACAACGATAGTTCGTTCGGTGCGCCCGGCAAGCTGGATTTTGTTTCGACCAGGTGCCAGGCGATGTATTGATGGCCATAGTGCCAGGCGTCAGGCCGCTCGATGCCGGGCCGAAGAAAGGCTTCGTTCCACCGCGTGAACTGTGTGCCGTCGCGACTAGCCATTAACAGTGCGTCGGTGATCGTCGTGCCATACCGCTGGACCGATGATGCTCGTTGTTTACGTTGTTCGAGCGCGGGCAACGCGCGCATTGATTCCGACCAACCGCGATCGATGTACCGCGCCGGAAATCCAATCAAGATGTGCTGAGCGCGGTGATAGGGCTTGATCTGGTTCGTGTAAAGTTGTTGCGGTGGCGAGTCGACGTAGGTGAGGTCGGTGTGTGGCCCCCAATGGATCAGGTCGTCGGACGTTGCCGTGCGAATCGCACGGATGCCGGCAGGCTTCCACTCTTTCTCATTGGTCACGCCGGCTGTGAAGATCCGCCAGTAGGCGCGGTACTTGCCGATCGTCGGATCCCAGAACGCGAGGTTCTGCGAATCGAATGCTCCCCTGCGATGAAGGATCGGTGCGTCGGTCATCGGCGACCATCTCAGCCCGTCGGGAGACTTGAAAGGCAGCAGCCCGTTGGGATTGCTGGACCGTAGAATCGCCTTGTAGCGAGCATCGGCCGGAGCGTCTGGGTTCTCGTCTATGAAAACCGCCGGGTGTCCAGCATCCACGTTCAGCGATCCGAACTTGCCGCTGGCAATCGTGATGTTATTTTCCTTCGATCCTTTGAATTCGTGTAAACCGAGTTTTGGTTTGGTCCAGCGAACGCCATCGTCACTTTCGGCATAACAGCAATACAACGGGTGTCGCCCGGTGTTGAGCTTCCCGTCCGACACTTCCAGGTGCCATGCTTTGTAGTACATGCGATAGACGTCGCCATCCTGAAAAACGCTGTGGTATCCGCTGCCCGTACCTTCCCAGGGTTCGTCGTGAACCAGTGCGATCTCACGCGGAACCGGATGATGCAGTCGCTGTTGTGCCTTGCCAATGAATCGGTCGACGAGATAGCCGTCAACAAACAACTCGCGTCGTGACCCGATATCAATGACCGCTTCGGGCTCCACCGCGAAAGCGGTTGCATGGCCAACGGCACACATCGAAGTTGCGACAGCCGTTTGTTGCAGAAATGCACGTCGATTCATTTGGTTAATTCGCTATGAGTTTTCGGACGAGAAAGTCGCTGGTTGTTTCGTGTTTCACATCGGGTGCGCCAGGATAAACCAATTCGCAATCGACACCAGCCTCTTGGCAGTGCTCTTGTAGCTTCACGCCAAAGTTTGACGTGTGTGTTGGGTCCTTTTGCGGCTGGCCAAGCGCGGGTGCGGCGGAGTAGAACAGATGGATTGGTGGATCATCGCTCGATACCAGTGCGTAGGGTGAATACTCGGCGATCCATGGCAAGATCTTCTCACGACCGGCGAGAAATTCGTCGAATTGCGAGATCTTCTTTTCTGGATCGCCCTTGAAACCGAAGGCGTGTCCACCGTAGCGGCTGTTGGGCGTCCACTCTTTCATTTGTCTCGGGTCAAGCGTTGTTTGCGCACCACGTACAGCCGCACAAAGCAATCGCGTCGATTCGCGCGCGACCGGATCGTCGCTATCCGGATCAGCCATGTCGGGGTGAAACGCGA
>CAYFJO010000984.1:0-2450 GCA_964343305.1 uncultured Pirellulaceae bacterium | reverse complement strand
ACGAGAGCATGTCGCCGAGCAGCTTACGGGCGTTCAGTCTGCGCTTGACGGCTTATTGGTCGATCGGCCGCGACGAAACATCCTGCGACGTCCGCGATGAGGGTTGCCATGCAAATAATCATTCAGCCAAGTGGCAATGCGCGCTGCGTCTACAACGAACAAATTGACATCGCAAAACTCGGTCGCGTCACGATCCGCCGCGCAAGTCACGTTGAACCGGATGTCAACGGGCAGTGGGTTGCTGACTTGTCCCCGATCGATGGCCCGGTCTTAGAACCGTTTTCCCTGCGCAGCGCGGCGTTGAGTGCGGAACGGAAGTGGCTGGAGCAGAACTGGCTGGCTTAACACGGGGTCGCCGCACCGGTCGGTACGCAATGAACTGATAAGACGCCAAACGAATACCTATTCGACATGGATGTCTGGTTTCGCCTTTTGAATCAAGAATCAACGAACCAAGGAGTGAATCTTATGCAAATCCTTTTCATCAACAATTTGGGCGCTGGCTTCGCGGACTACATCGAAGTCGAAGAGAACAGATCGGTGTCAGCACTTTTTCAGCAGAAAATGCCGAACAGTTTGCCAGGCGATTTCCTGATCCGCGTCAATCGTCAGCCGGTTGCCAGCGATTACATTCTTCAGCAGGGCGACCGAGTCAGCATCACGCCGTGCAAAATCGAGGGCGCGTGAAGCAATTGTTCAATGAACACTTCTGGCACCTCAAAATTGTCTATCCGCCTAACTGACTTGAATCCCGCAGAACGGAGTCGCGAAGTTCGCTTGTTAAAATGCTCTTGGCGACGATTTGCTTGATTTGTGAAACTAGTCGATTCATGTCTTGGTCAAAGCCAGCGCTGGTACGGATTGGAGTCCCTTGCCGGCCAGTGAGCGGACGGATCGTAGAGGGTAAGTCGTCTACGGCTGGAATTTGAGCATCTGCGACCAAACAAGGAATTACGGGAATGTCCTGAACCAACAACTCTTCAATCTCTCGCCGTACATAATCGTTTGGTTCGTCGATTCTGGGAGTTCCCTGCTCATTTGCGACCGTCAACCAATCACGGCCGATTACGACGATTCCGACTGCTGTTTTTCTTAAACAGTCAAGCAGTTTCTCTTCAAAAGGCAATCCCAACGGAATACTGTCGATGTCTCGAAAAATCGTGGACTCCGAGAAATGCTCAATGAGGCGATTATACATGTCCCTGACAATGGTCTTAGAATCGGCTCGTCGATACGAGATGAAAATATTCTGCCATGAGGCTTCGTGTGGATCACCGATCCGAATTACCAAATCTTGCAACGAACTTGGTGCCGATGGATTGACTTCGGGATGACCTTGCCGGCATAGTGCCCGAATTGCAGAACAAAGTAATTCGGGAAACTCATTCTCCGGTGTGACGATACTGTACCTTCTCTGGCTTGGGTCCCCCGGTTGCTTCCAGCCGAACGATTTGGAAAACAACTTTGCCAGCAACACGTCATTCGTTCGTTGTTCGGGTTCAATTCTGAGACGGTAGGAACCAACCAGTCTTCTGAACCCGAGACGACCAAGCGATGAACGTAGAACGACAAAGTATTGACCTGTGCCTTCCGTCCCCGACATATGCCACGGATTCTTCATCGATGACTCCATTTTGGTAAGCAGTTGATCGTATCGTCGTAGCCGAGCGGCTTACCAATTCGTTCACCATCGATTTGATCTGGTCAACTCGCTGACGGCCACTCCGTCGACGCGGATCGCAACTTGATCACTTTAGGGTGGGATCGTCCACCCAGCAAGAGTCTGGTCAATCAAACCGATCGCGAGAGGGCCACGATGATTTTTCCAATTCACTACTCGGAGTTACTATGCCACTACGATACGATCCAACGTTCCATTTGGCAACCGCCATTCATCGGCCGTACGCCCGCGAATCACCTCAGCCGGCAACAATTCCACTCAACAGCTTGAGTTGGAATCGCTGCCTGAAAATTTCCCAACGATTGAGTACCGTTCAAAGCCGCGGCTGGCAGGCCGCGACTCGGCAAGTTCAGACTGCTCTGAAAGCGGCACTTGAAGAGCACGCGCGTGAAGTCCAAGAGTGCCTGCAAAACCTAACACCGCAACAACCACGCAATCCACCCATCACGGTTCGCACGATCTATGACGAACTGCGAGCGCTGCACGACGAGTTCTCCGACGTGAAGTTTAATCTGCGCGGTCGGACGCTGTCCGTCATTACCGAGCCGATCAACTTGGAAAGCGTTCATTTGGGCGCGTTTGAAGTTCGACTTGACTGGGACGAACTACCGGAGCGTCAATCGTATGACGTCATCGCGATTGATCCTCATCCGGCAGGCTCAAGTGAGTCGACGACGCATCCGCATGTCCAGGAGAATCTATTGTGCGCTGGCGAAGCGAAAGTTCCGATTGGGCGGGCGCTGGCAGAGGGTCGATTGTTGGACTTTTT
>CAYFJO010000983.1:0-2458 GCA_964343305.1 uncultured Pirellulaceae bacterium | reverse complement strand
AATACTTCCAATGGCCAAACCTTTTGCGTCCAAATCTCTCCTCGGTCCAATAGGAGATCTTCAGCATTCGATCAAGAATGTCTGACGCTTCTTTTACGTCACGACAAGCCATTCGCCCCAGGCTCTTAAACGTCGCGTCGAGTTGATCAACCGGTCCGTCAGGGATCTTTTCACGATATCGCTCAAGTATTAGTTGCTCGAGTTTTTTTGCATCGTCGTCGCCGCCAATGTAGCCAAGGATGGTAATCGCATTGGCATGAAATCTAAAGTAGTCCTTCTTGTCAAGAATTTCCGACACTGAGTTTTTCGCTTTAGGGTTCGCACGCTTAAAACAATCGTCAAGCCATTCATTTTTTTGTTCCGCTGTCGAAAACACACTCCCAATCGTTTCCTCAACAGATAGCTGTTCACGTCGCTGCGTTAGTCTTCGAACGTCTAGGCCAAGGGTTGGCGCATACTGTTCGTACAAGCGTGACAATAGCGCGCGCACGTCATCAGGGATTTCGTTGTCAATTTGCCTAAACTCAAGGAATTTCATCCGTTCCTTACTCAACCGCCTTTGGTAGTGTTTCTTTTGGGATGGATTCTTTATTTTCGAAAGGAATTCTTTCGAAAGCTCCTCGACATCGCTCTTTCCGGCGATTGTTCGTACGCACATCATTCTTACGAACATTCCATATTCAAATGGAAATTGATCCCTCAACGATTCACGGACAAGTTCATACTCAACGTCGTCCCAGTAACCTTGAGAAATCATACGATCAAGCAAATCGTCGGCACCTGGGATCTTTCGACGCGCCATTTGGCCGATGGCATAAAGCGACTCCAAGGAATTTCGTTCAAGATTCAATTTCTCCAAGAGCTTAAGGTCGTTTTCATCTCCGATACATCCAAGCATCCGGGCAATGTTCTCATGAGTTCTAGAGTGTTTTTGGTCAGCGAAAATCTTTCGCAAGATCGGGTTTGCTTCTGGGTTTGCGTATCTAAAAAGATCATCTAAATAATCGCCGCCACCATTGTTTAGCCTGAGGAAGGCAAGGCCAATCGTCTGTTCAACACTCAGGAATTTCCGTGCGGTTGAGTCAGATTCTTTCTTGGGCGAGTCTCCGTTAAATGGTGAAAACAACTGAACTAGCGATATGGCCACGACGAATCCAAAGAACGTTGCTAGGGTAATAGATCTAGAAACTCGCATGAGTCAGACTCTCCTAGTCAGCCGCATCCGCTTGGTTGTCATTGCCAAACCATCACTGTGTTCGACAGAAACATGCCAAACAAAGAGTCCTGACCCGTTTGATTCGCCTCGAGAATCAAGGATAGCGACGCAATGCTAAACAATAGCGTCTTGAACGTGAATCTAATTCTGCGTTTTAACGTTAATGCGGACATGAAAAGAAGACGAGGCTCTGCTCAGAAAGTAGACCTAACTTGTCCCCACTTAGCACTGTTTGCGTCCGCGACTCTTTAGCTGGACTAACGCTCGTACGTGACCACCGGATTCGGGCCTGCGGCAATCGTTTCTTCAACTCAAGGTAACCGTCTTCGGTTATCGCCGTACCCTTGATATCTAGGATGCGCAAATCCTTGAGTTTTGCGATCGACTCAACTGATTTATCTGAGATATGCGGATTGCCACCGACTCTTAGATATTCAAGCGATTGGAGTTTTTGTAGTTGCTTGAGATGTTCCTCTGTAATGGGCGATGCATAGTGAAACTCGTAGCCTACAATGGAATAGATCATCCCTGGATCGAAACCACCACGAAAAGTACACGTTTGGAAAATGCTGTCGTTTTGGATTTGAAAACTATAAACCGGCCGCGCGTCAATTGCGTTCAGCGCATTGACGACCGACATGGAGCGCGAATAGCCGCGCCACCAATGACAAATCGGTGCCATGATCAAGCATAAGACGGCGATGTACACGAGCATTCGTCGTAAGGTAAACCTGAACTTTGTCTTGGATGCCGACATCTTCATTACCAAAGTTGTCGTATGTGGTGATTTCCACTTCGAAAATGTTGTCGGCGAATCGGCGATGTCCTGAACGGCGATTTGAAATGCCTGTGCCGATTGAATTTGCTACCCGTAACTCTCTACACGCCCGTGGAAAACCCAGAATATGGGAGCTTCCCCGATACAGTTAGGAATTTAACAACTCCGTCGTAAATTGCAAGCAAATCCTGAGAGTATTTTCCTCTAATGCAACTTTCGGCCTTAAATGGTAGTGTCCTAGTTTGAATGTATGATGGCCACTCCTGGCCGTCATTTGTCGGGCAGGAGTGCCCGACCTACAGCAGACATACCCCTTGAATTTTGTGATTCCCGTATTCTCAGCGTAGATGAAGCAACAGGCTCGATGGGCGGCCCAAGTAGAGCCATTGTCCCAAACACTCGCGGAACAATTGAGACAATTGTTCTACACTCAGCAGCGATCCGATTTCGCTGACCGAACACAG
>CAYFJO010000982.1:0-2458 GCA_964343305.1 uncultured Pirellulaceae bacterium | reverse complement strand
AAGGACTCGTTGCTGGCCAGTCTCGGAAGGTCGTCCAATACCAATATTGAATCCCGAAGCTGCTCACAACCTTGAATGATTGTTTCACTCGACTTTGTTGCAGAAGGTTCATTGGCGATAAGTCGCATTGCCTCATGCAAAACGAGCGATGCTTGCGATGTCGGCATCTCATGCCCAAAGGTCACCCACCGAAATGTTTTGTCTTGCGAGTTTGCGATGAGTGCACATAGTTGAGTTTTCCCTGTGTCAACTGATCCGAATATGCCCAGCCAATCGAGTGTTGCTAGATTTGAGTAGAGGTCTGCAACAGTCTGCGATCGATTTGAGAGATGTGACACGAGTGGCGGCGAATCAAGCGACAACGACGTGACGGTTTCAATTGTGGAGAACGAATCCTCATATCGACGTGCCAAATTTTGAACGTCGGCCGAAAGGGCACGTACTGTTGACTCAATTTCATTGAGTCTCTCCTCAAACAAACGAAAACGACTGTGTACTTGATTTATTAGGTGGTGATCATCAACTGGCAACGTGGGCAGAGCGAATTGCTCGGTGAGGTTTTGGCGAGATAGCCGTTTAAGGCCGGGCTGAGTCAATAGGCGAAAGACGAAAAGTAAGAGGCGGTCATAGTATTCGTCGATACTGAAATCACTAGTTGCATCGTGTTGACACATGCGGCGTCGAACTTCATCGGAAATGCCGCTAGGGTTAGCTTGGTTACAACTCCATTCAAATCTCAAAATCAAATTCAAAAACGCTTCATATGTAGTGTCTCTCGTGAAATCAACAAAGATTTTCCAGACATCTTCAGGAGACTTGCGTGGCCTAGCGGATTGTGAGAGAAATTCTCGCAGCTGAGAAACGACATCCTTGCAATGTTCACCGACAACTTGGCGACGACGAATAGACTCCCACAATTCAATTCCAGCCGTTTTGCATTTGAATGGACTGGGCCTTTCCTTTGCTACTTTGGCATTGGTGGTGAAACAGTATCGAAGATCGAGGTCGCCATTGGTGACGAATTGGCCATGAGCATCGGCTAATGCTACAAGTGCCGAACTGGATCGCAGAGTTAAGTTTATTGACCGAACTTTGACTTGTTCGAGTATCCGAATGAATTCGTCGTCCGAATCGGCGGACATCGCCCGCGTTACTACGTCAATATCCTCGCCGCGTTCTAGCTCAAGGAATTGATTGGGTGCAAGACTGAGCCATCTCAGAATTGAGAGATCAATTTGGTATTTGAAGCCGCGGAGTGTTGCCCAAGCATCTTGTTCGCGTGCAGGTTGAAATTCCGAGGCATCTGCCATTTGTGAATCCGTCCGAGTGACACCAGCGTATTCTCATTTATTGTTTTTACGGATTCTCGTCGAACATAGATGTCCCAAATGAAATGGTCCGGTGGTGCAGTTCGGACCTTTGATTAAAAATCAACTTCTTGCTCGTCTTGTTGCGATGCGTTGCTTTGTCCTTCGTCGAAGATCCACGAGTGGACTCGGTCGGAAACTTTGCAAAGCAGTGGCAAGTCGTCGCGGCCGAAGCTGGTTGAATCGTGCCATTCGCCTTCCTCGTCGCGATACAAACGCGAGAACGTGACGTTGTGGCGGGCTCCGTTCTTCGTTTCGTTTTCCCAAATCGCGGCGCGGATGCGACCGACTCGGATTTCGTGAACGGGGCGTTTCTTTTCTTTCTCTTTGGGTCTGGCCATGGGATGGCTCCTTACGAATGGAAAGAGGGATGGAGAGATGAACAAACAAAAGACAAAGCACGCCACGTCCGAGCGGCGTGCTTTGTCGCCGAAGCGTCCGTGCGGTTAGACTGCGAGTGCTAACAGACTCGCGGCCTTTTGGTCCGCTTCCGTGCGGTCGCCGGCGAATTGCACTTGGCCCGACAAGCGAGTTAGTGCGTCCACCAAGGCGAAGATGGTAGAACCACCTTGTTGGCGCGCGATTTCCAGTGCCTTGGTCGCCAGCGATTTGGCGATTCCATTCTTGGTCAATGTGGCCGCGACTTCGTCCGCTTCATCGCCGAGCTTGGTTTCCATTGCTCAACGGACGACTTTGACGAACGAATCACGACGCGAGTCGCGGGTGGCCACGAGCGTTTCGATCATGCGACGGATTTCGGCGAGGGCTTCATGCACATTGGTCGTGTGCTTGCGGCTGAACTCGACAACTTCCGTGGCATCCCAAACGATGTGATTCGCACACACCGCTTGGAACCAAAACGTCTCGATGCCAACGCTGCGGCGTCCGACTTCCGAATTCCAAACGAAGAATCCGGGGGCGAACGCTTCGCCGTCGATTTCGGTCCAGCCGGTTGGATCGATAAGAAACGCGAACATGTCCTGCTCGCCGCAATACAAACCGGTTCCGCCGTTTCCGGCGCCGGCTTGTTGTGGCGGCTGAAAGTCTGTCGCGCTTTCCTGCACGATGTCCAACACGTCCGAGTTGTGAAG
>CAYFJO010000981.1:0-2463 GCA_964343305.1 uncultured Pirellulaceae bacterium | reverse complement strand
ATCTTTATCTGAAAATGCCGCAAAGCATCTCCGGATTGGTTAGTGATGCAAAAACAGGTGAGCCCGTTGTTGGTGCAAGAATCCGTTTTTCGACGGCGGACAAGAACTGGGACGCGGTAACAACCGACGAAGAAGGTAAGTACCGACTGTACGTCGCTGCCCGCAAAGTCACCGTGCAAAGCGAAGGGACGCCCAAACGCTATTACCCGCAGAAGTCAACGGACGGCTTTTACGAATCACGCCAGGTAGTGGTCGAAGACAATCAGCGCGTTGAGCAAGTGGACTTTCAGGTCCACAGCGCGCCGAAACTGATCGGGCAAGTACTCGACTCAGGCGGCAAGCCGGCCAAAGGCGTGTCAGTGTATCTCCACGTGAACTGGTCAGGTGGAAAACCAATTCCCGGAGTTGAGTTACCGCTAGAGCGAAGCAGTATTGACTTTGGCAGTTCGATCGCGTCTGAACTCACAACGGACGAAGAGGGGCGATTTGTTTGCTACCAGCGCCGATTTTCGATGCCGCGCCGGACGAACGAAAAAATGAAGATTACTGCGGTGGCCCGTTCGCAAGACGGCAGCGCCGGCGGTTTTGTTGATTTTGATACGGATAGCGACGACCGCATTTTTGAGGGACTTCAGGTCAAATTAACGCCAACAGTGGCGGTTGAAGTTCGCGTGGTCGACCCCAAAGGCAAACCGATCGCGCGCGCAACCCCCAACGTCATCTACTACCTGCGCCGCTATATCCACCTTGGCTATGAAGTTTCACCGCTGGAGTTGAATTTCCAATCCGTCGGCAAAGGCCGCTTCCGTGCCATGGGCTTGACTCCCGGTCTGCAATATGAACTGAGCGCCACTGCGGAAGGATATCACTCAAGCGAGGCGCGGATGTTGCTCTTCAAACCCGGAACCAAGACTCACGACGCCGGCACTTTTCAATTGAAGTGGTGGGATCGAAGAGCCTTGATGAGTCTGCTCATCCAATTGGAAAGTGAAGATCGTTATCAGCGAGAGTCCGCATGCAACAGTCTCGCCGCACTTGGACCTGAAGCTGCGTCGGCTACTGCAGCACTGGTCGACCGGCTGAAGAATGATCCAGTCAACACGGTTCGTTACGCGGCGGCCGAGGCGCTTGGCAAGATTGGTCCCGCGGCGAAAACTGCCGTCGATGACCTTATCGAATCGTTGAACCGGGATGGGCTCGGCGTGGATCGGGAAGCGGCACGTGCCTTGGGATTGATTGGTGACGCGTCGGCTGTCCCGGCGCTGCGCGACGCGTTGGCAAGTCGAGAGTCGGAAGTACGCAGTTGCGCCGTGGTCTCGCTTGGCCAACTCGCTGCTAAGTCTCCCGACGCAGTAAAAGCCATCATCACGGCCTTGGACGACGACCATCATTCGGTGCAAGCGGCTGCCGCCAACACATTGGGCAGGCTTGGTCCGTCCGCCGAACTTGCCGTCCCTGCCTTAATTCGAAACCTCGAAAACGCTAAGGGAAATGCTCGCCCCAACGCAGCGATGGCGCTGGGATTGATTGGTGATCAATCGGCACTGCCCGCTTTGCGCCGCGCGATCACCGACTCAAACGTTGATGTGTTCCGCAATGCCGCCATCGCGATCCGACGTATCGAGGCACGCGAGTAATTGTTTTGGGCTGTCTATGTGTTGGGTTTGAGACTAATTGGCACGCGACTAAACTGGTCATTCTCGCGGATTTCCCAAAACGAGTGTCGTATTCGGTTTATACAATGACTCAGACGGTGGGAACCGGCCCATTTGCGCGACACTTTGCCGCCGCGAAAAACCATTGAACGTGACGAACATTTCCACACATATGTTGAATGTTTCGACAAGTTAAGCATCGGCGCTACGTGGCTGCCTCGCTTAGTCTTGAGTCTTGTTCGCCGCGCCGTCGGTTTGACCGATTATCCAGTACGCGCCGGGAACGACTTCTTTAGAAAGCAAGATCGTGCCCTGTTCCGCGTAAATGTCCAGATACCAGTTTTTGAATTTGCCTGATAGCGGCTGGATGAAAAAGGCGTTTTTGTCTTCCTGCTTAGTCAGCTTCCAATAAGCACGTTCCGTCAACTTCTTGTTAAGCCGCAGGCATTCGACGAAATCGGAATCGTCGTAAAGAAACGGCACGGACTTCATGACGCGCTCCTTCCAGATTTGGTGTGGTGACATTATCGCCAATCAGCCGCGACTGATCTACGGAAAAGGATCAACAAGTTACATTGCAGTGACACGACGCATCTCACGCGGTCAAGGAGAAGGGTACCTACGACGGCGTCTTCGCCCGAGCGACGAGGAAACTGGCGCAGCGAGCTGTCCGGGCGTGATCGACAATCGCGCCGCCGGAATGAAAGACGGTTTGGAAGTTATTACGATGGTGGACAACCGAGTTTGAGCTCATTAGGCCCTTCGCGGGTCAACATCGACAACGAATTGTCGATGTTATGCTGTTGCT
>CAYFJO010000980.1:0-2479 GCA_964343305.1 uncultured Pirellulaceae bacterium | reverse complement strand
CGCGGTGTTCTCACGGATACTATGTCTGCATCGATCACAACGCGTCGCATTGTGTTGAGCCAAGCCAGCCGATCATTCGACCACTCAGTTGGCAAAAACGAATGGAGACTCAGAAGCGTGAAGCAAGAAGGCCAGCGACTCAAAAGTTTGAAAGTGCCTTGGCCCTCATAAAAGCGTTGATCAAAAGTAATTCAATAGCCGATAGCGATTGAAATGATGAGCACATAATCGAATCTGAGAATTCAATCAGAACTAGGGATTGCCTAACGCGTAAAGAATGACGACAAAAAGCAAGGGAAACAAGAATCATGGCGAGCATTCACAAAGAACGTCGAGGTAAAAAAACCGTGTATCGGTTACAGTTCTATGACAAGGACAACCACCGAAGGTCAATGCGGCTTGGCTCGATAAACAAGAAGGCAGCCGAGACTATTCGCGCCAAGGTCGAAGACTTGGTTTCCGCGTCGATTTCAGGTGGTTTGCCGAGCAAGAGCACACTCGATTGGCTGCAGAAAGAACTAGGTGATGACCTCGCCGGCAAACTCAAGAAAGTGGGATTTGGAAGTTTTATTCCACAGCGTGAATCCGCAAGACTGGGGGATTTCGTCAGGACTTTCGTCGACATTCACAAGTCCGATTGGTCTCCACTTACTGTTTCATCATTTGGCCAAGTTGAAACTAAGTTGGTGGAATTCTTCGGCCGAGATCGCGACCTGAAATCTATTTCAGAAGATGAGGCAAGAGCTTGGCGGAATTGGCTGCTCGCTCGACACGCTGAGGCGACGGCCAACAAACACATTAAGCGCGCCCGACAAATCTTCAAATTGGCGGTGAAGAGGGGGGCGGCCATCGAAAACCCATTCGATGAAGTAGAGGCTGGAAGCGAAGTCAATGAAGACCGTCAATTTACGGTTGAAAGGCCAACGGTCGACAAGATCCTCGAAGCATGTCCCAACGCGGAATGGCGGCTGATCATCGCCCTGTCTCGGTTTGGAGGTCTACGGACACCAAGCGAGACGCTTCTGTTGAGTTGGGCGGACATCGACTGGGCCAACGACCGCATTAAGGTTTGGTCCCCGAAAACGAAGAAAAAGGGAAAGCCATCTCGGATCATTCCCATCTTTCCAGAATTGCGGCTGCCGCTGACGGAAGCGTTCGAGCTCGCACCAGAAGGCGCCGAGTTTGTCATACAACGGTACCGCGACAAGAATAGTAATCTACGAACGCAGTTCAACCGTATTCTCCGCAAGGCGGGAGTAGAGCCTTGGCCTCGTCTTTTCCACAACATGCGAGCAACGCGTGAAACCGAGTTAGTCAAGCAATTTCCAATTCACGTTGCTACTGCTTGGATTGGAAACTCGCCGACGATTGCCTTGAAGCACTACCTTCGAGTCACAGAGGACGATTTTCAAAAAGCAATTGGCAACACTTCATCAATGGGTGCAACAGTGGGTGCTGTCAATGACGGACTAGGCATGCCAGGAGTTGACAGCAAGTCACCCATAACAGGCAAATCGACGGGAATTGAAGAATTCCTCGACGCTTTCAAGCTTTATCAGCAGCCCGACCAGGATTCGAACCTGGAACATCTCGTTAGAAGCGAGACATGATGTCCGTTTCACCATCGAGCCGTTTATTATTTGGACAAATGATCCAAAAACCACTTTCGCCGCGACATGGGGAGTGCAGACAAGAACTCATCCCACGCGTCCTGGAATTCAATCAGCACTTTGTCCATTCTCACCCACCTCTTTTGCTGTTGGTAATCAATTCGGTCATAGCAAAGGTGTGCGAGGGATCTGTCTAGTCGCCTGCGATTTTCTTCTACAAATCCGATTCTTGCTGAAGGATTCCATTGAGAACCTTCATCAAAAAAATCTTCGGCAACTACGTCGTTTTTGCGCGCTTCTGAACGCGTCTTAGTCAAGAAATCATACAAGTTTCGCGCATGGATCAAAAAGCTTTCCAGGAATGCGTCATGCTCAAACGTTTCTCTGGATTTTTTCCGTAACGAATACGTTTCATTCAGCATGGTCCATTCGTAGATAATTCTTGGGACGATTTCTTTTGCTTGGTCATGCATGAGTTTTCTCCGTCAAACTAATATGCTCCCGACCTAATAAGCGGAAGGTGCAGGAATCGAACCCGCAACCCCGAGGGGCGACTGGTTAGCACCCAGCGTCCTTAGCCAATTCGGATACCTTCCATTCTAGTGGACCCACCGGGAATCGAACCCGGATTACCAGTATGCCGAACTGGCGTCTTCCCGTTGGACCATGAGCCCGTCAGTGGAGCGCCGGGGAATCGAACCCCGATCACCTGGGTGCAAGCCAAGTGTCTTCCCGTTAGACCAGCGTCCCATCAATTCTTGATTAACTTTCGCCCTCGGCCTTCATCCTCGCTCATCAGTCCGGGAATTGAACTCGGCCTTCTTCCTTACCACGGAAGCGTGCGGCCGAAACACTTACAGACCATTTTC
>CAYFJO010000979.1:0-2489 GCA_964343305.1 uncultured Pirellulaceae bacterium | reverse complement strand
CGGCGTGATGACCGAGTGGCAGAAGTTCGTCAAGAACCAGAAGCGACTCGGCGTCACCGATCCGAAGCTGGTTTGTATCGACATCCAGCCTTACGGTTCGACGCAGGCTCCCGAGCGCGACGACATCCTGAACATTGGCGGCTTTTCAGACGCGGTGTTCAACGTGGTCGCCTCGTACCTGGGCGACGATGCCGCGAGGTTCGTCGCCGAGGTGGAGTCGGTCGAGTTGTAAATCGGCTCAGCCGAAAATCACGACGCCCCTGGTTCGAGAGATCAGCCAGGGGCGTTCTCTTGTACGCCAATTACGCACGCGTGGATGACGTGCGCGATCAGATTCTTCGGCATCGCCGGTCCGCCCAATCGAAGCAAGTGATCGTCACGCGAACCTCTTGCCTTCATTTCGCGTCATTATCGGCGAATACCTGGATCATGGTCTGTGTTGACCTGATTGGATCTTCCATTTCTACCACCTCAGAGGAGCCGACGATGCTATTTCAAGCACTCACTACTGCGTCGTCGAGCCCGCGTCTTCTGCTGGGGTAACGCTGTCGTTGGCTTGGCAGGCCGGGCTCTCATCGCGACCGATCGTTTAGTCTCGAATGTTTTGATGGCGCTAACGCTGCGCCTCAACCTTTTTTAGTGAGAGCAATGATGACACTTGATAATCGTACGCGCGAGCGACTGCTTGCGCATTGCGGTGAACTCCAAGACGACGACGGAGTGGACCCGCGCCAGTTTTTCAAAACCGATAAGAAACGTAACAAGCAAAACTACAAGGCACGCCAGCTATGCAACCAAGTCGCCGAGACATTGGGACTCGTTTTGGCGGGTGAATTTGGTGACGAACGACTGCACAACCTACAAGTTGTATCAGTCGAACCCGCGCCTGACGCTTCGCAATTGAGAGTAACTTTGCGCTCGGACGATCCTTGCGACAGCGTCGTAGCGCAAGAGATAGTAAATCGCCTTGCCACGATCAGCGGTCGACTACGTTGCGAGGTGGCGGCAGCCATTTCGCGAAAGCGTACTCCAAAACTGATGTTTCGTGTGATCGGACCGGCCGACGTCGGGGAGGTTCAGCGATGAGCACATTCCCATCCAACGCCAACATTCGCACGTGGCTCAGCGAGCCGATGTCGAGCGAAGTTGCGAAGTCGATCAGGCGACTCGCCGAAGCCGAAGACGTGCGTCACTTGGCGGTCATGCCAGATGTACATTTGGCCAACGATGTTTGCATCGGCACGGTCGTCGCCACATCTCGATTGATCTACCCGGCTGCCATCGGCGGGGACATCGGCTGTGGCATGGCGGCCGTACGCTTTGACATTAGCGCTGATCTGTTGGAAGGCGAACGGACGGCAGCTCGCGTGCTCGCTGGACTGTACGAACGAGTGCCGACGAATCGGCACTCCGCCGTGACCATGCCCCGCGAGTTGCCAGAGGAATTGGTCGCCGCGCCGCTAAGCGATCAACGATTGGAAAAACTCAAACGTCGTGATGGCCGTGTGCAGTTCGGCACGCTGGGACGCGGCAATCATTTCCTTGAGTTCCAGGAAGATCAGGAAGGTCAGCTCTGGTTGATGGTTCACAGCGGTTCGCGAGCTATGGGGCAGGTAATAACAGCCCACCATGTGGCCCGCGCGTCCCTCGTATCGAACGGATTGAATTTCCTTGATTCCCAATCCGAAACCGGTGAGGCGTATCTCAACGATGTCGGCTGGGCGCAGCATTATGCTGAGCAAAACCGTCTAGCCATGGTTGCGGCTGTCGCTGAGCTGTTGCTAGATCAGTTCGGCGTCAACACCGACTGGCCGTTCCTGATTCACGGTCACCACAACCATGTCCGTCGCGAAGAACACTTCGGAAAGCAGCTTTGGGTCCATCGTAAGGGTGCGCAGTCATCTCAATGTGATGAGCCTGGAATCATTCCCGGTTCGATGGGAACGGCGAGCTTCCACGTGTCAGGACGCGGCTGCGCTGAGGCCCTTTGTTCCAGTTCGCATGGAGCCGGCAGAAAGCTAAGTCGCACGCAGGCACGACAGACGATTAGCACACGACAGCTTCAGCACCAGATGAAGTCCGTGTGGTTCGATCACCGCCGCGCTGGCGCGCTGCGAGATGAGGCCCCGGCAGCGTACAAGGACATCTACGCCGTCATGCGGGCGCAGAAAAAGCTAACGCGAATCACTCGTGAATTACAGCCGTTGCTCAGTTACAAAGGACGGTGACAGTGGACATGCCGGAAGGCAACTGCTCTGCGAAAATCCGTGGAGATGTGCGGAACCTTGCCGGAAAACTGAAACGCCCCTGGTTCGAACATTCGGGCGGGGGCGTTTTTCATGGGCAATCTCGATGTTCGGTTTAGTTCTTAGTTTTCAGGTGCTTGTCGAAAAACTTCAAGGCCATCTCACGGTGCGACTTGTCCCAAAACTCCTTCGGAACATGACTGCCGTCAGGGATGAGTTCAAGTGTCACATTGAGCTCCGCCT
>CAYFJO010000978.1:0-2495 GCA_964343305.1 uncultured Pirellulaceae bacterium | reverse complement strand
ACGCCACCTGTCCAGGAACCCATTTGATAGGCAGCATCAAACACCATCCCCTGGGTCGCCAGCCGGTCGATGTTGGGCGTCTGCAATGTTGACCGCGGGTTGTAAACCTTGAGATCAAACGGAGACTGGTCATCGGCAATGATGAACAGAATGTTGGGGCGTTTTTCGGCCGCGGCAGCTGTATGAACCGCGCCAAACAGGCAGAATAGTGCGAGCGTTGCCGCGAGTAGTTTCTGCAAGTGATGTTGTAGACGTTTTGCCATGGTGTTCATGTTTCCTTTCAGGCGGGTTTTAATGTCAGCCATCATTGTGAACAGGAAATAGAGCAAATACTATCTGGTTGTCATGTTTGTTCCTCGAATGTCAATTCCAAATCACTCTGTTTCACACGCTGGCCTGGATCGCTCTTACTCCGAACGCTTGTCATTCCTGTCCTTCTTCTTGTCTTTCTTTTTGCCCCTGGCCTTTCGGAAGGTCAAGGAAAGCTCGAACTCATTCTTCTGATTCGCTCCAGACGTGCTCCGCCCCCTGTCGATGTACGACTGCATCAATTCCGTCAATCGTTTGACGACGTCAGCGTTCGCGCTGGTGACGTCTTTCGTTTCGCTGATGTCCGATTCCACGTTGAACAGTTCGCGCTTGCCGCTGCGATGAAAAACCATCTTCCACGGTCCCTGACGAATGGCCAGACCACCTGGCGCCTGATGAACTGTGGCTTCACGCACTGGCTTTGCCGCCGTGCCGAGGAAATATGGCAGGATGCTGACGCTGTCCTCCGCCGCGTTGTCCGGGATCTTCGCGTCAAGGATGTCGGCACAGGTGGCGAATAAATCGTTCAGGCAGATGGTCTGACCGTTCACGGATTTCGGCTTGATCTGTCCCGGCCAGCGCGCGACGAAGGGTTCGCGATGGCCGCCTTCGTAGATGCTGCTTTTTGCTTCACGCAACGGCGGATACGTTCGCCTGGCCGCGCCGTTGTCGCCGGTGGCGATCACCAGCGTGTTCTTTGCCTGACCGGAGCGCTCGAGCGCGTCAAGGATCTGGCCCAGCATGTGATCGCCCTGATAGACCCAATCGGCGTAGCGACCTTCTTTGCCTTCGACACCACTCTTGCCCTGGAATTCCGGAGCCGGCGCGATCGGGTTGTGCGGCGGACACATCGGGAAGTAGAGGAAGAACGGCTTGTCTGTTTCGGAACGTTGCTCGATGTAATCGACAGCCTTGCGAATCATCATCGGCTGGTTTTCGACGGCCTCCACGTTGGCCACGACTTTGTCCTGTTCGATGACCGATCCGATGTTACTGGCGTGCGTAAAACCGTAGAAGAAATCGAACCCGAGCGCGTTGGGCCCGTCAGTCAGCTTCGCGCCGATCGGAAGCTTCGTGTCGGAGCCGGGCTTGCCCGCAACCCAGTTCATTCCCAAATGCCATTTGCCGATGCACGCCGTGTGGTAACCCTGCCGTCGAAGAAACGAGGCAACGGTCAGCCGTTCATTGGGGATGATGGGTGGCGAATAGGTTTTCAGAACACCGAACTGACCGATGCGGCACGGATAGCGCCCCGTCAACACACCGTAGCGCGTCGGTGTGCAGTTCGCCGCGGCCGAATGAGCATCGGTGAAGCGCATCCCTTCGCGCGCGAGCCTGTCGAGGTTGGGTGTTTTGAATTCACTGTCCGCGCGATAACTCGGCGGTTGCCCGTAGCCAATGTCGTCGAAAAGAACGAAGACAATATTCGGCTTGCCGAGTTCAGCGACGCAAGCAATTCCGGGAATGGCAACGAAAGAAATTAGCAGGATGATGCAACAGTCGATGTGTTTCATACTGGTGAAGGTCCCTGGGTCGTGTGTGTTGACTGGCTCGCGCAGCGAACCACGGCTATTTGTCTGTGAACTCCGCAAACGAGCCAGGCACTCTGGCGACTGCTTTGCGCAGCAAACGCTTCATCTCTCGCACGCGCGTCTGCTGCGACTTGTCCCCGTACAGGTTGTTCCTTTCCAGTGGGTCGGCAGTGATGTTGTAAAGCTGATCCTTGTCGTAGTAGTTCGGGTAGAAATCCTTCGCCGGCCCTTCCGAACCGCGTCCACCCGGCCGGTCGGCCAGATGGGTGTAGGGCTTCGGCGGGTTGGCGGGAAGTGAATCCGGCAACCGAAACGCGAGGTAGCACGCCGCAGAGTTCCATGATCGTCGGAGCGAAATCTATATTGGAAACGTTGACCTTCGACTGCCGCCCACCCCGGATGTGCTTCGGCGACCAGACGAAACTCACGGACTTGATCCCGCCTTCATAAAGCGATCCTTTCCCGCTCTCAACGCCGTGATCGTCGAAGAAAAACACAATCGTGTTGTCGAGTGCCCCGATTGACTTCAATCTGTCGAGCACGGCGCCAATGCCATCATCGAGCCACAGGACGTCGCAAGCGGTTGGTTGCTCGGACAACCCCGCCTGTTTCACTCTTTGAGGAATCGTGTCGCGACCCGGTTGAACGTCGAGC
>CAYFJO010000977.1:0-2496 GCA_964343305.1 uncultured Pirellulaceae bacterium | reverse complement strand
GGCTGTGTTGAGCGACCCCGATAATTACGTCGGCGCGGACCTGGGCGGCACGAATGGTCAATTCTGGTATCGGGGCAAGATTGAGCGAGTCCAATACGACGGCGAGTTCACAGACCTTGCCTTGAAAGATAGAAAAACCGTAATCTCGTTCGTCACGGAGAATCTCAACCGACTTGGCGCTGGTCATGATTCAAAGGCGGTCGGACTTGCATTGTCATGCCGAATGATCCGTGACGCAGCCAGTGATGGCCGATCGATACCGTCGGCAAACAGTAAATTCGCCTCGCTGACAGGAAGCATCCAGGACCTGGAACACGAACTTTCGGCCACATGGTCGACGACAGTCTCCATCATGAACGACGCAGAGGCGATGGCTGCCTCAGTCTCATGGTACAACAAACGATTGTGGCAGAACTTGCTTGTCGTAACACTCGGTACAAGCATCGGAGTTAGTTTTGTCTTCGGGGGCCGACCGTTCCTTGGTCCCTATACCAGCGTAGCTTCTCACCTGATCCTTGAACCGGATGGCGAACCATGTGATTTTGACAATCATCGTGGATGTTGGAAGACGCTAGTTGGAAGCACCGCGCGACTGAAACTTGCCGAGCAAATCGGACTTCATGACGCGAGCGGTTCGTGGGATAGCAAGCGCATCGCCGAGGTACACTCCGACCCAACCTGGCAAACCACCGTGGAACGCTTCTTCGAGGTCTACGCCGAACGAGTCGCACGAGGAATTGCCATCATTGCCAGCGCCGTTCCGGTCGATTGCGCGGTACTCACGGGCGGAGTTGCCAGGGCTGGCGATTTGCTGTTAGCCCCGTTGAGGAAACGGCTTCGGCAAGGCGATCTTTTGCCGGACTCGATTGCCGGCTGTCTCCAGGTTGAATGCGAACCGCGCGCAACCGCCGCTCACGGCGCAGCCATCGTCGCAAGTTGGAAATAGATGTTTGCCTTGATCGGCGATTCCGATACGACACGGCTATCGTTTGAGTTTTTTGATTTTATTTTCGAGTCTCTTGCGTGTTTCTTTTCGCAACTCCTTCGGCGTGTAGCCATTGGCAAGAGCACGAAACTCCTCATCAAACAACTCCACTTTATTCTGCATGCTGGGTGCGTGGCGATTGAAGATCGTCTGCTGGTAGCCGCCCCCCTTGGGAACAGAAACGGACTCTGCTGAAAACCAATCGCCAACGATCGTCACGTTCGTCTGTCGAGTCTTCTTCTTGTCGCAGACCACCTGGAACTTTCGGTAATCGGGCGCCAATTGGTCAAGAAAGGCAATCAAATGCTCAAGCCGGGCGATTTGAACATCTCTGTCGTAATCGCGATAGGAATTCGGACTGACGATGACTCGGCATCCGGACTGTCTTGAATGGGCTTCGAGGGCAATTCGTTCTTTGCGCAGCTCGCGAAACATGAACTGCCTGTGTTCGCTTCCTTTGGGATACCGTCGCTCCCAGTCTGGATGAGTAGGGATCTCTTTCGGAATGTGAAATGAACTCAGTCCGCCCTTCTGCCTAACTTGTCCATAACATCCCAGTTTGATGACTTCGTTAGCATATCGAGCCATAAGCATCGCACGGTCCTCGGGATACTCGGCGGTTTGATAGCGCGCCAATCCGGCGTCCAGGTATCGGCTCACCAGGTTCTCAATGACTGACTTCGAGAGCAGGCGGCCCAACTTTCTCGGTTCAGGTGTGAATTTGACAGCATGCAATTGAGCGGGCATTCCCTGTAACTTGGATTCCTTCCCTTTCACAACGGGCAGCACGGGGATATTCGACGACATCGCGTAACCAATTTCCTGCTGGACCCAAATCCGATCGGCAGATTCTTTGGTGATCAGTGGCAGGAAAACGTGAGCGTGCGCGATATACGTCTTGATCTGTTCATGAAACCCCGACCCAAACGCAAATGTCTTGTCGCGCATGGCGATGACACCTTGATCTTTGAGAGCTTTTTCAATCAACTCCACAAGATTGGCGTTTTCACGACAGTAGCTGATGAATACACGATATTTCTGGGACACGCAATTGTCCTTTCAAGTCAGCCAAGGCACGACAGATTGACGAAATCGGTTCTCGATTTTGAGTATAATCCGGAAAGTTGGTCGGAGCAAACTTTTGGAGTCTGACGCGTGCATAGACTTGCAGCACCGGAATTGCTTTATACGGCCGGCGTTATTGCAAGGCATGCTACGAGTTCGTCTCGTGGCATGTCACGGATCGCGCGTGCCGCGGCATCGGGCAGCGAATAGTTTTCCACGGTTTTGGCGACGATCGATTTCGCCAAACTTGGTGCCGCCAAGAGCTGAATCGAGATTGCCGCGGCCGGAATGACGCTGAGCCAGTCGCTCCAGAATCGTGTCAGTTCGTCGTGGCTGTTTCGATAAGGCTCACATCGTAATTTGCCGCGTACGATTTCCCAAATCAATTGGTGACGAGTGCCGCCATTCATGCCCAGCGCCATCAGCGCCATGAATCCCTGATGTGA
>CAYFJO010000976.1:0-2501 GCA_964343305.1 uncultured Pirellulaceae bacterium | reverse complement strand
GTTACGAGCGCTTGATCGCATCCGGCATGATTGGCGAGAACAGCAAGCTGTCACCGCGCGGAGAAAAGATTCCTGCATGGGACAGTCTGTCGGAAGCGGAAAAGGATACGCAGGATCTGCGGATGGCGACTTATGCCGCCATGGTTGACTGTGTTGACCAGAATGTCGGCAAGATCGTCAAGAGCCTGAAGGAATTGGGAGTTTACGAGAACACCGTGATTCTCTTTCTCGCGGATAATGGTGGGGACGCCGGCGGTGGAGTTACGGGCAGCAACAAGGGGAAAGGAACCTGCGGCACGGCTGAGTCACATGCCCTATATGGCGAATGCTGGGCCAATGCGTGCGACACGCCGTTTAGAAAATACAAGGCCTGGCTTCATGAAGGCGGCGTGGCGACGCCGATGATCGCACATTGGCCGAAGGGGATTCCGTCCGGACTTCACGGAACACTTGTCACGGAGCCAGCACACACCATCGATCTGATGGCCACCAGTGTCGATCTGTCAGGCGCGAAGTATCCGGAAACGTACCAGGGCAATCAGATCATCCCCATGGCGGGAAAGAGTTTGCGACCCTTGTTCGAGGGGAAAACGTTCAGTCGTGAGAATCCGCTCTTTTTCAATCTGGGTGGCTCCCGTGCCATGCGGGTGAACAAATGGAAGCTCCTTTCCGTGAAAGGCGGCCCATGGAAACTCTACGACATGCAGACGGATCGAACCGAATTGAGCGATCTGGCGGCAGAACTTCCGGAGAAAGTAAAGGAGCTGTCGACGCTGTATGATGCGTGGGTCGAGGGGTGTTCTGCCGCAGCGAAAAACAGGAAAGCCAGCAATTGAACACAGAGGATGATCGCATTCTCGCCCAAGCCTAATTCCAGACGTTAACTCTTTGCGAAAATACCATGAACTTACCGAGAATCACGAAGCATCATTTCATCCGGCTACTTGCCGGATTGACTTTGGTATGCACCACGCATCTCGCCGCACAGGAATCTCCTTACGCCGATGGCTTCCCTCCGCCGGCCCCCAACCACCAGGCCCGCACGAAGATCAAGCTCACGCGAACTCCACAAGGGCTCCTCTTCCGGTCGGAGAAAGACTATCAGGTGTCCGCGGCGGGCGTGCGGAAATATCGGGCTACCAAGTACGTGCCGCGAATGCGCGAGCACTATCCCGACCAGGATGCCACATCCATCAAGCTTGCGCCCCGGCCGGCCGCCGATGGCCTTGGCGTTCATGAGAACCTTGTCTATGCACGTTGGGGCGATCGGGCCATGGTGCTCGACCTTTACGTCCCTACGGAACACGAGGGACCGCTCCCTCTGGTTGTCTTCGTCCATGGCGGCGGTTGGGAACATGGATCCCACCGCGGCTACCGGCCCGCCGCCATGGCGTTTGCGAAGCGTGGTTTCGCCACAGCCACGGTGGAATACCGGCTCGCTGGGGAAGCGATGTTCCCCGCCGCGATTTACGACGTGAAAGCGGCCATTCGCTGGCTCCGCGCGCACGCCAACAAGTATCAACTCGACCCGAAGCGATTTGGCATTACGGGAGGTTCCGCTGGTGGTAATATCGCCGTCTTGACTGCCGTGACTTTCGGCGATTCCCGTTTCGAGGGTCCTGCCAACCATCTTGAGCAGTCCAGCGAAATCCAGTGTGTTGTCTCAATGTATGGGGCCATGAGTTGGACGGCCTCGCATTGGACACGTTCCAAACCCGGTTCGCATCTCATGAAGGAAACACTGCCCGATTTCCACATTGCAAAGGGCGCCCACCTTCCTCCGATCCTCTTTCTCAACGACTGGAACAGCCGCAACGACCGTCGTTGGGGAGTGGATACCATGGACATCATCACGAAGCTCGGCAAAGAAGACCGCGCCGAACTCAAGTGGTTCAACGCCCCTCACGGGTTCATAAATTTTTCGCCTCATCAGGCACTCGCGCTTGACCACCTCGAGAAGTTTTTCGGCAAGCATCTCGGACAGACACATGAATAAAGCCCCATGATCCAACAACGAACTCGTCGGTATTTGCCAACCCGCGTCTTCGGCATGTCTTGCCAAAACCGCTAGTTCAAACATTCGGCAGAAACTATGAAGAGAATCACTACACTATCACTTGCGTTGCTAATCTGCTGTCTTGAGGCAGCAAGTGCGACTGAAGTCTACGAAGCCGATGTCTGTGTCTATGGAGGCACCGCCAGTGGTGTTACTGCCGGCCTGGCGGCGGCGCGGCGCGGCCAGAGTGTGATCATCGTGGAGCCATTCCGGCACTTGGGCGGGATGCACGGCGGCGGCATCCGTATCCAGCAGGATTGCCTGTATCTCAAAGACATCGGCGGCATTGCCAAGGAACTTCATGATGCCGACTACGCGCTTCCGGGCGGTGGCAGCGCGAATCAATGGCAGGCCCGTCTGATGATCAGGAAGAAGGTCGAGGATGCCGGGATCCGATTCTTCACTCAGCATCGACTCGACAGCAAGGAAGATGTCGTGAAGGACG
>CAYFJO010000975.1:0-2512 GCA_964343305.1 uncultured Pirellulaceae bacterium | reverse complement strand
CGTCCAAGAGGTGTTTCGCACAGTTGCACAGAAGATCGATGCGTTTCGCCATGACACGCAGCAACATACATTTCGCGGCTGGCTATGGAAAATCACACGCAACAAGATCGGCGATTTCATGCGTCGTCAGAAAACCTCCGCGCAACCCATCGGAGGCACCGAAGGCCAGTTACGAATGACAGATGTGCCCTTTGACGAATCGTCGCTGGACGAATTAACGGAAGACGGATTCGGCGGGCTCTATCAACGCGCGTTAGACTTGATTCGCGTCGAGTTTCAACCGAAATCTTGGACCGCTTTCTGGCAGGTCGTGATCGAAGGACGATCCGCAATCAACGTAGCGGCAGAGTTAGACTTGAGCCCCAACGCTGTTTATATTGCGAAATCCCGTGTGCTGAGCCGATTGCGGGAAGAACTGGGTGATCTGTGAAGTCGGGGCGGCGCGCGGTCAATTTGGGCATCAACTATTCTCACGAGATGCCTATAATTGAGGTCCGGAGCGATCTAAATGGCCCGTGAATCTTCGCAAATCGAATGTCCGCACTGTCGCGCGAAATTGGATGTTTCGCGCGATGCCGAGAATCCGTTTTTTCAGTGCGCTCGTTGCGGGCACTTTCTTGAATTGGCGTCCAAGGAAAAACCACTCGCGATGCGCGAGCCGGTCGTGATGCCAACGCCGCCCCCGGTTGCCGTGGACCCGGTCGAATTGCCCGCGCCACCGCGGCGCAGACGCTCAAGTGCGGCGCGCGTTGGCTGTGGTTGCTTGCTTGTCTCGTTGGCCCTTGTTTGGGCCGGGGCGTTT
Organism: uncultured Pirellulaceae bacterium; assembly: GCA_964343305.1. Lineage (GTDB taxonomy): Bacteria > Planctomycetota > Planctomycetia > Pirellulales > Pirellulaceae > CAYFJO01. Next base: position 1,710 of record CAYFJO010000975.1, on the reverse strand, counting down.
GTGACACAACAGATCGAGAATTACTCCCACCAGCGAGAGAATCAGCACGCCATCGCGAGGATGTGGCGAGACGTCGACGTGGATGTTGAGTTCGACTCGCGCGGCAATCCAGTGAAACTCGTGTTCGGAAGCCGAACGGACTTGGCCGCCGCCTTTGCCATGCTGTGGTCAAACACGGCAGTCCGCTCCCTCGATTTTAGCGATACGATGCTGACCGACTACGATCTGCGTCAGCTAGGTTCTTGTGGCTGGATCGAGCACCTCGATTTGCAAAACACTCGTATTTCAGATGACGGCGTGCGATCGATCTGCAGGAGTTTGCCCAATCTCAAGCGACTTGAACTAAGACGGACCGATATCAGCGACACGGGCTTGCAACACATTCGGTCCCTTCACTGGCTGGAAGAGCTGGGGCTCAGCGAAACCGCCATCACTGACAATGGGCTGTCCAACCTGAGTCGTCTTCGCCAACTAAGAACGCTTTATCTTGGAGGCACGGCGACGACCGGAGGCGGCTTGATTCATCTTCGCAACTTACGGAACCTCGAAACAATCAATTTGCGCGACACCTTGGTCAGCGATGCTGGGCTTCCCAATTTGCGGAACTTGAAGAAACTGCGTTACCTTTATCTGGGTGGAACGGATGTCAGCGACAAAGGTTTGTTCCACCTGGCAAGCCTCGAACACCTGGTTGGAGTGAACGTGTTTGAAACCCGCGTGACACCAGCAGGTGCCGCGCATCTCCAGAGAAAGCTGGTGAATGGAATCGTGGTGATTAATGAACCGTGAAAGGGTCGAGAGTCGAGGGTCGAGAGACAAATGACAAATGACAAATGACAATCATCATTGACGGTTACAATCTGCTGCACGTTACCGGGATCATCGGCCGTGGCATCGGACCGGGGACGCTTGAGCGGTCGCGTGGCGCATTGTTGAACTTTCTCGCGGCGGCGATGCCGCCGGATGAACTGGCTCGCACGACGGTCGTGTTCGACGCCAAGGACGCTCCGGCCGGAAGACCGCGTCAAGAGACACATCACGGCATCGACGTCCGTTACGCGGCCGATTACGAAGACGCCGACACGATGATCGAGGAGTTGATCCGCAAAGATTCTGCGCCTCGGCAATTGACCGTCGTCTCCAGCGACCACCGCATCCAACGCGCCGCGCGTCGACGTCGAGCCACCCCGGTCGACAGCGACGTCTGGTACGACCAAGTCCTTGAGCAACGGCAAACGCAACTTGGCATCGACGAGCCGATCGAATTCAAACCCGACGGGCCGATGTCAGATGAGGAAGTCAAGTGGTGGCTCCAACAATTCGGCGATGTAGCTCATCCAGAAAAATTCGATCAATCACCATTCAGGGCAAGTGAAACATCGGACGGACGAAGTCCCAGTCACAAAGAACCTGCGTCCACAGATGATCTAACGAATCCGTTTCCATCTGGTTACGCCGATGACCTTCTGAACGATTAGCCGAAGATGAGATAACGGAACCGCTTGATGCTGTCGGCTCAATTGAGCGAAGTTTGGGTACGCTGTTGGCAATCACAACGAATCCGCGCGCCGCGCGCGCAGTTGAGCACACAGGATCCGCGCGCTGCGCGCGCAGCCGAGCACACACGGCCTCCTTTGTGATTGATAATCGCTGGCCTATACCATGCGCAGATAGTTGTTTCCGCTGTTGGACGGGAGGATGTGTTTAGTG
>CAYFJO010000974.1:0-2523 GCA_964343305.1 uncultured Pirellulaceae bacterium | reverse complement strand
CGAACGGAGCTATTGCACCAAGGGGGAGTCATCGTCCAGCTTGAGGAGGGAAGCCTGCAAGCCGTATCGCCCGAAGAAGCCAAGGAGCACATCGCGGCGATGGGACCCGAACGTCGCGCACTCTACGAGACTCCGCATCCAGAAGACTTTGACCCGAAGCAGTATTCCGGCATGAGACATCACAGCCAATATGGCAAGGAGGCGAGTCAGTGTGCTAGGCTGTAACGGACCTCGGATTTGGTTTCAGCTCGCGGCACACGACGAGCACGAGAAGATCGCAATTGGCACTCACAAGCTGCGCGTGATCCAAGCCGCCCGCCTTGCCAGAAAAGTGGCAGGCAAGCTGCGGCAGCACAAATCATGACAAGTAATTCAGCAATGCTAACGGAAGGAGTTTGGACTATGGACGCAAAGAGATGGACACTCTTGCGAATGAGTAGTTTTGCGTTCCTCGTATTGGCTGGGAACGCGAGCACTGACGAGCCCCGGACAACGCCGGTTTCAGTTGAGTCGACTTCAGAACTGCCATTGCGTGAAGTCATCGTCAGTCACACCGATGACAACGGTATCCTGCAACTCTTCCGCATGAAGGAAGACGGGTCGGATAGTCTTCAGCTTACGCATTCCAAGCGTGGCTGCCGCATGCCCGCTGTTTCGCCCGACGGCAAGAAGCTGGTGTATGCGGAAGTGGTTGATGGCTCCCTGTCGCTCTGGCTATCGGACATCGACGGCAAGAACCCTCGTGCCCTTGTTAGCGAGGACATGAACCTCCTTCCTTCCTGGGCGCCGGACTCCCGCCATATTGTCTGGATGAAGGCTCAGCGGGGAACAAAAAGGCAAGATCCCGCCAGCAACAGCCAAATCCACGTCGTGGATACAGAAACGGGCAAATCCCGCAGGCTGTTCAGTGACCCAGAACAACTCAAGTTCAGCAACGCGATGCCCTCGGTATCTCCCAATGGCAAAAAGATCGCCTTTGTATCCAACCGAAGCGGCGCCTTTAGAATTTGGGCGAGCAATCTTGACGGAAGTGATGCCAAGCTAATCTCGACGCCACCCTCAGATCAGGACGAGAACCTCAAACTGCCCATCGAGCAAAAAGTCCCTACCTGGTCACCCAATGGGAAATGGATTGCCCACTGGGAAGGCGTAGAGATGATTCACATGAGTCCGTTTACCGGAATCAAAAACCCGAAGCGGGACCAGCAGATCTCTGCGACCTTCAACGTCTGGGTTGTCAGCAGCGACGGAAAGCATCGGCGAAAAGTCGGGCGTGGCGATGATCCCACTTGGTCTCCCGATGGATTCGTGACCCGGGCATTTCCAGATCGCGAACGGGGCGGCCCTAAGGTCATGATCGAAACAGAATCAGCAGAAAAGGAGTTGGAAATCGTGCCTCGCAAAAGGAACTGGGGTCGATTCACCTGGTTGCCGCATATGACACGAAAAACGGAAAATGCGGTCGGAAAGGCGCAGTAGAGAGGCCCCGGCATCGGATTGCAGATTCGCGTCCACGATCCCGACGGCATCGGCTGGCAGGACATCATCTGGAATGACGGAAAGTAATGACCATGAAGAAAATAGAATTCCTGATAGCAACTCTTGCCGCGCTGCTATTCATTAGCGGTTTCGCAAGCGCTGACGAACGCCCCAACATCCTGTTCTGTATTTCAGACGATCAAAGCTACGCTCACACCGGCGCCAACGGCGATCCAGTGGTGAAGACGCCCGCGTTTGATCGGATTGCTCGTGAAGGGCTGCGGTTCACTCACGCCTTTTGTGACGCACCGACTTGCGGGCCTTCGCGATCAGCGATTCTCACTGGCCAGCACATCTGGCGCTTAGAAGAAGCCGGCAACATTCACAGCACACTGCCAGCGAAGTTTGCGACCTACACGGAGCTGTTGGCAGAAGCAGGGTACTCGGTCGGTTACACGGGCAAGGGATGGAGCCCGGGGCGATTGGATCCGGGGGGCCGCACTGTCAATCCCGCAGGCACCGCGTTTCAGAAGCGGACAATCAAACCGCCATTCAAGGCGATGAGGGATACGGATTACGCGGGGAATTTTCAAGACTTCTTGAAGCAGGTGTCCGACGATCAGCCGTTTTGCTTCTGGCTTGGTACATCGGAACCGCATCGTGGCTATGAATTGGGATCCGGAAAGAAGACGGGTAAAGATCCAGCCAAGGCAGTCGTACCACCTATTTTTCCGGACAATGAAATCGTGCGGAGCGACATTCTTGATTACCTCGTGGAAATCGAAACCTTTGACCAGCAGGTCGCCCGCGCCATCAAGATCCTCGAAGACACCAGCCAACTGGACAACACCATCGTGGTCGTTACCAGCGATCACGGCATGCCGTTTCCCCGGGCAAAGGCGAGCCTCTATGACGCGGGATCGCGCGTGCCCCTCGCAATCCGCTGGGCCAGGGGAATTCGCAGGCCCGGCCGGGATGTCAGCGCCTTTGTAAACCTTAGCGATCTCGCTCCGACGTTTTTGGAAGCCGCCGGCCTGACACCAC
>CAYFJO010000973.1:0-2524 GCA_964343305.1 uncultured Pirellulaceae bacterium | reverse complement strand
GGAAATTGGTTTGCAAGGGACAACGTGGTCGCGACGTCAAGGACTTTGCCTGGGAACTCTACAACATGAAAACCGACCGCGCGGAATTACAGAACCTCGCGTACAAGAAGCCCGGAAAGGTCGAAGAGCTGCTCGCCAAATGGGAAAAATGGGCGGTGCGTGCTAGAGTCAAACCGTGGCCCTATAAAACGACCGGCGAGTGAGATTTTCCCCTGTAGCTGTCGTCGCGTTCGCGGCGGACCACGCTCGGGCGAGCGTAGCTACCCGTAAATTTCTATTTCCCGGCGCTCTGCCGGAATTTGCTTGGCGGCATGCCAACTGCCTTTTTGAATGCGACCGTCATGTATTCGTCGTGTTGAAATCCGGTACGTGCAGCGATCTCGGACAGCGCGAGGTCGGTTTCCGAAAGTAAACGCTTGATCCGGTCAATCCGAACCCTCGTAATCTCCTCGTGCGGCGTGCGACGGGTCGCGCCGAAACAATGTGGCAAGGAGCCAAGACAAAATCAATTAATCTTCAGGTCGATAATGCGAATTCTCAGAGCGTTAAGCTCACATGGGAACGAGTCGGCTGGGCCAAAAAGTATGAGATTTGGCGTTGGAGTCCGAAAGCTCAGCAATGGCAAAAGTGGCGTCAAGTGAAAGATAAGGAACGAACACAATTCCGTAGGTTGCTGAGGTGAGCGCGACCGATGCGACTTTCGCCTTCTGCTCCGCGACATCGGTTGCATCAACCGAGGCGGGTTGCGCTCGACCGTAACTCGCGTCGGTGAAACTGACCGAACGCACTTAACGCCTGTCGTCATTGTGATTTGAGGCCGCTCGCGAAATCGATTTCCCGGTCGCTGTCACAACGGCTCATCTTTATTTCTTCGTGCACCAGGGGATCGCGACTACGCGCCCAAGGGCATTCGGCAATGCCCATAAACGTCACCGGTTCGCAGAACGCTCACGAAAGGGCCAACTCCTCGCGGTGCAGCGCTGAATCATCAGACGACCCGCTGTCGTCTGTCAAATGAGCAAACTCACGTAGTGTCCAACGCAACAAGGCGAGTTCACCGGCACGGAATGGCCGGTCTCGCATCGATAAACGAACGAGACCATCTTCGTAGCACGTTACTGAGATGCCGTGCGCGAGAAAGAATTCGCGAATGGTGTGCGGATCAAGTCGACGCAAGATTCGATCATCGACCTGCAGCAATACGATTCCCGTTCGGAAGTCCGCATGAGGGGTTATCATGCTCCAGCCAGTTCCGTCCAAGCAATTCTGAAGTTTGTCAGAGTTGCGGCATCGCTCTTGAAATTGAATGCCTGTATCCGGCCCGTTTTGCGTTCGCTCTGCGACCGTGGCGCGACAAGCAAACAGCGGTGAAAGGTTGACAGTTTCCGAAAACATTTCCAAGGAATCGGTTGCAAGCTGGCGGCTGAATGTGAGCAGCGGGTCGTCCAATTCATCGCACAGCAACATCCGGTCGACGGCTGACACGATCAAACTAGCTGAACGGTTCGGCAGAAAACCAATGCCCATCGGCACATGCCCCTGCAACCATTTGTGGCAGCCGGTTATGAACAAGTCACAATGTCCAAGTCCCAACTGATTGGGCACGTGACAAAAACCCTGCGCACCGTCTACGGCCAAAAACCGCGGCGGTCGGACACCGGCAACGACCTCGCAGATGGAATCAACAGGCAGGCGAAACCCGTCGTGACTCACGGCCGGCATAAACATGCCGTCGCAATTCATGCGATCATATTGCTCGGCAATTCGAGTCGCAGCGTCTGACCAATTCAACTCACCTCGCATTATTTCGCGGCGAAGCGGAACCGTCGTGATTCCGAAATGGTCACGTGTTCGTTCGATTTCGAGAATGCGACGGTAACTCGGCCAGAGAAGATCTGTGACCAATACGCGCTCGCATCGTTCAGCGAACAACCGCGCGGCAAGACGCATCAGTTGAGCGGTTCGGTTAGTGAAGAGAATTGAGGACGTTGCCGTCCCAGCAATCCGGCACAAACTTCTTTTCAGTTCCTCGATGCCTCGCCAATCGCTAAGCCTTTGGAATCGTTGGCGCAATCGCTGGGGCCAAGCAGGAAATCCATCTCGAAAAAGGCGATCAAAGTACAGCGAACAACCCTCGTGCCCTGCCAGCCGAATGTAATCGACATGAGCCTTTCGAGCACGCTCGCACATCAGCCCCATGCGGGCTGTATCGAGGTAAAGGAGCGTTCCCGTCATCTAGACTGCTTTCCGTACCCCCAAATTGTACTAGATGACAATCGGGCGTCCAGTTCGATTGCTGGGACAATCCTGGCCAATTCAGGCCAATGAGTGACAACCTGGTTGACCGCAAGTGCAAACCGCCTAGAAACTTAGGGAGTTAGGTTACACTGGTGGATTAAAAGCATGGAAGTCTCGTGGCCAAGATAAAGTCCAAACAAATCGTGCGGCAGTTCCCAGAAAACGGGATGATGATACCGATCGTTTAATTCCAGCCACGGTCGATCACTAGAGGCGGGCACGTTTC
>CAYFJO010000972.1:0-2534 GCA_964343305.1 uncultured Pirellulaceae bacterium | reverse complement strand
CGGCTTGCAAACGGCGGAGAGGCTGTCGGCGGGTTTGGCGAGAGCGGGATTTACGATCGTCAGCGGCCTGGCACGCGGCATTGACACAGCGGCGCATCGAGGCGCGTTGAACGCTGGTGGTCGAACCATCGCCGTCCTGGGCAGCGGTGTGCTGAACGTCTATCCGCCCGAACACAAAGAACTGGCGCTGGACATCTCTCACAACGGTGCGTTGATCAGCGAAGCGCCGCCGCGCCGAGGACCGATGAGCGGGGCGTTTCCACAGCGAAATCGTTTGATCACAGGACTGAGCCTGGGAACCATTGTCGTGGAAGCTTCCGAGCGGTCCGGTGCGTTGATCTCCGCGCGACACGCCATGGAGCAAAACCGCGAAGTGTTCGCCGTACCCGGACGCATCGACAGCCGCATGTCCAAGGGCTGCCACCAGTTGATTCGCGACGGAGCCAAACTCGTGCAGAGCATCGACGATGTCCTCGAAGAATTTGGTCCCCTGGTGGAAGCGACGTCAACCGAGGACGGCCACACAGTCCGGCATCCAGCGGAATTGCAGCTCAACGAGCAGGAACAGCAAGTACTCGACGCGATCTCGTCCGAACCGACGGAGATCGACGAAGTTGCCGCAACCAGCGGATTGCCCGTGCATCGCGTTCTGTCGACGATCAGCGTCCTGGAGATGCGGCGGCTCATTCGGCGGGCCAGCGGTCATCAAGTCGCCCGCGTCTAGGAGTTGGTTTGTACTGTTTTTGCCGGTTGCATCGCAAAAATGGTTGCCTTTTTTGCGACACAAGGTCACACCGGCATCCTCTTGCCGGACGGCAGCGTTTGGCAATCTATATTTGGTTATCGGAAAGCCAGCCGTCACACGATGGCCACGTCTTTAAGTCCTCGGAACACAAGAGCCACAAATATGAACTCCAAACCTCCACTGCGATCGGTGATCAGCCGCACAACCATTCTGATTCTCGGTGCCTTTCTGATTGGGCTCACGGCCAACGACGTGCTGGGCCATGGCGAGGGCGGATTCAAACTCTACGTCTACATTTCGGCGGTCATCGGAGTGCTCTCCTTCATCGGTCTCGACGCCCTGGCCCGCCGCCGCGAATTCAAGCGAACCTCACAAAAGCTCGAGGCGGCAGTGGAACGCATGGAGCAACGTGTCGAGCGACATGTGAGCGAATGAGCCTTGTTCCGTCGCGTCTGATCCAAGTGCGCGCCTGCTAGACTTCCGAAGTGTTCCGGAACTTCGCAAGTCTGATATGGAAGTTGGGCTCTTCCTGCTGATGGCCACGGTTTGCCAACCAGGTCGCCTGTCGATTAAGATGAAGCCTGCCGGAACGGCATCTTCATCCACTCGAAGGCGGCCTATGAATACCTTGTCGGACACCATCACTTCCCCGAAACCTGCCCGAAAATCGTTTTTTCGTCGGTGGCGGTCATCGCCTCAAACCGAAACTCCAGAACCGGACGGACTTTCTGACGATCCGTTACTGGTCGCGGCCAGTCGAGGCGATCGTGAAGCATTCGCGGCCATTGTCAAAGAGCATCAAACTAGCGTGTTCGGGTTTCTCCGAGCGCGCATGATCGAACCGTCCGACGCTGAAGACTTGTGTCAGGAGGTCTTTCTACGGAGCTACCAAAACTGTGCCGAATTTCGCCGAGCCACGTCGATCCGCGGTTGGTTGATCGGGATTGCTCGAAATGTTTTGCGGGAACATGTCCGCCGCACATCGCGACGAAAGGAAGTCGCCTGGACGCATTTGTGCCTCGAATTGGACGAACTGCTGCAAACCAAGCCATCGGAAACCTGTGCGGACGAGGCGTCGGAACATTTGCCAGTCTGTCTAGAATCGCTCGGCCAGAGCGCCCGCCAGGCGATTGATTTACGTTATCGCGACCAAAAGAAACTGGCCGAAATTGGCTCGCAAACGGGACGCAGCGAAGGGGCGGTCAAACTTCTGATGTTCCGAGCCCGCCAGGCGCTGAGAAACTGCCTCGATCGTAAACTCAATCAAGCATCGCCATGACGAACGACGAGCTGATCCAACTCGTCCAGCAAAAGACGCCCGATGAGCTGACGCCCGCTGAGATCAAACTGTTGCGGTCACGAGTCCGCGATTCGAAAGAGTTGCGCGAGGCCGTCGCGGACAATCTGCAAATCGAGACGTTTCTTTTTCAAACGTTGGGGCAAGTCAGTCTTTCCGTCGACGAGATTGTTGACCACGGGGGACGAAAGAGGCGAACCTCGACGCGAGGTTGGCTCGGTACGGCATTGTTGTTGTTGCTGATGCTGGTCGCAATTGGTCTCCCGATTGCGGTCTACTTCCATTGGAACGAAGTTCAGGATTACGTTGCCAACTATGTCGTTCCGCCATCCGATTTAGAACCGCTCCACCACGACGTCATCGCGAGTGAATCGGATCAGACCAGCAAGACGCCCGGCGAAACGTTCGATGATCCCACGAAACCAGAACTCAATCACACTGAAGATGCGGACAACACACCGCCGGTCGAGCCGAAGGCACCCGCCCCAGTCG
>CAYFJO010000971.1:0-2535 GCA_964343305.1 uncultured Pirellulaceae bacterium | reverse complement strand
CAGACCGGTGAGGGTGCAGTACCGCCGGCAACGCCGCCGTCTGACCAGATTCGTCTCAACGAGTCGGGGAAACCTATGGTCAGCGAGAACCGCGGGGTCGTCGGGAGACCCGCGCCGAGCGGAGACAACGGCGAGTCCACGTCGCCTAAGGATAGAGTGACCGAACCGGAGTTCATTCCCGACGATCGGCGTACGATCGGCGAACACGATCGATCGCTGCTGATCATCGAAGATGATCCCAACTTCGCCAAAATCCTGGTCAATCTATCGCGCGAGAAGGGCTACAAATGCTTGGCGACGGGAACTGGTCGCAGTGGTCTGCGGTTGGCCGATGAATACAAGCCGGATGCCATCCTGCTCGACCTGAGCCTTCCCGATATGGACGGGATGGACGTGCTGGACCATCTGAAGCAAACCCTAGAAACCCGACACATACCGGTACACGTTGTCTCGGCCCGTGACGAGCAATCGGACGTCCTGCACAAAGGGGCGCTCGGTTTTCTAGCCAAGCCCGCCAGTTCCGAAGCAATCGCCGCAGCGCTGACGAAGGTCGAGGATCTGCTCCAGTCCGAGAGTAAACGCGTTCTGGTTGTTGAAGACGATCCCGCCACGCACCGGGCCATTCATGAATTACTCAAAAACCAAGAGATCAACATCATCGAAGCCAACTGTGGCAAAGAAGCGCTCGAACAGCTTCGGTCGCAGGCATTTGACTGTGTCATCCTCGATCTGAAATTGGGCGACATGACGGGCTTTGAGTTGTTGCGGCAGGCGAGTGACGACGATTGCATCGAAATGCCGCCAGTCGTTGTCTACACGGGTCGCGACTTGACACCCGAAGAACATCGGGAACTGAGCCAGCACACGCTCAGCGTCATCGTCAAGGGCGCCAATTCACCGGAACGTTTGCTGGACGAAGTTTCGCTGTTCCTGCACAGCGTCGAGTCGACCCTGCCCAGCGACCAGCGAAAGATGATGCGCATGCTGCACGACCCAGCCGAGGTGCTTGAGGGCAAAAAGGTACTGCTGGTTGATGATGATATGCGAAACACGTTCGCACTCTCGAAGGTGCTGCGTAAACACGGACTCGAAGTCATCTTGGCTGACAACGGGCAACTGGCAGTGGAGAAGCTGGATGGCGATCCTGAAATCGACCTCGTCTTGATGGACGTGATGATGCCGGTGATGGACGGCCATGAAGCCACGCGCCGTATCCGCGAGCAAGATCAATTCAGCGATCTGCCCATCATTGCTTTGACGGCCAAAGCGATGCGGGAGGATCGAGACAAATGCCTGGCGGCCGGTGCCAGCGACTATCTGACCAAGCCCGTGGACACGGACAAGTTGTTGTCGTTGATGAAGGTCTGGCTGTTTGGTCAAAAGCAATTGGTTCATTAAGAGGCGAATCCACTCAGAAGCCGGCTCTTGAGAAAAGCTCGGCTTCTGAGCAAGGACATTTAAAAAACTATCAACGCGGGGCACTAATGAAGCGAAGTGAAGTCGAACAGATCGAAATGGACGTCCTCTTAGAGGCGATCCACCGTCGCTACGGATATGACTTCCGTAACTATGCGCGCGCCTCGCTAAAGCGACGCCTGCAACACCGGATGCAAGAGTCCGACATGAACGACATCTCGGACTTGCTGCCGCGGCTGCTGCACGACGAGGAATTCTTCGATCGGTTCCTGCGTGACATGTCAATTACCGTGACCGAGATGTTTCGCGATCCGAGTTTCTTCAGTGCGGTTCGTCAGCATGTCGTGGCGGTCCTGAAGACCTATCCGTTCATCAAAGTCTGGCACGCCGGTTGTGCCACGGGTGAGGAAGTCTATTCCATGGCGATTCTTCTGCACGAGGAAGGCTTCTACGATCGAACGCAGTTCTACGCCACCGACTACAACACGGATTCGCTGGAGAAAGCGCGGGTGGGGCTGTTTGCCCGGAAACAGATTGACAAATACGCCGGCAACTACTCGAAGGCCGGCGGCACTGCCTCACTGTCGGATTACTACCTGTCGAAGTACGACTCGGTAAAGATCCACAGTTGGTTAAGGAAGAACATCACGTTCTCGCACCACAACCTGGTCACCGACGGCGTGTTCGGCGAAATGAATCTGATCGTCTGCCGCAACGTGCTGATTTACTTCGACCGAGCATTGCAGGACCGGGCACTGTCACTATTCAGCGATAGCCTCTGCCGCCGAGGGTTCTTGTGCCTGGGGTCCAAGGAGTCGTTGGATTTTTCAGCCGTTGCCGATCAATTCGAGCCAGTAAAGAGTAGGGAACGAATCTACCAACAGATCGGCTCACGCGTCAGTGTGAGTTCGGCGGGAGTCGCACTCGTATGAACACCTATGACGCAATCGTGATCGGCGTATCTGCTGGCGGCATGAGGGCCCTCACCACGATCCTGCCAGAGCTGCCGAAGAACTTTTCGCTTCCCGTCATGATTGTCCAACACATCGCGCCCGACTCGGACGGATACCTGGCCGTGCATCTGAATCGTCTGAGCCGCATCCAGGTTAAAGAGGCCGC
>CAYFJO010000970.1:0-2553 GCA_964343305.1 uncultured Pirellulaceae bacterium | reverse complement strand
ACTGCGGACGACGTCGATCAAGTTATTCTTCGCCACTTCATTGCGAACGGCCGAGTCGACCAAGTCGTCCAGTATCTTTTGCCCACGCTGCTCGGAACGAACTGTAATGAAGAAGTTTTTCACATCCGTGATCTCCCAACGTGCCCAGACGTCGATAAAAATTCGCTTTTTGTCCCGAGTCTGCATGCTCTCTGCAGCACCGTCCCAAGGCAACAAGCGTTTGTCGAGCGTGTGTACTTCTTGGAAAAATGGCACACGAAAATACAAGCCTGCATCGGTGATATGGCGGACAGGCTTGCCGAATTGTGTGATGACAACTTGCTTGCCTTCTTTGACAACGACCATGCTGGCAACGCCTAGAACGCTGCCCACGATGAGAGCCAAAACGATCAGAACGATAACACCTTGTTTGGCGTTCATTTGGCACCTGCTTTCCGGCTCGATGAGTCTTGGTCGAGGTTCAGCAGCGGCAAAATACCCTGGACCGATTCATCGATGATTGTCTTTTGTTCGACGTTGGCGAACACTTCTTCCATGGCTTCCAAATAAAGGCGCGTCATGGTCACGTCCGGTGCCTTTTCGTATTCGGCCAATTGAGCGAGAAACGCGTTGACCTTGCCTTTGGTCGTCAACAGAATTCGTTCCTGATAGCCTTCCGCTTCGGAGATCGTTTGATCCCTCTTTCCACGAGCGGCGGGCACCTGCCGGTTTCGCTCACCTTCCGCTTCGTTCACCACGCGCTCTTTGTTTTGACGAGCGCGGTTCACTTCCTGAAAGGCGTCCTTGACGGTGTCGGGTGGCGAAGTGGTTTGGAGCTTGACGGTTACAATTTGGACGCCCGCATCGAAGTCGTCGAGCATGTCCTGAATTTCTTTCTTGGCATCGATCGCCATGTCGTCGCGGCCAAACGTCAGCACGGCATCGACGCTCGTGTCACCCACCAGCCGTCGCAGCACCGACTCCGATACGTCGCGAATCGTGTCGGGCACGGCTGGATTGGGATGGTGGTCAACGCCCTGTGGCAGCGCCTCGGTGCTCACTTCCTCAACATCGCCGACGTGGAACAGATACGCGACTGGATCTTGCACGCGATATTGCACGATCCACTCGACGTGAGCCAGGTTCAAGTCGCCAGTGAGCATCTCGGCAACATCCAGATGTTGTGCACCGGTGGGAGCATACTCGGTCACACGTCCTGGCCGTTCTGTATCGAAGCCGAATTCCAGCGTCTTGATTCGCTGCATGGAAACTTCGTAGACCTGTTCGATGGGCCACGGCATTTTCATGTGCAATCCGGGCGGTGATGTTCGAGCATGCCGGCCAAACTGCAGCACGACGCCTTCGTTACTGGCATCGACCCGGTACACCACCGTTGTTAGTTCGAAGATCACGACGACAGCCACCAGCAGCAAGACTAGTGACCGCCAATTGTGCACAATCCAATCGCCCAGATCATCCGCATTGAATCCGCGGGAAGCCATGATGAGGTTCTCCTTTTATCCTTAGTTCGGTGAAAAGCAGCCTGGCTGCTCGCAGCAGCCGGGCTGTTAGACCCACAATACGCCACTCATTCTCGCTGTCGAACGCAAACATTACAACGGTGGTGAAAACCAACGCGTCGCTACCCAAAGATTCTTTCGCGCAGCGTGGCGATTCCGTCTGCATCTTTTTCGGACACGGATTTCCTCGCGGTGTCGAACGTCTCGGGGTCGAGAAACAATCTGGCTGGTTGAGCCAGTTGTTGGCTGACTGCCAATCGCCGTAGGAGCTGTTGCTGGCCTCGATTCAACTCGTGCGCACGGCACAATTCCGCGAACAATTTTCCGGGCCGATTGTAACTAACGCCATCCTGGAGATTGAAATAACGCAACAACAGTGTGATTCCGATACCAATGCCCACCAACACCGCAACGAGAATGAAAAGCTGCGAAGTCGTCGAGCTGTCAAACCCGTCGCGAAAGTTCTTGCCCATGTGGGAAAACGGGTTTTGCCAGGCGAACAAGATGGGCGATTGGAAAAGAGCAAACATATTACAGTCTCCCCGCTGGCGGCGAACTGGACGATTGCGGCCACTCGCCAGCCTTGCCGGTCGCCCCGTCGGCCAAAAGCTGAAGGCTTCGTTCCGCCGCTTCTTGCACCGCCACGCTGCGGTCCAACAACACCTCGCGCAACGCCTGACAAGTTTGCTCGGTATTGCACCTGGACAGCGCCATCGCCGCTTCGGCCCGAACAAAATGGTCTTCGTCCTGGAGCAAGCCGATGAGTGATTGCTCCAATTCATTCGCGGCATCCATCGACGAAATGACACGAACCGCCCGAAGGCGCCGCGATCGCGCGGCCGATTGTATTTCCTCTTCCAATGTTGGAACGGCATTGACGTCGATCTTCTTGACCAGCTTGCCGGTGCTTTGCCGAACGCCCTCATCCAACATGTCGTAGGCCGACAGAAAACGTTCAATATTGAATTCGGACAACGATTTGCGAACCGACTCGCGCACCACTTCGTGTTCATGATCCATCGCTTCGATCAAACGCGTAATGGAACCGGGGATA
>CAYFJO010000969.1:0-2554 GCA_964343305.1 uncultured Pirellulaceae bacterium | reverse complement strand
CGACTTCGACCCCACGCTGAACCTGCTCGCGAGTGAGTGGACGGTCGCCTAACCGCGCACCAATCTTTTCTCTCTCGCCCGAACCTCTTCCGTATCAACCACACGCACATGGAGCACATACGCCTATGATCACAATTTCCCGATTACTCTGTCGCCAGCTTCACACGGTGTTCCGCCGCGCGTTGAACATCTCCACGCGAGGTCCCGGAACGTCAGTTGTGTTTTGCGCTGGAGCCGATGGACTGAGCATCCGCGCGCAGTCGCATGACGGGGCCGTGGAATATCACCTGCCTGGCGCACACCAGAAAGAGACGCTCGTCGCGCCGCTGGAGCTGTTGAGCGACTGCAAAGGGGCCAAGCAGGATGACGTTTCGCTCGAACCGGCCAGTGACGGCCAGGTGGTCGCCAGTTGGAACGACGGCATCCCACAGATTGTGCAGTACAGTCCGCCCGGACCGCGTGGCCGTACCAAGTTCCCAAGCGTTCCCGAAAAGTTGGTGCATGCACCGCCGAGTCTCGTGCCAGCGCTGCACGACGCGATGGAAACCGCTGATCCCGATGCCATCCGATATGCGATGAACCATATCCAGCTCGACGGCAAAGGTGACCGGATCGTTGCCACCGACGGTAGGCAGGTGCTGGTCCAAACGGGAATTGAATTCCCCTGGGACACCGAAATCCTAATTCCGCGCCGAACGGTTTTTGCTTGCAAGGAACTTGCAGCGGATGAGCCGGTGTTCATCGGCAAGACCGACGACTGGGCAACAATCCGTGTCAGACCCTGGACGATTCACCTGCGCATCGAAAAGGAAGGCCGATTCCCGGATGTAACCGATTACATTCCCCAGTACGACAGTGCCGTGGCAAGCTGCCGGATCAGCGACCGCGACGCCGAGTTTCTGGTCAAAGCCGTCAAGCGTCTTCCCAGCGAGGATGACTTGAACCTACGTGTCACTGTGGACTTGCCCGGCGATGCGGATGGCAGCGCGGATAATAGTTCGGATGGCGTTAAGCGCCCATTGACGATCCGAGCCAAGTCCGAAAACCAGTCGCAGGTCATGGAGCTAGTGCTACGAAACTCAGACTGCACCGGCGAGGCGATCCGCTTTAACACCGATCGAACGTACCTCGCGCGTGCCTGCCAGTTCGGTTTGCGCACGCTAAACGTGTTTGGCAGCGATAAACCCGTGCTGTGCCAGGATGAGAACCGGAGCTTCGTCTGGGCGCTGCTGTCAGCGAATGGTGTCTTGAAGCCAACCAAGGATGCCATCCAAATCGCATCAGAGACACATGTCAACCAAACAACAACCAACCGGGCAACGCGCGCCGATGTGAAACCAACTAACCGGAAATCCAAGTCGAGGACCAACACGATGACCAAACAAACCAATGGAGCAAGCACCAAATCAAATCCACGAAACGGCAAACCTCAAAACAACAATTCGCAGAATGGCAAATCGCCGAATGGTAATGCCAAGACCAACGGCAACGCGATCGATGAAGCCGTGGGAGTCGACAACGTCATCGAGATCGCCGAGGAACTCAAGACCTCGTTGCGCGATTCGCTGGCGAAGACCAACGAATTGATCTCCGGACTTCGTCGTCACAAGAAGACAACTAAGACTGTCCAGTCGGCGTTGGCATCGCTTCGCCAATTGTAGTGGGCAGATTACCGAACACCACAATCCGAAATTGAGAGTAATAAATGAGTGATGAAACCGAACATCGGGTCCAGGTTGCTATTGGCATCTTCACACTGGCGATGCTGGGCTGCACATATTTCTATGGCATTTACGCGATTTCCGTTTGGATCATTGCGTTGGCCGTGATAGGGGCAATTCTCAACGCCATAGAGTCCTTCAAGTAACGTCACTTTGATTCAATCAAATCAGCAATTGAAAAACCTAAAGGAACGAAATCTATGCCACTTCAACTTTCAGTTGGACTATCCAAGAAACAAGGACTGCCGGATTATGGCAGCATCGGTGCATCATGCAGCGTCACCGTCGAACTCGATGGCTCGCTGTTGCAGCAAGACCTTGAATCATTTCACGATCACGTCAAGAACGCGTTTGTTGCGTGCTCACAGGCAGTCAATGACGAACTGACAAGGCAGACCGGCGAATCGGCCACACACGTTCATTCAAACGGTCATAAACCTCCAAGTACGAGTGCTGGCACGGGTGCGAACAAGCCAGCGAACGGTAATGGCTCCAATGGACATCACGCTTCGCAAAAGCAGCTCGACTACTGTAACCAGCTTGCGCGACAGATTCATGGCTTGGGAGTGCGGGGTCTCGAATCACTCGCCAGCAAGATGTTCGACAAGCCACTGGCGAATTTGAGCAGCCTGGAAGCAAGCTCATTGATCGACACGCTGAAGGCAATCAAGGAAGGCCGCGTTGATTTGGAAACTGCCCTTAACGGAGCTACAAAATGAGCGTCGGAACTCTGACTGATATAGTGCGCTCCGAGAAAGGCGTCAGCGGCGGCGTGTGGGACTACGTTTCGGCAAGTCGCCTGAATCTGTGGCTCAAATGTCCGCTCGCGTTCA
>CAYFJO010000968.1:0-2558 GCA_964343305.1 uncultured Pirellulaceae bacterium | reverse complement strand
GACTATCACGACAGCGCTCAGCGATCTCGATTAATATGTCGGGGCGCTTTTGAAAATCCAGCCGACCTGCCCAAAGTACCTGTAAATCTACGTCTTGCCGAGCCGTTTTTTGACCTTCTTTCAGATCGCATTTCATGGGATGACGGTGTGCGGTCATTCGGTCTGGGTCAAATGCGAACAGCTCATGCAGTTTTCGCAAAATCGTCTCGTTGTCAGACAAGATGCCCGTCAAATGCTCATAACATTGCGGAAGTTCTTCGTACGGGAAACCAAATGCTCGACCGTCGGCAGTGTAGCTTTCGTTAAAGACAGATACGAACAAATGCGACACTTCGCGCAGCGCAGGACCAAATTTGCAGAAGACTTGATAGCCCAGTAGCGAATTGACGTTGTGTATCACATGAGCTCGCAGTTGCACAAGGAACGTCGCCAACAAATACTCTCTTTGCTCGTCTAACAATCGATCCGTAATGTTCGGAAGTGAAATATACGTTGCTTCCTTGGGTAGCCGGTCTTTCCAAGGCGCGTCCGGCGTTTCGGTGGCGAGAACCACGATGCCGTCCGCCAAGTTATGGTCAACCAGTGCGCGAACATAGTTGAGTACCTCGAGATCCGCCCCGCCGCATCGCAATGCTGGTACAAGGAAAACGTGGCTAACGTGAATAGAACACTGTTCACACAACGCACGATACGCGGCGCCCATTTCAGGCGGGTCGATTCGTTGCCACGAATACCAGCTCAAGGTCGAAGAATCGGGAAAGAGCTGGGGCTCGATGTTGTGAAGGTCTCGCCATTGCTGGGCCAGCCAACTTGGAATCCTTCTTACTTGGAACCGACGCGAGTGAATCCGCGTCATGATTTCTTCACCCAACTGTGCAATCGAGTAGGCTTTGGGAATTTTTTCCTTGACCCATTTCAGCATGCTACGCCACTTGCCTTTCACAAATGACCTTTTCAGGGGCGGTTGCTTGCGATCTTTCTCGCTTGCAATCTTCTGCGAGATGCGACTGGGGCTCAAGAATGGAGTGGGCGCGATCAACGCGCGCTGAGTATTGTGTGATTCGAGCCGCGAGCCGCTGAATTTTCGCCGGATGAAATTGGCCGTCTTGTCGACCGTCCGAACAGCGACATCCCGCGACAAGACTTCACAAAACCAATGCCAATCTTCATAACCAAAGCCCGTATCGTGGACGTCGGTAAAGGGACAATCCAGCAAAAGCTGTCGAGGTGCATAGATCAACGACGTCCAATAACTTCCTTCGACAAGACGGCGTTCATCGAACTGCGAGCCGATCGATGAAATGTGCGATTGAATACAAAAAGCTTTTTCAAACAGCACGGTATGGGTAGGATGCAAAACGAATTCATCGTCCTCTAGCTCCACACCACATCGATAGGCATTGGTAAGCCAATCGCTGGTGAAGAGGTCATCCGCATCAACCAATGCCACGTACTTTCCTTGTGCAGCCATTGCGCCCGAGTTCCGACTGGGGCCTGGATCGCCGTGCGAAACCTCGATAATCCTCAGGTCAACGATTTGTTGTTTCGTGAAATATGTTCGCGTCTTATCGGTTGCTTTGTCCAATACAGCGACCAACTCACAACGAATCCCTGATTGCTCCGCATGCTGCATCGCTTGTGCGATGCTCCGAAGCGTTCGATGCGCAAGAATGCCCTCGTTATGGCACGTAAGCACAATCGAAATATCGTAGGCAGCCTGTGTCATGAAGAAGATCGCTCTCGACTCATTGCATCCCAGAATAGCTCACAACATTCACCTCAACAATGAGAACGCCAGCGAAACTGAGCATGCTTGTTTCGACGGGACGTTGTCCTTTGCTGTATGACGGCACATAATGGCTGCAATCGTAACGATCTGGAAATTGCATCCATAAGAAAGCGAGGAAAAGTGCTTCCGTGCAATCCATGACAAGCGTGCCCCTCACCACGGTGCCATTTCGAATGGCTTTCGCGTTGCCATCTGGCGCGTGCATTGGCGGCGTCGAAAAGTGGTCCATTTCCACGGCATCGCGGCTTGCCACGTCCGAATGGCCAACCGTACTACTCAAACATGATCCGATATCTGATGAACGCTATCACGTAACAGAATCTGACCATTTACAGGTCGTGAATTGCCCAAGAGCCTTTGCACACGAGATCAAGCAGGCCAACGTTCGTAGATACCAAAGTGTCCTGCCAGCGGTGTTCATTCCTAATTACATGGACGAAACGTACGCAGCCTGCGCTGCGTTAACTCGCCGGCACGCCAACCAGATGCGTTTGATCGGCTTCTGTCATTCCTATGAAGATGCCTATTTTGAATTGCTGTCGCATTACGAGCCCGTGATCCAATCCATGGTCGCGGTCAGCCAGGAGTGTGCAAGTCGCCTGAAAGCATTGATGCCTGATCGCTCGGACGATGTCATCGTCCGCCCGTACGGGATCGATGTCCCGGACGTGGTGAATCGCGTCTATTCGACGTCGAATCGTCCATTGCAACTCCTCTATGCGGGCCGTTTGGCGGTGACACAGAAACGGATCTTCGATTTGCTGGAGTT
>CAYFJO010000967.1:0-2559 GCA_964343305.1 uncultured Pirellulaceae bacterium | reverse complement strand
AATACGCGATCGGCGGCATCTGTCAATCGCAGGTCAACGCAAAGCTGAGCGTCAACTTTCCGGAACTGCTGGCCAGCGTTTTGCGGCAATCACCGGATGTCATCATGATCGGCGAAATTCGCGACGAAGAGACCGCGACGACGGCCGTTCGAGCGGCCAACAGCGGCCATTTGGTGCTGGCCACGTTGCACGCTCCGGTCGCGGCTGGTGCCATCCAAAGTATGTTGGCCTTGGGAGTTCACCCGTATTTCCTGGCCAGTTGCATTCTGGGCGTGATCGCTCAACGGTTGATTCGTACGCTGCGCCAGGAAAGCCGCATTGGCTACGACATCAGCATCGCGCCGGACACGTTTGCCGACGTCCAATCGTTGCTGGGTCCCGACGAAGGGAAGATGATTTATGGGCCGGACCCGACGGACAAGAACTCGCAGGGCGGCTATGACGCTCGCACCGGGTTGTTCGAAGTCATGACGTTCAACCAAAAGCTGCGCAAACTGGTGGCCGATGCGCGTCCCAGTTCGGAAATCGAACAGGAAGCGATCAAGCACGGCATGGTCGAATTCCGCCGCGCCGCGATGTTGAAAGTTGCCCGCGGAATTACCAGCACGGAAGAAATGCTGCGAGCCATCCCGTCTGAGTATTTGGGACTGGAAGAAGACTAAATGAATGTTCCATCCCAAGGGACCTTCTTTCTTTGAATTGGCCCGGCAAGCTCTTTCCTCGACCGAGCAAGGCTACGACCTGCTTGCGCCCAAATTCGATTTCACGCCGTTTCGAACGCCCGATCACATCCTGCATGTCGTCGCGGATGAACTACGCGAGCACGAGTTGTTCGATTCCGCGCTCGACATCTGTTGCGGAACCGGCGCGGGCATGGAATTGCTTCGTCCATTTTGCACGGAGCGCATCGTGGGTCTCGACATGAGTCAAGGGATGTTGGACGTTGCGCGAAGCCATTCGGCGTATTGGCCAGGAACGTCGGACGTGGAGTTTGCGCGGGGTAACGCGCTAGAGATGCCGTTTCAAGCCGAGTTTGATTTGGCGGTGTGCTTCGGGGCATTCGGTCACATTCTGCCGCGAGATGAGCGAAGATTCGTGGCGGAAATCGCGAGAGTCTTGCGTCCGGGGGGCAAATTTATTTTCGTCACGTCCACGATGCCGCCCCTGTGGTCGATCAAATACTGGTTCTGCCGGACGTTTAACGCCGCCATGCACGTTCGGAATTGGCTCGTGCGACCGCCCTTTGTCATGTTCTATTTGACGTTCCTGGTCCCGGCGGTCGAACGCTTGCTCGACGATCACGGTTTCAAATGTGAAATAAGATCGCCATGTGCCGGCCCGTTGTCGCGCATGAGGCTCGTTGTGGCTACGAAACAATAGCCTCTGGTGCGGCGTTTACGTTTTCGCTTTGTTGGCGGTCTTGTTCTTCGGCTTGCTTGATTGCTTCGGAGACTTCGCGGCGGCTGGCTAAATAGTAAACCACACCAATCGCGGCAATCATGAGTGTGATGACGCGGAAGGCCAACGCGATGACGAACCCCTGGCCCTCAATCATCGCACGCGACGACACACCTCGGTAGAGAAAGTCGAGCGCGAATTCGAATGCACCCAAGCCGCCGGGCAAGGGAACGGCTCCGGCCAGCATGGCGATCGGAACGATCATGAAATGTGTGCCGAACGATGGCTGGTCACCAGGCAAGCCGCACGCGATCAGGAATATGGCCATGACATTCAAGCTGTGAACGCAAAGACTCATCAGCCCCGTGGCAATTAACAAAACAGGTTTACGGCGATAGATCCGCATAGCGTCGATCAAGCGATCCAGGAAACCACCTAGCTTTGGAAAGAAACCGATTCGCTCGAACATCCTGCTGGCCGAGACACGCGGCACGAGCAACACAAGGTAGGCCGCGATTCCAGCAATCGTCATCGCGACAGCTAACATGCCGGTCCGTTGCACCGCAATGAGTTCACCAGGACTGCTTGTCGTAATCGCGGACAGGTCGACGGACAGATAGGCGACACTGGCCACCACAAACAGCGCGAACAGGCCAATCACGCGATCGACTCCCACGGTCGCAATGGCGGCCGCCTTGCGATCAGGGATCTGGCGAGCGACGAAAATGGCTTTCAGCGCATCACCACCGACGACGCCCAAAGTCAGAAAGTTGAACAAATAGCCAATGAAGCCGAGTCGAAAGGCGTCTTTGAGTGTGAAGGGAAGTTCGAGGCCGCGGACCAGCAAGAACCAGCGTACGTAGGTGATCGAGATGGCGACCATTGCTAGGGCGTATGCTGAGCCGAGCAAGCTCCAGGCCTTGGGTTGTGCGGCAAGTTCTTCAAAACTGTGGTCCTGCCATGCTCGATAGAACAAATATCCGAGGATGGAAAACGAGATTCCAAACTTGACGATCGACAGTAGGATTTTCTTGAACACTGTACGCTTTTCGTGTCGATGAACGAAATGGTTCGGAATTCGGAGTTATTGACAGGCACCACAACCGTTGATAGCTTGATGGACTCGGTCTGAAACGATCAAGCGGTGCGATTCGTTGCACA
>CAYFJO010000966.1:0-2568 GCA_964343305.1 uncultured Pirellulaceae bacterium | reverse complement strand
TGCGAAAAAATACAACCACAAATGTCGCATTTGAAACCGTTATCGATCGGACCCGTGGACATCGGATTTCCCGTTGTCCAAGCTGCGCTGTCGGGTTATAGCGATTGGCCGATGCGAGTCATAGCCCGTCGGCTGGGAGCGCCTTATGCACTGTGCGAGGTGATGCTCGACAAGTTCCTCCTGTCGATCAAAAAGCGGAAACGGACGAGCCATTTTCTGTACATGTCCGACGAAGAGCATCCCGTCGGGGGTCAGCTTATGGGCAGCGAGCCCGGAGAATTTGCTGCCGGCGCGGCGAAGCTTGTCGATGCGGGATTTGACGTGATTGACATCAATTTTGGCTGTCCGGTGAAAAAAGTGGTAGGCAAATGCCGCGGCGGCTATCATCTGAGCCAGCCAGAAACCGCGCTCGAGATCATTCAATGCACTCGTGAGGCCGTGCCCGACCACATCCCAGTCACGGTCAAGATGCGGCGGGGCATCGACGATTCGGCCGAAAGTCGCGATCACTTTTTTACCATCCTCGACGGAGCGTTCGAAGCGGGGCTGGCGGCGGCGACGGTCCACGGCCGTACGGTTGAGCAGCGTTACAATGGTCCCAGCACATGGGAGTTTCTCGCGGAAGTCAAGAAACATGTCGGCGAGCACACGATCCTAGGCAGCGGTGATTTGTTCACAGCGGAAGATTGCCTGGCGATGATTCAGCAAACGGGCATCGATGGCGTCACGGTGGCACGCGGAGCGATCGGCAATCCGTGGATCTTCGAGCAATGTCTCGCTCTCGCATCGGGTCGCCCGCTTCCCGAACCGCCGTCGCTCGGCGAGCAGCGTGAGGTGATTCACGAACACTATCGGTTGGCACAACAGGTATATGGCGAAGATCGCTGCGGCATTCAAATGCGAAAGTTCGGCATCAAATACTCCGCCCTGCACCCAAAGCATGAAGAGGTCCGCGCGGCCTACGTGAAAGTCCGCTGTATGAAAGATTGGGATAACGTTTTGCAGCAATGGTACGCTGAAGATTTACCCGGTCGTTTCCCTGGAATGGACATCCACAAAGCACAGGGAAGCTGCGAACAGGCCGTGTGACACTTTTGACAAACGAAGACGATCGCGTGGTTGGAACAGAAGGAAACGAAGTTTCACCGACTTTGTTTCCTTCGTTCGCTTCTGTTCAAAAAATCCTATGTCTCATTCATTGCCCGTTTGATTTCTTGCCGCACGTCTAGATCTCTTTCTGTCGCAGATCGCGCCAAGAGCGCGTTGCGCGAGCAAGGATCGCCCGACTGCCCTAGTGCCCACGCACAGGCTCCGCGAACAAGCGGCTCGGCGTCGCATAATCCTTTGCACAACGCGGCGCGGCCCGATTCGTTGGGCGTGCCGTTGCCGAGCACGATGGCTGCATTTCTTAGAATCCCACGTCGTTTGCTCCGCCAAAGAGGCGTATTTCGGAAACGGTCTCGGAAGGCTGCATCGTCCAATTGAAACAACTCGGCAAGATCCGCCGGATTCATTAACGGATCAGGGGCAAATTCGGCTACCGGAGATTCTGTCGCGCGGTGATTCCACGGACAAACATCCTGACACAAATCGCAACCAAACAACCATTCACCGATGCCAGTCCGCAACTCGTTTGGAATCGGTTGGCGCAACTCGATCGTCAAATAGCTGATGCACCGAGTTGCGTCCAAGACGTATGGTTGGGGAAAGGCATCCGTCGGGCAAACGTCAAGGCAAGCTCGGCAACTTCCGCAGTGGTCGGATTCGAACGGCTTGTCACACTCAAGTTCAACATCGAGGAGCAACGCGGCAAGGAACAACCAACTGCCCTTTTCTTTGTTCAGCAGCAAGGTGTTTTTGCCGATCCAACCTAGCCCAGCCAATTGGGCGAAATCACGCTCTAGGATTGGCGCCGTATCGACCACACCTCGCACGGCCGCGGCGGGTTCGTGTTGGCGGACGAAAGCACACAACAACTTCAACCGATCATGAATCACGTCGTGATAATCTCGCTCGCCCCACGCATATCGAGCGACGCGTCCCTCGTTTTCCGACGACTGCGCTGCCTGGCCCGCCCAGTAATTCATTCCCAACATGACGACCGACTTGACGCTGTCGAGTACTGACCGCGGATGCTCGTAGGCATCCGCCCGGTTCGGTAAATAGTGCATTTGCCCCGCGTAACCGTCCGCGAGCCACTGTCGAAATCGATCAATCCGCGGTGGGCTAACTGCCGGGCAAACGCCGACCAAGTCGAATCCAAGCCGGTGCGACTCGGCCTTTATCGCGGTAGTTAGGGCAGATTGGTCCATCTCAATCGACGATTCGCGGTTTTCTTGGAACAAGAACTTGAACTGGGCAAGATTCTATCTAGTCTGGAAAGAAGACCAATCTGACTAGACCACATTTCAAGACTACTTAGCACAGCCTGGCTGTGCTTTACCGTTGAGAACAGGCTGGCAGCCTGTGCTACGGCGGGTTTTGAAATACGCTCTGCAACTTTGAGGTAATGTAATGAACTTACAACGTATCGCTTTGAGTTTCGCCCTGCTATTGGCACTGGCCCTT
>CAYFJO010000965.1:0-2571 GCA_964343305.1 uncultured Pirellulaceae bacterium | reverse complement strand
CCAGCGGAGGTGTTTGTGCACGATGTCGAACGTGCCCTGACTGTCGATATCGTGGCCGCCGTAGAAGTATTCGATTTCGGCACGGTCGGCAATCTTCTAGTCGGCGTACAGCGAGCCTGCTATTATTCGCTGCCACTCGCCTCACTCATTCACGATTTGCAGGTTACGAAGCTTTGTCTCGTCAACCTCGACACCTAGTCCTGGACCTGTGGGTATGGTCGCCTTGTCGGCTTCGACTTTGATTGGTTCCTTCAACAGCGTGTGCGTGAGGAACTGCGGGGCGTTCAGGGCTGCCGGGCGCTGCAGGTTATATGCGCCGAACAGAAGCAGCGACGCGGCCAGCGACAGATCCGGGTCAGTCAGCCCGCTGGCGAAGAAGAGCAGGCCGTTGTTCTCGATGTACTGCACCACCTTGCGAGCTTCGGCCAACCCGCCGCAACGAGCCACTTTCATGGCCACACCGTCAAGCAATCCGAGTCGATGAAACTCTTCCAAATCGACCGCCGTAACGATCGGCTCGTCCATCAGGATGGGCAGCGCGGCCTGCTTCTTCAGCCTGGCGAACCAGCTTAGCCGATTCGCTGGCAACGGTTGCTCGAACGCTTTGACGTCCAGATCCGCAAACTTCGGGGCGACGGCCAGCGCTGTTTCGAGGTCGTATCCGCCGTTCGCATCGACCCAGACAAACGCATCGGGCGCGAGCTTGCGGATTTCGCGACACATCTTCACGTCAAAGTCCGCGTCCGAACCGACCTTTAGATTGAAGTTGCGAAAACCACGCTCGCGCGCCTGCTTGACCAGGCCTGGCAGGTCGTCCAGCGTCTGCGGGTTGATGGTCCAACTGATCGTGATGGACTTGCGGCTTTCACGCGACCAGCGCTCGGCTGCGGATTGGTTGAGGATCTTGCCGGTCAGGTCGAACAGTGCCAAATCGATACCCGCCTTGCATATCGGCTGGCCGGTGGAAAACAGCGGCGCGATGTTGCGGTCGAGAATGGCTTGGATCGCCTTTCCGTCGAAGGCATCCTGGCCGACGAGAGCCGGGCCGAGGTAACCGTCGATGGTGGTCTTGACGGATTCGAGCGTCTCGTAACTCCATGTGTGCGACGGGACGCTCTGCCCCCAGCCGACGTTGCCCGCCTCGTCTGTGATCTTCACAACGACACACTGCCGGCCGATCCGCTTGCCGGATCGGTCTTGAAAGAATTTGAAGTAGCCGGTAATCGGATAGGAAACGGCAAACGTTTCGACGGTGGCGATTGTGGCTTTCACGGCAGACTCCTTGGCGATCGTGCGGTGGTGCGGCGGTTCTTCACAGCAAAGCTCGGATTGCGACGAACCTGCGGTCAACAACCCAGCCGCGGCGGCTGAAGCCGAGACCTGCAGGAATCGTCGTCGATGAATGTCACGCATGATTTCAAGTCTCCTGTCTTGCTACGATCCGTCGAAGCCGCCTCCGCAGCTCGGATGAACCGAGGTGCCACAGACGGCATCCAGAAAGTCCAAGTCGGCTCCCAGATTCGCCTGCGTCACGTGTTCGGCGTACAAACGCCGCCAGCCGCGCTGGGGAAGTAGCGGCGGAACGAACTTCGCGCGGCGTCGGTCGAGTTCGGCTTCGTCCACGAGCAGGTCGATGCGGCGCTGCGACACGTTGAGTTCGATCGTATCGCCGTCCCGCACCAGTGCCAATGGGCCGCCGACGGCCGCTTCGGGTGAGCAGTGTAGAACGACTGTGCCGAAGGCCGTGCCGCTCATGCGGGCATCGGAGACGCGAACCATGTCCCGGACACCAGCTTCGGCAAGCCGACGAGGAATCGGCAGCGAACCGCATTCGGGCATGCCGGCGGCGACTGGTCCGGCATTGCGCAGCACAAGCACATGATCGGCCGTGATTTCCAGCGACGGGTCGTCGATGCGCCCGGTGGCGTCTTCGGGCGATTCGAACACAACGGCCGGTCCGCGATGCGACAACAGCTCCGAACTGGCCGCGGCCGCCTTGAGCACGGCTCCGTCCGGCGCGAGACTTCCTCGCAACGTGACCAGCGAACCGGTCGGTCCCAGTGGATTGTCCAGCGATCGAACCGTCGACTGCCAATCGCCTGCCGGTGAGACGTGTTTCAACAACTGGCCGAGCGTTTCACCGGTAATCGTTCTTGCGGACACGTCGAGCAGTGGCTCCAACTCCTTGAGTAGCACCGGCACACCACCGGCGCGATGCAGGTCTTCCATGTATCCCGAACCAGCCGGCTTGCAATCGACCAGCAACGGGACGCGCTGGGCGACTTCGTGAAAATCGTCGAGCGTCAAATCGATTCCCAGTCGCCGTGCGATCGCGGTGAAGTGAACGATGGCATTCGTCGATCCACCGACAGCCATCAGCACGGTAATTGCGTTGAGCAGCGCGGCGCGGGTGAGAATGTCGCGCGGACGACGCGGATTGCGGGCCAGCTCGGCAGCGCAACGTCCCGATGCGACCGCATTGCGCAGCCGGTCGCCCGAACCCGATGGTGGTGTTGCTCCGCCGGGCAACATCATTCCCATCGCTTCGGTCGCGCAGGCCATTGTCGAAGC
>CAYFJO010000964.1:0-2579 GCA_964343305.1 uncultured Pirellulaceae bacterium | reverse complement strand
CGGCGACTTCAAGCTGCTGTTTCTCGGCTGCTTTACAAACGAGCAGCATGATGTGGCAAACAATACGGCCGTTTCAAAAGTCGTGATTGATGGCGATCAGGTGGACGTGGAGTATGTCAACTCGACACGGCATCTGCCGGATGAGCTGAATACACGGTGAGAATCGCACTTGTCACGGATTAAGCGGCAAATTCCGGCTGCCGCTTGCCAAGCTGTTTCTTCAGACGTTCGACGATCGCACTGTGCATCTGGCTAACGCGACTTTCGCTGAGGGCCAAGGTCTCTCCGACTTCTTTCATTGTGAGTTCTTCGTAGTAATACAAAATCACAATCAAGCGTTCGTTTTGATTTAGCCCTTTGGTGACCAATCGCATCAAGTCGTTTCGCTGAGTGCGTCGCGTCGGATCTTCACCCCTTTTGTCATCAATGATCTCGATTTCTCCAGTTCCCTTGGAACTGTCCGATTCGAAGCGTTTCTTATCCAAGCTCGTTTGATTAACGGCCTTGGCATCAAACATCAACCTGTCCAATTCCTGCAGGTTCAGGCTCATGTGGTTGGCCAACTCTTGGTCTGACGGTGCACGCCCATGCTTGACCTCAAACTGCTCTGTCGCCTCGGCGATTTTGCTTGCTTTAGTCCGAACCAGCCGGGGTACCCAGTCGTTCGCACGCAGACCATCGAGCATTGCGCCACGGATGCGCGTGACGCAATACGTTTCGAACTTAATGCCTCGTGAAAGATCAAAGGCATTGATAGCGTCAATGAGGCCAAAGACTCCCGTCGAGATAAGGTCGTCAAGCTCAACTCCGTCAGGCAGCCGGTTCCAGATTCGCTGTGCTTGGTACTTTACGATCGAAAGATATCGTTCGACCAATTCATTACGAAGCGTCTCGTTTGGATTGCTTTTGTATTCTTGCCAGAGTTTTTGAACATCGTCTTTCTGTGCAAGCGTACTGGTCATGCAATCCTCCGTGAATACTGGCGAAATATCGTACTCGGGCACACCTTGCGCCGATCACGAAAAGATGATTCGAGTCGGGAAAGCGACCGCCCTTCATTGGTCGACGATCCAAGATATCGTCAATGTCCCCCAGTTTTGAATTGACGAGTTGAAGTGGGGCGACTCGGTCCGTTATCGGCGATTACTTGGTTGGTCTTGAATCAGGCACCCAAGTTTTTTTGCATTTGATGAGCTAGCGGCCAAAGTGTTCGACCCCAGGGATGGCCCTGACGAAACCAATTCGCCATGGTCGTTTTCGCGGTGGCCGACAATGGAACTCGCCGTGTCGTTGCTGCACCACGCACTCTCTTGCATTCGTGGATGGTGAGAATACTGCGATCAAAATCAAAGTCGGAGACGCGAGCGCGAAGGAGTGCGTTTTTGCTGTCAAGCTGCGGAAGAACCTAGGGGCCTGCTCTGATCCTCGCGAGGAGATCGACGCGATTTGGCCGCCGCTCATTGCATCACACTATTGCAAACGGCGCGCACCAAGCTGCAAGCTTTCCGACATCACATTGATCGCATCGTGTTTCAGGCCGAGCACGTGACCTAATTCGTGGAGTACGACGGTTAGCAGATCCATCCGCCCAGCCGCGGCGCTGTCCGCCAGCGCGAGCAGTCCGTCGCTGCCGAAATCCGAATACTCTTCGTTTTCACCTGGGGGTCGAGTCGACGAACCAGTCGTAACCAGCTACGTTGCCGTTGATCACGACGGTTGACCCAACGGCTGCGCCAAGCTGAGCAGCGGGCAGTTCGGCAATCGTGAAGGTTGTTGACTGCAATTGTGCGATCTGACCGCTTGTGAGGCCTTTTCCAGCCCAAATGTTGATCGCCTCTTTCACGATAGGCGTCAGGTCCGCTAGGGTCAACGATTCCTTTGCAGGACCTGCTTGGTTTTCACCGCCTACGGCGAACAGGGCATTTGACCACTCGCCGATGATCGCCGTGTCAGTGTTGGCTCCCAGTCTGAAGGCACTGTCCACCGAACCATTGGCCGCCAAGTCAATGAAAAACCGCGTTTGGTTGGCACGGTGGATGACGATGTCGTCTATACCGTCGCCGTTAACGTCGCCAGGTAAGGCACGGTCGATGTCGTTGGCACCCAAGTTGTGCGAGCGGTCAACCGTGCCGTCGGCACCCAGGTCGAAAAAGTACTTGGCTTGGCCGGTGCGGTGGATGGCGATGTCATCTCCGCCGGTACCGTCGAAGTTGCCGACCAAAACCGTGTCGACGTTGGCCGCACCCAGGTTGAAGGACCGATCTACCGTGCCGTTGGCACCGAAGTCAAAGAAAAAGCGAGCTTGTCCGGCGCGATGGATCAGGACATCGCCGGTGTTGTCACCGTTAAAGTCGCCAACCAGGACGGTGTCGATGTCGGCAGCGCCCAGCGTATGCGACCGATCGACGTCGCCGTCGGCGTCTAGGTCAAAGAAAAATCTGGCCTGGCTCTTGCGATAAATCAACAGGTCGTCCAGGTCATCCGCATTGAAGTCGCCGACTAGCACGGTGTCGAGGTTGTTGGCTCCCAAAATGAAGTTCCGATCCGCCGTGTCATCAGACTCCAGATCGATGGCAATC
>CAYFJO010000963.1:0-2588 GCA_964343305.1 uncultured Pirellulaceae bacterium | reverse complement strand
ATCGAATGGCTCGTCGTGGTCAACAATCGACAACATCAGGAAGTTCCTCGGCGGCGGGAAGTAATATGTGGCGAGAATAGGATCGTATCAAACGGATCAATGAATCTCAATGTTTTCATCGGTAAAGGAGTGGCAGGGGAGTTTGATAAATCTCGTTCTACCCCGGATTTCACGTGTTGGGCGGCAATCGCTTGGCCGTGACGAGGTCCGCCCAGAAATACCTGTTTTGCTTCACAGCAGCGATGTATTGCTGTAAAATCGAGATTTGCTGCCGTTGGCGGCGTTTTTCGTCACAATCGCCCGATAGAACTGTCGTTGGGCGTTATTGCCATCCGTTATTAAAGTTAGATGTCCGTAAGTACGCATTTCGCACGAAGCCCACACAAACGGCGGAGAGGTGCCGCGTCGCTGGACTATGTCCTGACGTTGGGCGTGATTCTTCCGTTGGCGGCGTTTTTGTTGTGGGTCGGACCGCGCATGATGAACTTGGTTTACGAGATGACCAGCACACTTGTCTCGTGGCCTTTTTTTTAGAAGCAAACTGGAAAACAAGAAACTGATTTTGAAACAGGGAATACTTTCGTGGCTATAAATGAGAACAGTAAGAAAGAGGCCTCTTTGTGGAAGTTGCTCAAGCAAGTGCACGAGGACGAGGAAGGCGCTGTCAGCATCGAAACGGTGTTGATCGTCGCCGCGATCGCGTTGCCAATTCTGATCTTCTTGATCAAGTTTGGTTGGCCGCGGATCAAAGCGTTCTTTGAAAGTGGCCTGGAGGATCTGGAAGGCGGAGCATCGGACGCCGCGTCGGACGATCTATAAGACGAGCATGCTCAGCACAATCCTTTTGCTGGCCTGTTTGTTGATCGCCACGATCACCGACGTTCGCTTCGGAAAGATCTACAACTGGACAACGTACAGCGGAGTCTTACTCGCGTTACTTTTCAACCTTGTTGCGACAGTGGTTTGTTTGTTCGGATCTCAGTCGCTTGAGGAAGGAGTTGACTGGCACGGTGCGATCGGCATCACGCACAGCCTGATTGGTTTTTTTGCCTGCGGGATGTTGATGCTGGTTTGCTACGTGTTTTTTCCTCGCGAAGTTGGCGGAGGAGATGTAAAACTTATTGCCATGACCGGCGCGTTCGTCGGCGTCTATCACGGCTTCGAAGTGCTGTTGTGGACGTTCATTTTGACCGCGTGCTTCGTAATCGTCCTGTTCATTTGGCAACACGGAGCATTGCAGGTCCTCGGACGCTGTTTGAGATTTGTTTTGTACTGGATTCGGCTTGGAGGAATGTTTCCGCTCACCGATGAAGATCGCAAGCCGCTGAAGAAACGAAAGTTTCTGGCACCGTTTGCCCTGCTTGCGGTTGTGATTGTTCAATTCAAACTGATTAACTGGCTGTAGGACGGATTGCCAATCCGTCCGCCTTGATTGAATTACTCGCTGCTTGAACGGACAGATTGGCAATCCGTCCTACACCAACACATGCCTCGCCAAATCCTCATCGCCGTTCTCCCTTACATTGGCGGAATTGTCGTCTCGATTTTGGCTCTGCGTTTGGTCGTCGCGCTGAGTGGCGCTCGCTTGAAACTCGCCGAATTGCGGAATCTCCATCGCGACCAGGAAGGTGGCGTGCAGAGCCTCAGTTTCGTGCTAACGCTGCCCGTGTTCATCATGATCATGATGTTCATCGTGCAGTTAAGCCAACTGACGATTGCCAAAGCCGTCGTTGAGTACGCGGCGTTCGCAGCCGCACGTTCGGCAATTGTCTGGGCTCCCGCCAACGAAATCACCAACGTAGAGTATGCCAATCAAATCGGCACGATGCGATCGTATATTGCTGAGGATCTGGAAACGGGCCACTCGATTTACCAAATCAACGCGGGCACAGCGAAATGTGAGAAGGTCCACTTCGCGGCGGCCATGGCTTGCATGCCGATCTGCCCGTCTCGCGACCTGGCAAACGCGATCGCCCAGCCGTCTTCCGAAGCGTTAAAGAATGCCTATCAAGATGTTGCTCCCGAAGCTTGGGCCAACACACGCGTCCCCGCGCGGATCGACAACAAGATCGCTTACGCGATGGCGAACACAAGCGTCCGAATTCGCGTTCGCCATCCGAACAACGAGCCGCCGCTCGACACATACGACACCGTTCCACCGGAACCCAATCCGCCATTCCTGTGGGAATATGCGAACAACGAAATTGGTTGGCAGGATCAGATCGAAGTGACCGTGGTGCACCTGTTCGCGCTGCTCCCTGGACCGGGCCGGCTGCTGGCCATGCGGGCGACGTACCCAAAAGACATGGTCCCTCAAGACACCGTTTCCGACAACATCGCGACCGACGGTACCACCTACGTTTATCCGTTATGGGCCACCGCACGACTCCAGAACGAAGGACAAAAATCGGTTGTCCCGTTTATTCACAACATGAATGGCACGATGGGAGACTCGTTCTAGTTGATCTGTTGGATGAACTTCCAAGTCCGTCCGGCCGAATTGAATCCCATGAATTGTATCCAACACCTAGCAAGCCGAATCTTTCGAAATGCAACGCGTCTGCATCGCGACGAGCGGGGCACGATGA
>CAYFJO010000962.1:0-2593 GCA_964343305.1 uncultured Pirellulaceae bacterium | reverse complement strand
AACCAGAGCCGGCGGACTGGATGGTGACCTGGAACATCCCCGATCAGACAGTCACCGGATTTCCGGCCTTGGTGGGAGGGGCCGGCGGAGCTGGAAAGACCAGTGCGATATCTTTTGCCCGATGTGAAGTGGTGATTGGCGAGATCGCCTTGCGGTTCTACACGAAGAGGTCGACATGGCATGCGACGATGGCAGCCAGTCGAGAAACTCTCGTCAGCCAGGAAGCCGCGCTGGCCGCCGAAGCACCCGACCAGGCTGGCAACTCGTTATTGCGTGCCGGCCTTTGGGAATTGCTCCGGCGCGACTTTCCGGATCCCCTATCGCTACGGCAGATGGCCGCAGAGCAGCAGGACGAGATCTGGAAGCGGGACTGGCCTGCCGGCAGAGCGGACGTGCTGGCCGGACGTTACGCCGGCGCAACACGGACCGGGTTGGCAGTGCAGGCGCGCGAGCTGGCGAAGAAAGTCCGGACGGCTGGGGAACTCGAGCCCATCCGCAAACTGTATCACCGCTCGAAGGACATCGAAGCCACACTGGCCCGGTGGAAAGATTCGAACCTCGAATCCCTGCGGCTGGCCGTGGAAGACTTGATTCAGACCTATGGCGCGGGATATGCCAAAGGGCCGCAATACCTGGGGCGCATCGAGCAAATCGAGCAGACTATCAGCGACGCGCGGGGGGCCGCCGCCGGGGCCGTCAACCTCGAGCGGCTCTCTGAGGCCCTGGGACAATTCGAGGTGCTCCGCACCGAAGCTCTGCTGGCCAACCCGCTTCTTAACTTCGATCGGTTGCTGGTGCTGAAACGTAAAGACGCCAGGGCCTACAATCCTGCGCCTCGTTTTCCGGTTCCGCGGTTCAGTTCTCCGGGACATCTGCTCAACGGCCTACCGTTGAACTACCAGGGCAACGGCGTCTTGCGGCAAATCCCCGTCGACAACGAGATCGCCGTTCTTTCGCAGCTGCGGGGCGGGGGGCGGCTCTCGACGCTGTTCCGGCCAGAGAATTCCGTGTACGTGGGCGACATGCGACTGCACTTCGATGCGGATCGCGTATTGTTCTCGTCCATCGGCAGTCACGAGCGTTTCCAGATCTTCGAAGTCGGCGTGGACGGTAAGAACCTTCGCCAAGTGACGCGCGGAGACGAGAACGACGTCGATAGTTATGACTCGTGTTACCTTGCCGACGACCGCATCCTGTTTGGCTCGTCGGTCGCTTTTCAATCGGTGCCGTGCGAACGGCGGCATGACGAAGTGGCCAACCTTTGTGTGATGAACAGCGACGGCTCGGGCGTTCGACGGCTATGCTTCGACCAAGACCACAATTTCTATCCGACGATGCTCAACGACGGACGCGTACTTTACACGCGCTGGGAATACACAGACATCGCGCATGCATTCAGCGGGCGGCTGTTCAGCATGAACCCCGACGGCACCGAGCAGCGGGCCTATTACGCCAGCAGCAGTTTTTGGCCGAATCGCATCTTCTATGCTAAGCCGATCCCCGATCACCCGACCAAGTTCGTGGGCATCATCACCGGTCATCACGGAACGGCGCGGGCCGGAGAACTGGTTCTGTTCGACGTGGCCAAAGGCAGGCGCTTGGCCGAAGGGGTCGTGCAACGCATTCCGGGCCGGGGCAAGAAGGTCGAAGCGATTCTAGAGGACAAATTGGTCGATGCCTCCTGGCCGAAGTTTCTCCACCCGTATCCCTTGAGCGACAAGTACTTCCTGGTTTCAGCTCAACCGACGAGCCAGTCGCGGTGGGGTGTTTACCTGGTGGATGTGTTCGACAACATGGTCTTGCTACACGAGGAAGAAGGCTGGCTGTTGTTCGAGCCTGTGCCTTTGCAGAAAACGCCGCGTCCCAGGGTGATTGCCGATCGGATCGATGCCGGCTCCCGGGAAGCAAAGGTCTACCTCAGCGACATTTATGCGGGCGAAGGGCTGGGGGGGATACCGCGCGGAACGGTCAAAAAACTCCGGCTTTTCACCTATCACTTCAACTATTTCGGCACCTCGGGCATCGAGGACTACATTGGCATGGACGGTCCGTGGGACGTGCGGCGGGTGCTGGGTACCGTGCCCGTGACAGACGACGGTTCGGCATACTTCGTGGTGCCGGCCAACACTCCGATCGCGGTTCAGCCATTGGACACCGAGGGCAAGGCGCTGCAGCTGATGCGCAGTTGGTTTACGGCCATGCCGGGCGAAGTGGTCGCCTGCGTCGGTTGCCATGAAAAAAGCAATAAAGCGCCGCCTCAGCGGCGTCTGAGTGCGTTGGCCCGCAAGCCGTCGCGTATCAAACCGTGGTACGGCCCCGTGCGCGGGTTTAGCTGGGACCGCGAAGTCCAGCCGGTTTTGGACAAATATTGTGTGGGCTGCCACAACGGCCGCGCGCAAGCCGACACTCAGATTCCGCCGGATCTGCGCCGCGCCGCGCCTCAGAAAATGCCCCACTCGGATGCCCCCTTTCCTCCGTCGTTCTACGCGTTGCGGCGGTTCGTCCGCAGTCCCGGTCTGGAAGGCGACCCGCGTGTGCTGCCGGTGGCCGACTACCATGCCGACACCAGCCCGCTGGTGCGGATGCTCCGCAA
>CAYFJO010000961.1:0-2603 GCA_964343305.1 uncultured Pirellulaceae bacterium | reverse complement strand
TAAACCGCTGAAGTTGCCGTGGCATTGGATGCTGCCGCTCGCCATGATTTCGCTGGGGTTGCTGTTCGTGTTTTGGCCGTATAGTTGTGCCACCTGTGGAAAGGTGCGTTTGAAGCAATGGCGGAAGAGAAAGTGATGATGTGAAGTTGTCAGAACTGCTGCGGTTAGAAACAATACCTTTCCGTCAACATGTATTGGAGAACCCGCAGTGAAATTGCCGCGCAAGCCAACTCGTCCTGTTCGGATCGGATCGGTGACGATCGGAGACAACCATCCGCTGGCCGTTCAAAGCATGACGGCCACGCACACCACCAACATCGATGCCACGGTCGAACAAGTCAAAGCTTTGCACGAGGCCGGCGCCGACGTCGTACGCATCGCCGTCGACTCCAAGAAGGATGCCGATGCGCTGGCGGAGATTCGCCGGCAAACATCGGCCAACTTGTCCGTCGATTTGCAAGAGAACTATCGACTGGCCGAACAAGTCGCGCCGCACGTCGACAAGATTCGCTACAACCCCGGACACCTTTATCACCACGAGCGGGAGAAGCCCTGGCAAAAGAAGGTCCGCTACATCGCGGAGATCGCCAGCGACAACGATTGTGCGATTCGTGTGGGAGTGAATTGTGGCAGCGTTGATCCAGCGAAGAAGGACAAGTACGACGCCTCGGATTCGATCACACCGATGATCGAGAGCGCGGTGGAACACTGCGAACTCCTCGATGCGATCGATTTCCAGCGGTTCTGCGTTTCGCTGAAAGATTCCGATCCCAGCAAAGTGATCGAGGTCAACGAGCGATTCTCCGATGTTCGGCCTGATGTGCCATTGCACCTGGGTGTCACCGAAGCGGGCATGCCGCCCGAGGGCGTGATCAAAACAAGAATGGCCTTTGAACAATTGATCGGCCGCGGGATCGGCGACACGATTCGTGTGTCGCTCACCGTGCCCAACGATCGCAAGCCGGAAGAAATCGAAGCGGGCCGCAACATCTTGGCGGACATCGCCGCCGGTCGCGTGCGCACGGTCGTCGATTTTGGCCTGAACACGTTGAACATCATTTCCTGTCCCAGTTGTTCGCGCGTTGAAAACGAAGCGTTCATTGAACTGGCAGAAAGGGTTAAGGAGATGACGCGGTACGCTGAAGACCACGCGTTGACGATTGCTGTGATGGGCTGCCGAGTCAACGGGCCGGGCGAAACCGATGACGCCGATTTGGGACTGTGGTGTGGCCCGAACACCGTGAATCTCAAACGTGGCACGGAATCGTTGGGGGCATTCGGGTACGACAAGATTCTCGACCGACTCAAGATGGAATTGGATACATTGATTGACCAGCGAGTGTCGTCCCTTTGACGCGCCGTGGCTCAAGTCGTCGCGCTAGAAAAAACTTTTTCGGGAATTTTCAACGTGGTGGGCGCATCTGTCGTATAAGAAACTAGCCAAGCACGGATCGTGTGGTTGGCGTAGAAATCTACACCTCTTGCTTTGCCTTTTAACCCGTTCTGTCTGTTGCTATGCGCGCATCCAGTTGTCGGCGTTCTAATCACGAAGGAGTTAGTGCCATGCGGTCTCTGTTCACGTCTGTCGTTTTGAGTTGTCTCGTCTGTCTTGGAACCGGCTGTGGCGTCGGTAGTGCCCCAAGCGAGGACGCGTCTGGTGGCATCGACCGCGCGACCGCCTCGAATTCTTCCGAGGCAGCGCCTCAAGAGTTGGCGGACCGCAACTTACGCTACCGGGAAAAACATCGTTCCGTTGATTTGTCAGGCGACGACGCTGCCGATGATGGGGCGTCGGAAGGTGATTACGATGGTGACGACGCCGGCAGCGACGATGCGGCACCCGCCGCGGCCGAGACGCCTGATGTTGCCGAACATCGGACACCTCCCGCTCCAGCCGTGAACCAGCCTCGACCCGATGATGGCGTCGGACCGGGATCGGCCGGCGACCGATTTGAACACATCGTCGAAAACCGTTTCCTGCGGGTCACGGACAGTCCACTTTCGACATTCTCGATCGACGTCGACACCGCATCCTATTCCAAGAGTCGCATGTACTTGATGCAATACAACCGACTTCCACCGCCCGATGCCGTGCGAATCGAAGAGCTGATCAATTACTTTTCGTACGACTACGCGAGTCCCAAGGACGATCATCCGTTCGCCGCTCATGTCGAAGTTGCCGAGTGTCCCTGGCAGCCGCAACATCGCCTGGTCCGGGTCGGGATCAAAGGGAAGGAAGTGAACCAGGACCAGCGGCAGGCCAGCAACCTCGTGTTCCTGATCGATCGTTCCGGCTCGATGCGTCCCGAAAACAAACTGCCGTTGGTCAAGCACGGTATGCAAATGCTGGTGGAACAGCTTGACGAGCGCGATGTCGTGACAATCGTCGCTTATGCCAGTGGCGTCGCCACCATTTTGCCAGCGACGCCCGGCAGCGACTGGGAAGTGATCTCGGATGCCATCGACCAATTGCAAGCAGGTGGAGCAACCGCGGGCGGCGCGGGTTTGGAAGTGGCGTACCACGCGGCTCAACAGAACTTCATTCCCGGCGGCATCAATCGCGTCGTTCTGTGTACCGACGGCGATTTCAATATCGGCCGCAC
>CAYFJO010000960.1:0-2604 GCA_964343305.1 uncultured Pirellulaceae bacterium | reverse complement strand
GAACCTGCGCGCTGCTAGTATTTCAGCAGCTTTTATTGGCCACCAGACGATGCAACAGGTGCTCGACCGGCTTGAGAAGGAAAAGGGCGGTGTCGTGAGTCGGTATTTGGACGACTTGGTTCTTGCGGGGTGTCTCGAGCGCGACTACACGTGGAATGTGCGGTCGGCTGGCGTGTCGAAACTGAGCCGCTTTCGGTTGAAAGACAACTACCTGCGGTTCTACCTGCGATACATCTTGCCGAATCGCCGGAAGACTGAAGGCGGACGGCTGGCCGACGGTCCTTTAACCGCGCTGCGAGGATGGGACAGCGTCATGGGTCTTCAATTCGAAAACCTGGTGTTACAAAACCGGCGGTTTTGTTGGGACCGTTGCGGCCTGTCGCCCGCAGAAATCGAAGTCGAAGGCCCCTTCCTGCAAACCCAGACGCGGCGCCGTCGTGGTTGCCAGATCGATTACCTCATCCAGACGCGGCACGGATCGCTGTACGTATGCGAGATCAAGTTCAGCCGCGGTTCGATTTCTAACGAAGTCGAAGACGAAGTCCAGCGGAAGGTCCAGCGGTTAAGCCTGCCGAAGCACTGTTCGGTGTTACCGGTGCTGATTCACGCCAATGAAGTCAGTGAAAGCGTCCGTTACGGTGATTACTTTGCCAGGGTGATCGACTTTACGGAGATTTTGAAGCCTTCAAAAATTAATTAACCAACAGCAGCACATCGTTGGCCTTGGCCGCCAGCGGACCGAGAACGGAGAAGACGACGGGGGGCGAAGCGGGACTGTCCCGGGTCAGGACTCATTTTGTGTTTCTGAACTGGACGAACTCTCGGGCGGTCGGGAGGGCTGAGCGTCGACTCAACGTGTCTGAGTCCGATACCCTTGCAGGTCCGGCTCGAACCGCCGTGCATCCCACACCAGACGTCCGTCGGCCTTCCACCCCACGACAAACAGAGCGGCAGACACCCGCGCGCCAAACGTTCCGCCGCAGGCGACCCCGCCACGATCTCGGTGATCAACATTTACGACAGCCGGTTGCCCTGGCCGAAAGATACAAGGATCAAGGCGCTAAGGATTATGCAAATCATCCCGAAGGCCACGCCGCGAGCCCCGGGTTGCGGCACTGGTAGAACGAACATTCGCGAAGTGCTCGGCACCGTGCCAGTCGAAGAAGACGGCAGCGTCTACTTCCAGGCGCCGACCAACAAGGCGATCTATTTCCAGGCGCTCGACGAGCGCGGCCTGGCCGTGCAGTCGATGCGGTCGGTGACCTATGTGCATCCCGGGGAACGGCTGGTCTGTCACGGCTGCCACGAACCCCGTCACCAGACCCCGGCCGTGCGAGATCGGAACCCGCTGGCCTGGCATCGCGAGCCGTCCCAGATACGGCCCGATGTGGAAGGTTCGAATCCGTTCGACTTTGACCTGCTCGTCAAATCGGTCTTCGATACGAAGTGCAACGAGTGCCATCACGAGAAGAATGCTGTGAGACTCGACCGCAAGACCGCGATGAAGTACGTTCCCTACTTCATTTCGCCGAAGCCGTACGAACCGTCCCGCACGGTTCCCGGCAAGTTCGGCGCGCTGGGGTCAAGACTGCTGAAGTATCTCGACAAGTCACACCATGGCGTGGAGTTGACCGAAGACGAATTCCATCGGATTACGCTCTGGATGGATTGCAACGCCGCTTCTCGCGGTTCGCAACAGCTTTCCGCGGAGGAACGACAACGTCTCGCGGAATTCGCTTCGCCGCGACGGGATTGATTTTCACGAACCGCCACGGTCTTCAGGCCACAGCAGTGTCAGAAATCGGTCCGTTTACGGCGTCTGTCATCAATCAAAACCGCGTCCGACGGGTTTTCGGCACTGCACGTCAGGCAGCACGAAGCCGCCGTTTCCAAAGGGCGGTGTGTCACGCCGCGGAAGTTAGCCAAATTCCTTTTCCTGCGGAGGTCAGCTTCATCGCCGCACTCTGGAACCTTGAATCTCGCGTCGGAGTTTCACTCCGAACGCACGATACCAAATTCGAAAAGTGCATCGGCCTATTGCACCTCTGCTGATTAGCGGGCTTCCATTTTGCAATCGGTCGATGAAGCCGATGCAGGTTCGGAGATTACGTTCTCGACGCTGTGGACACCCCCGCTTTGGTCATTTCGGCGATTTACGTAAGTGACCGAGGACGTTTTGTCATGAGCGCCCAAGCGGCGTGCAGCTTCTGCACCCTGACGCGACCTTGGTCACGAACAGCTATGATCTTCACCGGTGAAACCAGGCCATCTCGCGCCATCAATCTGATTCACCGATCGGCCGATCCTGGTTGCGTGAACTCAACCGGGTCGATGTGACCGGGCGCAGTTTGCAGCTTATCCTTGCGCGCGTTTTCTGTGGTCAAACGATTCCATTTAGTCGGGAATTGCATGTTGGAATCCGCCCGCAAATACCAACCAAATTCCGTGAGTGATTTGAGAGTGCAGTCACAAGTCTACCGTAGAAGCGTGACGGTGACTCAATCAGACTGTATACGCCGGTGCGGATTGCACAAGGCACAATCGATCGTTCAAGTCAGGCCTGGCAGCGTTCCGGTTGAAGTCCCAAACGAGTCGGTTTCGATC
>CAYFJO010000959.1:0-2604 GCA_964343305.1 uncultured Pirellulaceae bacterium | reverse complement strand
TTCGCGTCGCGCGGAATTGGATTTGCTCTTCGAACTGAGTACTCCGAAGGCCTATTTTCTGGCAACTTCGCTGCCACCGCTCGTCGCCAGCCGTCGCGCTGACTGAGATCGACAATCGACCGATGCTGAACATCAATTGGCACCGGGTCTCTGCCCATTTCGCTGGTCATCGGCCGCGCGCGGAAAACCTCGCTTCCCACGTTGATGCTCGATATACATTCTGCGCAGAAGCATCTTGCGCTCCTCGACCGGCAAGTTGTCAATTCGCCGGCGTTCGTCTTCGGAGAGATGATCCTGAAAGAAATCACGCAACTCCACTTCACTGATGCGTCTGATCATTGCGAATTCCGCGAACCATTCCAACAGCTTGCGACGCGCCTGGGGCGATTCCAGAACTTGGCGCGTTGGCTCGGAGACCCTTTGGCTCAATTGCTGCATTTCCTGCATGCCGGGACGTGGGATATTCTTGTTGGTTTGCACGGCATGGAAATAGGCCACTCGCAACATCCGCGAACGACTTTCTGGCTGGGCGTTGCGAAGCTGAAATTGAAACCGCTTCGGCATCGTTGCCGCGATTTCGTCTTCATGCGTTTGAATAAACTCGTCCAGCCATTTCATGGCGACCCGCAGGTCTTGAGGTGGAATCTTGCGATTGGCCAGGATGGGAGAATCCCGCCGTGGTTGTTGCCCGCGCAGTTCTTTGATCTTTTCAATGCGTTGCTGCGGCGAGAGTCCTTGAAGTTCCGCCTGTTGCACCGGGTCCAGCGTCTTTAGCCACTCGACATATCGCCGCAGCGTTTCGCGAAGCTGACCGGCGTGTGGATCTTTTTCAAGCTGCTGGTGAAGATTCCAAAGACGCTGCTGCTGGGACGACGACATGGCATAAAAACGGTTGCTTTTGCGGAGCAAATCGTTCTTTTCTTCGGCCGATAGATTGTTGATTCGCGAGCGCCGGTCCGCCGAATCATCCGCCAACAGCGTCGGGGACAGGAGCAACGCGACGACAATCAACCACGACCGAGTTGTGTTCGGATCACGACGCATGGTCCACCTCACCGAGTTCATCGCGAAAGATCCTTTCCGCGTCGAGTTGTCGCAGGAATTCGATGTCGTCCACGTGGTAGTACAAATCCAAGTTTTCGATCACCGGTAAATCGCGAATAAATTGGCGATTGTCAGCGGTGACCATCACACGCGTGACGACATATCCAACCATCAGCCCCACCAAAATACATGCGGCGCTCATCCACCAAACGAACCCACTTCGGCCAATCCACGTTGTTTCACGACGCTCGACTTCGTCGACCGCCTTGACCGCCACCAGTTCGACCGTGCTCTGCGTGAATACTTCGCTGGCCTGTTCGCGCGGCAAGTAGTCGAGCATGTCCCATGCTTGTTGCAACCTTTGCAGTCGTGAACGGTATTGAGAGTCGTCCGCCAAACGTCGTTCGATGCGGCTACTCTCCGCATCATCCAACTCGCCGTCCAAGTACGCGACCAACTCTTCTTCGATCGTGTCGTTTTGCGAAAAATCAGCAGGTTCGTTCATGGCTTTCTCACAGGTGACTTCCGAAGTCTTCCGAAACTTCGGAAGTTTGACCTTTACTATGTGCTCCCGTTTCCGTTGCCTTCTTCCAGAGGCCGATCGCCCTGTTGCATGTATGGCTCCAAGATGGCACGCAAGCTCCCCCGCGCTCGCGACAGCAACGATTTGACCGCCTGTGTCGACAACCCCATCGACTCGGCAATGTCGATATAACTCATCCCTTCGAACTTCGACAGCAACAGCGCCATCCGTTGGCGTTCGTTCAATGACTCCATGGCCAGGCGAACGATCTCCCCCATTTCCGCTTTGTCCAACTGCCGCGTCGGCATCAATCCACTGGCCGCTTTGGCCATCTGTTCGAGTGTCATCGCCCCCGTTTTATTGCCCGAAGGCTCTTCCAAATTCACTTCCTTTCGACGCGACAAGCTGCGCAGCGCATTGCTGGCCACGTTGTTGGCGATCGTGAACAACCACGTCGAGAACTTGGCTCCCGGCACATAGTTTTTGCGTGCCCGATAGACACGCATGAAAACTTCCTGGGCCAGATCTTCGGCCATATCGCGTCCCCGCACCAAGTGATTCAACACGGCGACCAGGCGATTTTGGTACCGACCGACAAGCTCCTCAAACGCCGTGGCGTTGTCGTCGCGCACCTCAAGCATCAACCGCACGTCGGGGTCAGATCGTTCGTAGTGTTGCGCCCGTTGGAGCGCCGTGTCGCTGACAGCCAACGAGTGTCCCCATCCAAATTTGCTATCGTGTTGTGTTGGACTTGCTCACGTAAGTGTAGAGCATGTCAGAGATTATAACCAAATGCGACGGCAATTCATGGCTCGATTGGGCCACAGCGACGCCGCTAGATTCAACCCCAACAAGCTAGTGAAGTTTCTCGCTGGACATCGCGGCTTTTGTTTCGACGGCAGGATTCCGCCGATTCAGGCCAGGACCCGCCTGCCATTTTTGCAGTCACAGAGTGCCAAGCGAGGCAGTTGGATTGCAAAAAAATTCGCCGCAACTCGTTGCCAATGAAGGCACAACTGAAGCGAAACATCATGGGG
>CAYFJO010000958.1:0-2608 GCA_964343305.1 uncultured Pirellulaceae bacterium | reverse complement strand
TTTTGAGCCGCCCGATGTCTTCTTGAAGGCCACTGAATGGGAGGGAAACCGATATGTTCGGATCAAGTTTCCCATCGACGCCTACCTTGAAAAACGGGCGAGACGCTGGCTCAAGTCTGACCGCAAAGAAGATCGCTGGCTCGGCGCCTATGCGTTGGTCTACTTCAAATCTGATGAGAACGCTAAGGCCCTCAAACGATTGCTCGCCGATCCAGGGAGGTGGCGAAGACCAATCATGGTCTCGATGTACACTCATCAAGAAGTCACGTATTTGGTCCGCTGGGAGGCTTGGACTATTTTGAATGCCTGGGGCTACAGCGCCCCCAAGCCACCATTCAACGACTCTTGATTCAAGTTGACCGCCGAATCGTCTCATCGCTTGCACACGATAAAGGCGTCGATCTGCGGAGTCAGATCTTGATCGTCCGTCGAGACACGGGCGTA
Source organism: uncultured Pirellulaceae bacterium (assembly GCA_964343305.1). GTDB lineage: Bacteria > Planctomycetota > Planctomycetia > Pirellulales > Pirellulaceae > CAYFJO01. The sequence continues at coordinate 2,164 of CAYFJO010000958.1, read as the reverse complement.
GCCGAAAGAGCGGCCGGACATGATTGACCTCGGGGTGCGGAGCCATGGACACACATAGCTTCCTCACCCCATAACAACAGACACGCTCTATCCGCAACAGGTTCGGCGTGACGAAAGCCATCACGGAAAATGGGTGGTGATGAAACACGAGCTTTGCCCGCAGACGACTACCCAAACCACTGCATCCTTGGCAGTGGTCATGTGTCAGGAGCATCAGGATTAGTCTTGGACCTCCACATCTCAATCAATCGCTTGGTCTCTCGCGAACCAGGTATCTTGATCAACGTCTCGACGAGCATCATCGATGAAGCCTGTTCTTACACTGAGCAACAACGTTATTCCGATCAGTCTTGTTGTTCGCGTCATGAACTCCTCGCGGCGTTGTTGCTTAAACCTCTTTGGGGATGACGAACGGAGAACGGTAATTCCGTGTCAACATGGCGTTGGCCTCTTCATCGCCAATATACTGCTCGGTCTTCGGATCGAATTGCAGCGATCGGCCGAGTCGATACGAAGTGTTCGCCATATGAATCAGCGCGCAACTGTGATGGCCTTCGACGATGTCGCCTTCCAAAATGGACCGGTCATTCGAACGGATGGCATTGACGAAGTTCTGGAACATGTTGCCGCCGCCGTTGCCGGTCGGGCCGGGCTTGCGATTTCTACCCATGTACGTTCGCCAGTTACCACCAAGATCGACGACCATGTAACCTTCTGATCCGTAAAACAAATTGCCGATCGTGTTGGATGCCCCTTCGCCGATGCCACCCTCGTGGTTCGTGATCCAATGCCGTACTTCGAATTGCAGCATCTTCTTCTTGTCGCCCTTGCCGTCTGGATTCGGAAACGTGAACATTGACATTTGCGTGTTCGCCGTTTCCTGGTCGTCGTCGAACATGAAATGGCCACCCATCGACGAGATGTTTGTGGGCAAAGTCACGTCCAGCCCCCAACGTGCGATGTCCATCTGATGAGCACCCTGGTTTCCAAGATCGCCGTTGCCGTAGTCCCAATGCCAGTGCCAATTGTAATGAAATCGGTTTCGCGTAAAGGGGCGTTTTGATGCTGGGCCAAGCCAAAGATCATAGTGAACACCCGTCGGTACTGGCTCCTCTGGTTGTCGCCCGATTGTGTTTCGCCATTTGTAACACAGGCCCTTAGCGAGATAGACTTCGCCAAGTCCGCCTTCGTGAAGAAACTTCATCGCCGACTTGAACCCGTCGAACGACCGGCGCTCGCCGTGGTGCTGGATCAGTCGATCGTACTTCTTCGAAGCCTTTATCAGTTGTTGACCCTCGAAGTAGTTATGTGTGCCCGGTTTCTCAATCGCAGCATGTTTGCCATTTTGAACGGCCCAAAAGGCAGCGAGTGCGTGCCAATGGTTCGGAGTCGCGACACTGACCGCGTCGATCGATCTATCGTCTATCAGGTTTCGCAAATCGATGAACGTCGCAGGTTTTGACAGCCCGTCCTTATGCATACTTTCCAGCCGTTGCGCAATAATACTCTCGTCAACATCACAGATTGCTGCGACCTCGACGTTTTCAAGTGCCGCGTAGCCTTTGACGTGTCCGTACCCCATTCCACGGACGCCGATCACTCCAATGCGAACACGATCGTTGGCACCTTTCACCTTTGCATAGCTTTCTGCGGTGAGCCCCAACGACAACCCGGTTGTTCCGACCGTGACCGACTTTACGAATTTTCGGCGTGAACTTGTCGAATCGGGGCTAGAATCTGAAGCACTATTGTTTCTTACTGTCGCCATAGTTCTCCTCGCAGAATTGTTGAACATGATCCGCATGGCAGTAATCTGTAATCATCCTTTGACGCCATGATACTCGAAAGGCGATTCGATATGACATTTGAAAATCGAGGGATCTTGAATAGTTCGAAACGTAACAACGAAAGACATTCAGTGTGTTACCGACTTAGAATCGCAAGTAACACGTCAAAGAAACCGGCAGTGAAAGTCAATTTAGGACGGAATATACTCCGATTCTGAAGCTGCGAAGCCGCGCAGTCGTTGACGCTTCAAAGTACACCGGCCGACTTGAACACCAAAAGCTTCGCCACCCATTGGATTGGGTACTCATTGGACGTGGAATAGAGTGCGGAAAAACGGTTCTTTTCTCGAACGAATCGGAAATTGTATGAGTTCTTG
>CAYFJO010000957.1:0-2608 GCA_964343305.1 uncultured Pirellulaceae bacterium | reverse complement strand
TCCAGCCGCCAGGCGTCGACGTCGCAAATGGCCAAAACCTGCACATCGCCCATGCCCAGGAACTGCTTCATGTTCCTGAGGTAGGCCTGCCGGCCCATGCCAATCATTCCCACGGTGATCCGCTCGCTGGCTGCGGTCTTTCCTTCGGCCCCCAGGGCGGACACCGGCACGATCAACGGTGCTGCAAACGCCGCCGCGCCCGCGCGCTCGAGAAATCTTCGTCGTGATATGGTCGATTTGCTGCTCATTGGTCCATCTCCAGACGCGCTGGATAAACCAGCCGCCAAACGGTGCATCTCTAATCCTGGCACTTGGCTCCCGGACGCCGAACGCCATCTCATTTTGACTTGCGGATCGCCCGCTTCGTCTTCTCCATCAGTTCCACGACCTTGTCCTCATCGACCTCGACGCCCAATCCCTTACCGGTGGGAACTTCCATCATGTCGCCGTCGATCGCAAGCGGCTTGGCGAGCACATCGGTGGTCAGGAACTGTGGGCCGTTGAGCGCGGCGGGCTTGTCGAGTCCGAAGGCGCCGTAAAGCCCGAGCGTGGCCGCCAGCGAAATGTCGGGATCGGACAGACCGCTGCCCAACCACATCAGCCCGGCCTGGCGAAGGATCTCGATCTGCTGCTTGGCCGGCAGCAGTCCGCCGCATCGTGATGGCTTCATGGCGACGCCATCGATCATCTTCAGCTTGATAAACTCCTGAAGCTCGATTGGGGAAATAACGCCCTCGTCCATCAGGATTGGCAAGGCTCCTTGCCGCTTCAGCGCCTGATAGCCGCTCAGTTGGTTCGGTTTTATCGGTGCTTCGAGGACGTCGACGCCGGCGTCGGCCAGCTTCGGTGCCACGTCGAGTGCCGTGGCCGGATCGTACCCGCCGTTGGCGTCTGCCCAGAGAAAGCCGTCAGGGACCAGCTTACGGACGCGAGCGGCCAAAGCCTCGTCGAACTTCGGATCCGGCGCCACTTTGATGTTGAAGTTGCGGTAGCCGCGCTTACGTCCGGCATCGACCAACTTGTCGACCTCACCGAGTTCTCGGGCGTTGACGGTCCAACTCAATTGAATCGGCCCACCGCGCGGCAGATCCCACATCTGCGCCAAGGATCGTCCGGTCAGCTTACCGGTCAGATCGTGTAAGGCCAGATCGAGGCCAGCCCGGGCGATCGGCATGCCAGTCGTAAAGCCGGGCCGCACGGCTTTTTCCATCGTGCCGTGCGCGCCCGGGATGTCCGTCGGGTCGCGGCCGAGCAGCACTGGGATCCAGTGATCACGTATCACGACCGTCGCGGTGGCCAGCGTCTCGTAGCTCCACGTGACGACCGGTACGCTCTGCCCCCAACCGACGGTACCGTCGTTGGCCGTGATCTTCACAATCACCGCCTCGCGGCCGTACGCGCCACCCGGGCCTTCAAAGAACTTGAAGTAGCCGACCGTCGGATAGCGGACTGGAAAGACGTCGATCCGGTCGATCTTGGTGCTCGGCTTGCGCGCGAGCGCAACACCGCCAGAGAAACTCAAGGTGGCGATTGCCGAAGCGGCCAGGAAACGGCGGCGGTCGAGTCGCGGTCGGTCTTTCAAGGCAAGGTCTTCCATCAACAAAACGGGCGGGCTGCAAGGTGATTCTGGGCAGACTGACCGAAGAAGTCAAGAACCGCCCCGCCAACAAGGCGCTACCGAGAATAGAGGAATTCGCCGCGGTCAAACGCGCCGCCGGACCCACCCTCGCTGTGTTTATGTTATTGTGATTACGTTGCCACATGCCACCGAGATCGCAACGATGCGACGAGCACTCATCATTCTGACGATGACATCGCTTTGCCCGCAGGCTTTAGCAGCGGAATCGGGCGGGGCCAATTCGCCTGACCATGGCTCGCTGCTTGCAGATCAACTGACCGTGCCACCCGGCGAGCGCCGCTCGCTTTCTTGGCAAGCGATGCAGCGCAGAGAAGGGCACGAGCCATACTTGTTTTTCAAGAGTGCAGCGCGATCGAGCAAAGCCGGCGGTTATTGCAATCGGGGCGTGCGGGTGCTGATCAATGGCAAGCCAATCGACGCAACACGCCTCAGCAATCGCCCGTCAACAGCTACGATGCAAAACGGCCACGTGCTGAGCGTGGCCCAGGGTGACGGGTGTTTCCTGATCCCTTGGGCGTCTGATTTCATGGTCACCGACAAACATCCGGTGTATGCGCTGACGGACGGAGTCAAAGCATGCGAGTACGAGCTATACATTGGTGGGTTGCTCGAAAAAGGTGGCAACACGGTCACTTTTCTGAATACGCGATCGTCCGGACTCCAGTACACACTGATGCTGGGGGAAGTCGCATTCCGCACGCGCCGGGACAAACCCGCTACGCAGCAGTTCAGGCCGGCTCCGACAGGCGAACTGCCCGTGATCGTGCCGAAGGGGAAGTTTCCGAAAACCTACAGCGAACTGGGTGTGCCGGAAGCGACTTTCTCGCTCGTGGTCAATGGCCACACGCTTGAATTACACAGCGAGTTCTCGACGCCGGACGGTAAATGGGTCACGGGCAACAATCGCTATTTCCGCCATCGGCGGCAACTCGTCGAACATGATGAGTGGATCGAAGTCCGCGACACGTT
>CAYFJO010000956.1:0-2643 GCA_964343305.1 uncultured Pirellulaceae bacterium | reverse complement strand
CGAACCGCGGAATGACTTCGAACGGCTGGTCCGCGACACGCGCTGTCTGACCTGCCATACCATCGACGGGCAGGGCGGCACGTTTGCACCCGATCTGACGACTGTTGGCAGTCGCCTGCGCCACGAGTGGATCGAGAGATTCCTGGTGGCGCCCGACATGATTCGACCGCTGCTGAAGCAGATGCCCAAACTGCAACTGACCGAAGCCGAGGCGCGAATGGCCGCTGACTACATGAAGCGAAACTTGACGAGCCCGCGCATCGACCGGAAATTTCTGGAAGGCTATGAACCGACCCCGACCGACGTCCGCCGAGGCAGAGAGCTTTACCTGGCAAAAGGATGTCATGCCTGCCACCAGATCGGATCGACAGGCGGTGCGGTTGGCCCCACCCTGACTGCCGTGTCAGCCCGACTGGAGCCCGGTTACATCTACGAGTACCTCAGGAACCCCGAACGTTGGCGTCCCGGTGTTCCGCAGCCGAATTACAGTCTGAGCAACACCGAAGCGTTGCGATTGACCAAATTCCTGCTCTCACTGACCGGCGAACAAAAAGGAGAAAGACCGTGAGACGCTTCAGCCGGTGGTTTCTCACTACACTGTTAGCGGCCATGGTGGTTGGTGTTTTCGGATGCGGGCAATCGAACGGGCGTTCGACGCCGTTTGAGCAGTGGGTCGTCAACCCGCCGGCATCGGTCTCCGTTGAGTTAGTCGGCGCCGCCTTGGAAGATGACGGCGCGAAATTGTTTCAACAATACTGCGCGATATGTCACGGCCCGCTGGGGAAAGGTGACGGCCAATACTACTCCGACACGCTCGACCCCAAGCCAACAGATCTGGCGGCATTGACCGCGTCGGGTCAATTATCCGAAGATCATATCACCAAGGTAATCCGCGAGGGCTCTGCTGCCGTGGGCCAGTCAGCCCTTTGTCCTCCATGGGGCCGTGTTCTCACCGACCGGCAAATCGCAGCCATCGTCGGCCATGTGCCTAAAGCGGCGGAACCAAAGTAGGGCGGATTGCCAATCCCCTCCTGGCGGACGAGATCCCACCACAATCACAACTTCCTCTCTTGTTTGCAGCGAAAGCCGGTAAATTATACACTGTTTATGCTGTATTGAGACTGGATGCGACGCTCTTGGCAGAGTTTGTCGGTCCGAGCCGCGTTCCGCCAGCGCTACACGACTAAGCCAAATAGGAGGCTGCTATGGGCGACAAAGTCGGTCGCAGGAAGTTCATCCAAGCGAGCACGGTCGCAACGGCGGGTTTGGCATTGACGTCTGCCGGAGTTGGCAAAGACGATCCGAAGAGCAACAAGCCGGTTCGAGTTGGCGTCGTCGGTGTAGGCAATCGGGGCACCGGTCTGCTCCGCATCCTGTTGACCATGAAAGGCGTGGAAGTCCCCGCGCTGTGCGACATCAACGTCCACCACTTGAAACGAGCCCAAGACATTGTGGTCGCTGCAGGCCAGGAAAAGCCGGAAGGTTACCGGGACGGGGAAGACAGGGCCTACAAGCAGTTGATGGACCGAGATGACCTGGACGCAGTGATCATCGCCACGTACTGGGAATGGCACACGCCGATGGCCGTTTACGGCATGAAAGTGGGCAAATACGTCGGCGTCGAAGTGCCTGCCGCCATCACGATGGACGAGTGTTGGGAGTTGGTCAAGACGCACGAGCAGACCGGCGTGCCCTGCATGATGCTCGAAAACTGGAGCTTCCGTCGTGACAACCTGGCGGTGTTGAACATGATCCGGCAGGGGCTTTTCGGCGAGATCGTGCATTGCCATTGCGCCCACTCGCACGATTGCATCGACCACTGGTTCTTCGATCGCCAGGGCAACGACCGTTGGCCCGCCAAGTACCTGATCCAGCGCAACGCCGACCAGTATCCCACCCACTCTCTCGGTCCGGTGATCAGTTGGATGGACATCGGCTGCGGCGATTATTTCGACTATGCCACGTCGACTGCCACCAGTTCGCTCGGCATCAACGCCTATTTCGCCCGCAAGTTCGGCCCGGACCATCCTGGTGCCAAACGCAAGTATGCCCAAGGCGACATCGTCACCACCGTCGTCAAAACGCACCAGGGCAAGACCATCGTCATCAACTACGACATGCAATTGCCTCGGCCCTACGACAACCGTTGGATGATTCAAGGCACCTTGGGGATCTATAACGAGCAACGCGACGCCGTCTGCCTGGTGGGCAGAAGCCCCAGGTACCACCAGTGGGAACCGTTCGCGCCTTACCAGAAAGAATTCGACCACGCGTGGTGGAAACAGACGGGAGCTGAGGGCGGGGAACACGGACATGGGGGGACCGACTACCTGGAGCTCCAAGCGTTCGTGAAGGCTGCGCGAGAGAAAACGCAGACGCCGATCGACGTGTACGAGTCGGTGATCATGAGCGTCATCGTACCGCTCTCGGAGCAGTCGATCGCTGCCGGCAGCGCTCCGGTCAAATGCCCGGACTTCACGCGCGGTAAGTGGAAAACCAGAGAACGCACATTTGCACTCGATCCGCGCTTCACCCTGGATACGTGATGATCATGCTGGTCCGTTGGAGTTCCGGCTTTAGCCGGTTTTTTTCCGCCTGAAGGCGGGACTCAGACGGGGAAGGCGAATCTCAGACTTACCCGGT
>CAYFJO010000955.1:0-2647 GCA_964343305.1 uncultured Pirellulaceae bacterium | reverse complement strand
TGGCAGAGCACAACGTTGCCAACGTTGTTGTCGTGGGTTCGAATCCCATCACCCGCTCTTTTTCTTTAGTTTGTTTGAGTTAGCCTACCACTCCCCTTCTTTTCTGGCGTTGTAGTTCATGAGTTCTGATACGCAAACCGACGATGCACCTACCGATGAAGCGGCTGAAGAGAAGCCGAAGCTTTCGCTCGAAGTTAAAGTGGACGAGCCCAGCGCCTGTGAACGGCATGTCACGGTCACTGTGTCGCGCGACGACATCGATCGGTATTACCAGGAAAAGTTCGACGAAATGATGCCTGACGCGGAAGTGCCTGGATTTCGCAAGGGCCGCGCGCCTCGGAAACTCGTGGAAAGCAAATTCAAGCACGCGGTTTCCGACCAGGTCAAAGGCTCGTTGTTGATGGACAGCGTTGGTCAGGCCAGCGAAGAATGCGATTTCTCGGCGATCAGCGAACCAGATTTCGATTTCGACTCGATCGTCCTTCCCGACGAAGGTCCGATGACTTACGAATTCAACCTGGAAGTGCGGCCGGAATTTGAAATGCCGCAGTGGAAAGGGATGAAGATCGAGAAGCCGACGAAGAAATTTACGAAAAGAGACATCGACCAGCATCTGAAGAATCTGCTGACCAAGTACGGCGATCTGGTGCCCAGCGACGGTGCGATCGAGGCAGGCGATTACGCCACGGTCAACATCACGTTCCGTCATGACGGCAAAGTCGTATCGAAGGTCGAAGACAGCGAACTGCGGGTGCTTTCGAAGCTGAGTTTCCAGGATGGAACGATCAAGTCTTTCGAGAAGCTGATGGTCGGTGCGTCGGCGGGTGACAAGAAAGAGGCCAAAGTCAAACTAACGGCGGATGCGCCAAACGAAGAACTTCGTGGCAAGAGCATTGATGTGGAATTCGAGATTCTGGATGTCAAGAAGCTCGAATTACCGAAGATCGATGGAGAACTGCTGTCGAAGATCGGAAACTTCGAAAGCGAAGAACAATTGCGTGAACTTGTCCAGCAAGAGTTGGAGCGACAACTTGCGTACCATCAAAACCAGAGTGTTCGCGAGCAGATTACCGGTTCGCTGACGGAGTCCGCGAATTGGGAACTACCACCCGATCTGTTGCAACGGCAATCGAAGCGTGAAATGGACCGGATGGTGATGGAAATGCAGCGGAGCGGATTCAGCAACGAGCAGATTCAGGCGTACTCCAATGATTTGAAACAGAACAGCCAATCTTCAACCGAAACGGCTCTCAAGGAGCATTTTATTTTGGAGCGAATTGCTGAAGAAGAAGACATAGAAGATTCGCCCGCAGACTATGACATGGAGATTCAGTTGATCGCGGCCCAACAGGGCGATTCCGCTCGCCGAGTGCGTGCTCAATTGGAGCGGCGAGGATTGATGGACACGCTCCGCAATCAAATCATCGAACGAAAAGTTGTGCAATTGATCGAATCTGAGGCAGACTTCAAGGAAACGAAATTCAAGTTGCCTGGAGACGACACGGAAGCAGTTGATCATGCCGTCGGCGGCGCTCCCGATGAAAGTGAAATTCCCGATGCGAAAGCTGGCGGAGTTGCGGAATCGTTGCCCGCAAAGGTTGATCGTTCGTAGTTCAGCGTAACAATGGAGATACATGGTTCAAAAAGGGGTCAGGTACCTTTTGCCCGAACGGCCCAAAGGGTGCTTGGCACAAAAGGTACCTGCCCCCTTTTTGAACCCAGACGCTGGAGTGCTGACTGTGGGGCAGGTTTTCAACCTGCCTCAACACGGATGGACGGGTTCAAAACCCTTCCTGCAGCATTCTTTCATCCTTTTTGGCCGAGATTACCATGATAGATAGGAACCGCGCAGACATGAGCAGCCAATCATCGCTGCCGTCGTTCAATTCGTACCCACCGTTGAGCGACTCGTATTCGTACAACCCCATGCAGCGCCAACGACAGATGACGTTGGGCGATTTGCTGCTGGAAAACCGTATCGTTTTTCTTCAAGGCGAAATCCACACAGGCAACGCCAACGAAGTCGTTATGAAGTTGCTCTATCTGCAAAGCGAAAATCGCAAAAAAGATATCAATTTCTATTTGAATTCTCCCGGCGGTTCGGTCACCGCAACGCTGGCAATTTATGATGTGATGCAAATTCTCACGTGTCCAGTGGCGACCTACTGCGTGGGACTTGCCGCCAGCGGTGCGGCCGTTTTGTTAGCAGGCGGCACCAAGGGCAAACGATTCGTCTTGCCGCATTCGACGGTCATGGTTCACCAGCCTTATGGTGGAGTTGGCGGTCAAGTCAGCGACATTGAAATTCAGGCCAACGAAATCCTGCGTCAGCGAGCCTTGCTGAATGAAATCCTCGCCAGCCACACGGGACAACCGATCGAAACCATTGAGAAAGATACAGATCGTGATTTCTTCCTCAGCGCACAGGACGCCAAGGAATATGGTCTGGTGGACGAAATCACAACGAAGCCGCCCGTGGTCGATGAAGACGCGGTGGAATTGGACAGCGACAAGGAGAATAAGTAGCCATGCCATTAGTACCCTACGTTGTCGAAAAGAGCGGCCGCGAAGAACGCGTCTACGACATCTACAGCCGTTTGCTGAAGGACCGCATTGTTTTCTTAGGCACGGGTGTCAACGACGAAGT
>CAYFJO010000954.1:0-2652 GCA_964343305.1 uncultured Pirellulaceae bacterium | reverse complement strand
TGGCTATCGTCGCGATAGATGCTCATTAGTTTTTCAACGGTCGCAAGCTCGTCGAACGCGGCATCGACCGCCTTTTTCGCCGTTACTTGATTTTGATGAATGGCGGTGATCGAAACATCGGATCCGAGCGCCCATGAGGTGCGCGTGACTTTTTGAAAACCAATGTCCGTCGAATCGCCGGCGCACAACCACCGATCGAGTCCCAGCCCAATTCCTGCCGTTAGACACAAGAACTGACGACGTCCCGTTTGCATCTTTGTACCTCTTTGGGTAGGGTCCGCCGTGCGGACCGAAATCGCAACTCGGGTCCGCGCAGCGGACGCTACTTGAAATAACTCTTCGATAACACTTCCTTCTCGCACCAGCATGACCAGACGGCCGGTGTTTGTATAGTATTCCATTTGATGGTCGATGCCGAGGTTGAAGAACCCGAAGTCTCGCGACCTCACCATTACCCACATTTCGCACCACCGACCCAGTTGTCGGTGGCCAAGTGACTGAATGGCTACCAACGCGAGACAGGCGAGGTTTTTGGCTTCCACCGACGCTGGGTCGGTGGAGGCGTGGTCGAATTGGCTGTTTCGGTAGCTTTTCAGTCATTTCCCAACCGGCACAGCGTCGGTGGTGGAAAAAATGTGGGTAAATGAAGAGAGTTTACACGGGTTTACGCCCCTGGCTACACGATGTCGGCCCTTCGGGACGGAACTTCGAACAAGGGTTGGTGTCACGCGCGAGACTGGTTATTTTTGACTTCGGAGAAGCCAGTTATGTCTGAATACGAAATGCCGTTTGACCCCGATGCCGACGAATCTAGCGATGCGGTGTTTGAAGTGCAGCCCGCTTCACGCGTTCGCCGATTGCCGCCGTACATGTTCGGGCGGATCAATCAATTGCTGTACGAAAAGCGGCGGGCGGGCAACGACGTCATCGACCTGGGAATGGGCAATCCGTCGGATCCGCCACACGATTTGGTGATCGACAAACTGGCCGAGGCGGCTCGTGACAAAGGAAACCACGGCTACAGCAAATCGAACGGTATTCTGAATCTGCGCCGCGAAGTTGCCAGCAAATACTTGACGCGATACGGCGTGCGGCTCGATCCAGAGACCGAAATCATGACCTGTCTCGGATCGAAGGAAGGGTTCAGCCACATGTGCCTGGCGCTGATGGGACCAGGCGACACGGCGATCGTGCCCAATCCGTACTTTCCGGTGCACATGTATGCCGTCGCGCTGGCATCGGGAAACGCGATCGCGTTGGAAGTGGCCGACAGCGAAAAATTCCTGCAGAACATTGCTTACACGTGCCAACATCTTTATCCAAAGCCCAAGTTGCTGATCATCAACTATCCACACAATCCGTCGACCGTCACCGTCGATCCGGAGTTTTATGTCGAGGTCGTCAAACTCGCGCGACGTTACGGGTTCATGGTGATCAGCGATTTTGCTTACGCGGATGTCGGTTTTGAAGGCTACCTGCCGCCAAGTTTTCTGTCGGCACCGGGTGCGAGCGAAGTTGGCGTCGAGTTTACGACGATGAGCAAGGGCTACAACATGGCTGGCTGGCGAGTCGGATTCTGTTCGGGAAATGCCGAGATGATTCGTGCGTTGGGTGTGATCAAAGGTTACTATGATTACGGCATGTTTCAGGCCATACAAATCGCGGCGATCGTCGCGCTTCGACATACCGAAGCGTCTGTTGAGTCGCAGTCGACAAAATACCAACGTCGTCGCGACGTGCTCGTCGAAGGATTGACTCGAATTGGCTGGGGTGTGACGCCGCCGAAAGCTGGCATGTTTGTGTGGGCGCCAATTCCGCAGCCGTGGCGCGACGAAATGTCGACCATGGATTTCGCAATGATGTTGTTGGAAAAAGGCGACGTCGCCGTGAGTCCTGGAAGTGGATTTGGATCGGCTGGTGAAGGATACTTGCGGATGGCACTTGTGGAAAATGAAAATCGACTAAGACAAGCAGTTCGCCAGATCGGACGATGCCTCGGTAGTGAAGTCAAATAGGCGAGCAAATTGTAGAACAATTGTCCCAATTGTTCCGCGAGCCATTGCGGCAAAAGCGGTGCTTTCAAAGGGCCTAGTTTGGGACCCGACACCTACCGCCGCAAATTCCTATTTGGTACGATTTCCGGGTCGAACTAGAGTCCAAAATCAATACAACATGGAATCGGATTCATGAAACAACCAATCTCCGGCGTCGCTCCGCCTGAATTGGACGAAGTCACGGTGATGACCGTGTGGCCTTCGATCGCGGCAACTCCTGTGGGGCGTTTGCTTGGTCGAATCTTCAGCGTTCGATTTCCAGACGTTTACATTTTTCGGCTTGGCCATTTGTTTGCCCTGATGTCGATTCCGGTCGCGCTGGCTTGCTATTTCTTTCGGCTCTCGCCGTCCGTTTTGGGCATGCCGATTCATGGTACGTTTTATCAACTGACCAATCGGCGCGTTTTGGTTCTGCGTAACGAAATCAATTTGGGCGACGGTTCGACGACGGTTCGGCTGTTGATCTTTTTGGTGGGAGCCGTTCCCGCGGCGCTATTGTGGGTCATTTGCCAAGCGGCCTTTTTTGGTTGGGCGGTTTGGCCGAACGACACAGCAAGTTGGGTGGTGACTGTATTGTGCGCGGCCGGTGTGATCGTGC
>CAYFJO010000953.1:0-2657 GCA_964343305.1 uncultured Pirellulaceae bacterium | reverse complement strand
TGGGATCTCGATCGCCCCCCGTTAACGCGCTCAGCCCGGCGGCGTCGAGCGCCGCTTCTAACGCGGTGCGGTTAGTGCTCGAACCATAATAATGTGGCGTCCCGAGATCCTGATTGAAATCGCCAAGTACGAATAGTTCCTCGCTCGAATAGTCATGCCTTAGTTGTCGCCAGTCCTCTGCTTGGACGGACAAAGCTTCGCGGAACGCGAGTCCCTTGTCCCATGGAAAGTCTCGCCACGCGCTTCCAACCCAAGGCAATACCGTGCCGTAAACGATAAACGGTGGGCCAGCGTCCCAGTGCACACGAACAGCGGCCGTCCGTTCTTGATCACGCGTCTGAAGAACTTCGATTGGATACAACGACCAAATCGTTACCCAATGATGTTCGGCCGCATGGTCGCCATCCCGACCGCCCACCGATGAGTGTGAGTGAGGATGTCCTGGCGTGAAACTGTCGTGTGCTTCCGTCAAAACCCAAACGTCAGCTTGCTGGCGATCCGTGTGCGACCGCAGTGCCTCGCGTCGGGGTGCTGACTCAGGTAGCATTACATTCCAGTTAGCAAGTTTCACAAAACCACTTTCTTTCGTCGTTAGCAGAAGGCCGAAATGATTGTTGTAACGAATCGAATCCCTGTTGCCAGCGGACACGAAATTGATTTTGAAGATCGGTTTCGCAATCGCGTGCATCTCGTCGACCAGGCGCCAGGATTTGTCCGCAATGAAGTTCACCGTCCACGACCTGTTCGATTCGATCATGACACCGGCGAATTCCATGACGACCCTGACGCGGAAGGATTTTACGAAGTGAAAACCTGGTGGCGATCGATAGATGATTTTGTTGCTTGGACGCGCAGCGAAGCGTTTGCCGAAGCCCACGCGAACCGGCCACCGAATGAGATGTTTCGCGGCCCCAGTGTGCTTGATGTACACGAGGTCTTTCTGTCAACGGACGCGGAAACGGAGTGACTAATGAATAGGCTCAGCATCCGACGAATGGTTCTTGCTGCATGTGTGTTCGCGCCCGATTTGCACGCCCAGGAATCGGACCAAAATCCAGGCTTCGAACTGCCATCCATATGGCAGTACACGGCGCCGCTGATCTCACCAGAAGATCGGCAACAAGATCGCAGCCGGGCGCAGAAAGATCCCACATTGGTTTTCTACGAAGGCAAGTGGCACATCTTCATGACGGTCAAACTTCCGAGCCGTTCGGCGATCGAACACTGCTCATTCGAAAAGTGGGAAGTCGCCGATCAGTCGAAGCGGACGATTCTGCAGGTCAGTGACAGCGATTACTACTGCGCAGCGCAGGTGTTCTATTTTCGGCCGCACAAGAAGTGGTATCTCGTTTATCAGATGGGTGTTCCCGACGCGAACAAAATGTGGGTTGCCTACTCAACGACGACTGACATTGCTGATCCCGACTCGTGGACGAAAGCAAAGCCCATTCTCGATGGCGGCAAGAACGATCCGCGCAAAGTTGGCGGGCTCGACTATTGGATCATCTGCGACGACGAGCGGGCCTATTTGTTTCTGACGAGCCTCAACGGCAAGATGTGGCGGCTTTGGACGAAGCTTGAAGATTTCCCGAATGGTTTTGATCACTGTGAACTGGCATTGCAGGCCAAGATCTTTGAGGCGAGCCACACGTACAAGATCAAAGGTCAGGACAAATACCTCACGATCATTGAAGAGAATGGCCGCCGTTACTACAAAGCCTATGTGGCAGATCGACTCGATGGCGAGTGGCGTCCAATTGCAGATACGGCCGATAATCCGTTCGCTGGATGGAAAAACATTCGACCGGCGCGGGGCGTCGAAGCCTGGACAGACAACGTCAGCCACGGCGAACTGATACGTGACGGATTCGATCAGACACTTACTCTCGATCCCAACAATTTGAAGTTGGTGTTCCAGGGAATGCTGGACAAAAACAAATCAGGGAAAGGCTACGGCCAATTTCAGTGGCGAATTGGAATGCTCACGCCAGTTCGAGATTAGAGTCAGGTTCAGAATATCGATAGATTCCCGTATGCGGTTTAATCTCACATAGCTCGGCATCGACTTCGGGCAAAGATTCTTGTTTGCCCGTGACAAGAATCCCACCAGACCTGAGTCGTGCGAGCATTCTCTTTAGCGTGTCGATTTGAACTTTTTCGTCGAAGTAAGTAAATGCAAGATGGCGGCACAGGATCAGGTCAAAGCACTGTTGCGGCATTTGCTTACGAATGTCCTGGCAATGCCATTCAATTCCCATTCGATACGCGGGTCGAATTGAACAATCATCTCCAACTGTTTCAAAACAACTCACTAACCAATCAACTGGAAAATCCTTGACGCTGCTGCTTGGATAACGCCCACGTTTCGCCCGTTCGAGCATCTGCTCATTCGCATCGGTCGCCACAATCGTCAAATCTACGTTTTGAACATCTGGCCGGACTGTATGATCCCAAATCATTTTGATCGTGTACGGTTCTTCGCCCGATGCGCATCCAGCGCTCCAACAATTTACTTTGTTCGTGCCGTTTTCTTGCGCACTCTTGGCGAGTTCTGGCAGAACTTCGTCACGCAAAATGTCGAACACGCCGCGGTCGCGATAGAAACGCGAAATCGTGATCCGACACATCGTGTCGAGGGTCGCTAGTTCGTCTGAATG
>CAYFJO010000952.1:0-2663 GCA_964343305.1 uncultured Pirellulaceae bacterium | reverse complement strand
AAACTATTGTCCGGAATGAATACCAGGCTTAAACGACGGAGTGACAACCCCACCGTCCTCGATTGCGGCGCTAATTTCGGAGTCTTTACATTGTGGACGATGATCAATTGCCCTCGCGCCCAAATCTACGCTTTCGAGCCAGTCAGGCCCACTTACGAAATCGCTCGTCGCCTGATCGATCATTGGCAGCTTGAGAATGTCTGCCTCGAGCATCTCGGAGTCGGTGATCGAAGCTATGAGACTGAGATCTATCTGGATGAGTTTCTGTGGGAATCTACCACAAGTGCGCAAAGGGGAAGGCGGCAGGAGCGCGTGCAGATCGTTGCGATCGACGAGTATGTCGAAACGCATTCGATCGCGCAAGTTGATTTCATCAAGGTGGACGTTGAGGGGATGGAGTTGGAATTGGAAATCGGATACAATCAGAGGCGCGAGGAACACGATTGAAAACAAGAGACCTCTACTTTATATCGCGGGTCACCACAAGGGTTCGCACCAGAAGGAAATCCCGGACGCGATCGCCGACATTGTTCCATACAGATTTATTAGGGAAGAGGTCGAATCCGCCGATTTCATTTTCTATGAACAGCACGTCAATGACATAGCGTGGTCGTTTTCGTAATCGCTAGTTCAGAATTAGCAAGAACAATTTTTTGATGGCAGAAAAACCATACGCTTTATTCACATTAGCTGGTGCCATCTACGGTGAGTTTCTGACTCGTCATTGGCTGCCTTCCCTTCTGGAAAACGTCGACCTTTCTAAAATCGATGTCATAGTTCTTGACCATGGATTGGCGAGTGAGCATAGACAGCTTGTCGAATCGCATGGAATCATTTGTCACTCCATGTCGCACACGGGAATCGCCATTGGAAACATGCGCTACAAGGAAATGGCAAGTGTGCTACAAAAGCACCACTACGATCAAGTTGTGTTGATGGATGCCGGCGACATAATTTTTCAAGGGGATTTTTCCACGGTTTTTGAAGAGAATAAGAATTCCTTCCGCGCTCCATGCGAAGATGTCGACGCAGCCGTGCACGAATGGATTATGAAGGGGACGGATTTTCTGCCCGGCAAGTGGCGGGAAATCACGGATCTATTGCGAGGGAAACGGTGCGTAAACACCTCGGCGGTTTTTGCGCCGGCCGAAAAGTATATCTACCTATCTGAGTACTTGGAAAAGTGTTGCAAATCGTATGATGAATTCGGAACGGACCAGGCCGTATTGAATCACCTGCTTTACAGCGAGGGGTTCGTACAGCTTCCGTCAAAGTACAACTTTGTTTTGTGTACGACTCGCGAACGATACACCATCCGACGAGGTGTGTTTTTTGATTCCGCGGGGGAGGCCATTCCTGTCGTTCACAATGCTGGTGGTCAGGAAAAAAACAGAGTGATTCGAAATTTCGGATACGGTCAAAACTATAACAAGCGAAAGATGTTTCGAGCTCTCATTGGTCGCGTTTTGCAAAACATTGCCGCTTGGTATTGGGGACGATAAACGAAACATGGGCGCGCTAAGAAAAAGCGCAAGTCGATTTCATCGTTTTAATTGATACCCCAACATGCTCCAGAGACACGGCTGCCCACGCAATGCACCGCGATTAAGTTCAACGGTCCAACTCATGTTGCTTTCTCCGAAATAAAGCTGTCAAAACTTTCCGCCACAAAATCGATCATCTCATCTGTCAGCCCCGGATAAACGCCAATCCAAAACGTATGGTTCATAACGGTATCCGTGTTGGTCAGATCGCCAACTACGCGAAACTGTTTGTTTTGATAAGCTGGCTGTCGAGTGAGGTTGCCAGCGAATAATTGCCGAGTTCCAATCCGTTTCGATTCAAGGTACCGGACAAGCTCCAGACGCGTGAATGGTGCGTCGGAACGAACGGTAATCGGGAAACCAAACCAACTGGGGTCACTGTTCGCCGTTGCTTGCGGTAGGATCAGGTACTTTTCCCATTGCTCTAAATGCTGGTAAAGCCGTCGGAAATTGTGTTTGCGTGCTTCGACAAACGTCGGCAACTTTTGCAATTGAGCAACCCCAACCGCAGCCTGCATATCGGTTGCTTTTAAGTTATACCCAATATGAGAATAGGTATACTTGTGATCGTAGCCCAAAGGCAACTCGCCCAACTGATACTCAAATCTTTTGCCGCATGTGTTGTCCTTGCCCGGTGCACACCAGCACGCGCGCCCCCAGTCGCGAAACGACTCGACGAGCGTTTTAATCTTTGGGCTTTGCATTAGCACGCACCCCCCTTCTCCCATCGTGATATGATGCGCGGGATAGAAGCTGAACGTCGCGAGATCCCCAAACGTGCCGGTCAATTTTCCATTGTATGCAGAACCCAGCGCGTCGCAATTATCTTCGATTACCCAAAGCTGATGCTTTTTCGCGATCTCGTTAACCGCTGCGATGTTGAATGGATTGCCTAGAGTATGCGCAAGGAAAACAGCTTTAGTGCGAGGGCTGATTGCTTCTTCCAGACGAGAGGTCTTTACGTCGTAAGTTGCTAATTCAATGTCCAAAAACACGGGCGTCAAATTGTTTTGGAACAGTGGATTCACCGTCGTAGGAAAGCCAGCCGCAACCGTGATCACTTCGTCACCCGCTTGCAAACGGCGATCCTCAAGTTCGTTTGACGTCAAGGCACAAACT
>CAYFJO010000951.1:0-2664 GCA_964343305.1 uncultured Pirellulaceae bacterium | reverse complement strand
GTTTTTGCATCACTAACCAATCCGGAGATGCTTTGCGGCATTTTCAGATAAAGATCATCGGCGCGGACCGAATCGTTCGCAACACGGACCACGACACCTTCACTCCACTCGCCTGCCGGACGCTCGATCGTTCGGATGGCATAAACATTCGGCTCAACCGACTTGAAACAGTACTCACCGTTTTTATCCGTTTTGGCGACGACCTCGTTGTCGTAAAAGAGTCGAACCGCGACACCCGGTACACCACTGCCGCCCGGCTCTGGCATAACCCGGCCAATGATGTCTACGGAACGTCGCTCTGCGCCGCAGACCGCACAGCAAAACAAAAACGGGATGAGAAGGCTGGCGAGAGAGAAATGTCTGTACGATCTATTTGCCATTTTTCTAGTCGAGGCCATTTGCAACCCGTAGGGAATCATTCATTTGCGACCTCGTTGATAAACTCATCCCATTTCGCCAGCAATTCTTCGAACTGTCGCTTGGCGGCCTCAGCCTGTTCGGAATTCGAAAAGATCTCTGGTGGAGCAGGAATTGGTCCGAATGATTTTTTGGTGATGCGCTCAAGCGACGCGATCACCATCCCGGCATCGAGAAACCTCAGTCCGTTTTCCGGATCGCGCAGGCGTGGAAGTGATGCCTTGATGATGTCCGCCCCTGTATGATCGCCGAACTCGGTTAGGAAGCAAGCGGCCTTGAGTTGGTTTTTTGCATCGGGGTCCATTAAACACGCACGCAATCGCCGCACGGCCTCGTCGCTCTTTGCATCAGCGAGTGCGTAGATCGCAGACATACGAACCGTCGCATCGGAATCCGCCGAGGCTTTGATCAAGTGTGGCACAAGTCCAGCAACGAGCGGCTCTCTTTCTTCACCACGCTGTTTGCGAACGAACCCCGATCTATCAACGCGACGAGAGAACAACCGCAGCGTGTGCACTGCGTTTCGACGAACGTGCGCGTCGGAATCATCGAGTAACTTGACCAGGATCTTGGCCGATTCGTCGGATGGAAAGTGCCGCAACGTCTCGGCTAGTTCAGCACGCTGGGCGGGCGACGCTTTCGGCAGAGCGTTGGCGACGGCAACGACCGCCGTCTTGGGGTGCGAATTGAGACGTTCAAGCGTCCGCAACCGTTTTGACCTCGCTTTGCCAATCCGATCGATCGGCGGATGTACGTGGCCTAAATATTCAGCAATGATTTTCGCGGCAGTTTCGCTGTTGGCTTCTTCATCGGCGGAATCAGCAGCAGGCCCGTCCTCAGCGGCAACACCGACATGCGTGCTGTCAAACTCGTCGATCAATTGTAAACGCCAATTTTTGAAGACCTTGTCGGGTTGTCCAGTCGCGTACACATCCACATCGAGAATCAAAGTCGCCGTATGTTTTCCTTTCGGGAGACGAGCCAACACCGGATAGTCCTTCGCTGGCAAATGTTGGCCGCTACCATGCCCGCATTTTTCGGCAAAACTATGCAGGCCCGCGTCACGTCCGTCGTATGTTTTGACGGTCTGCTTGCCGATCTTCAATTCCACGAGCTTGTAGCGAATCTCCAATCCATGCTCGGTGATGTGCTTGGCAACTCGGCCGCCGACGTGCGTATGGTTGAACCTGAATTGCAACTCGCCCGTTGAGTTTCTCACCAGCCCGACTGCCGTGAACTTCCAATTTGGCGACGATTGGGCGGCGTAGCGCCGGAAATCTTCGTCGGTCAAATGCCTCTTGGCCCGCGACAATTCCAGGAAATCGCCCCACTCGCCGTTCCACGGTTTGGTCGCATCGCCCTGGATGGCCAGCGCCTGGGCGACGATCTTGCGAATCCGTTCCGCAGCCAGTTCGCCTCGCTGGAGCTTGCCGATCAACGACTCAATTTCCGATTTGGCCTCATTCGGTTTTGCCTCAGCGTCGTCGTTGTCGTTTGAAAGAGCCGACTTAAACCGGAATTTGATACCACGCGGTTTTTCGAGCAGTTCGGTGATGTGCATCAATCCCTGGCTGCCAGCGCTCGTGTGAAAAGCCAGTGTCTGGGGCGTTTTGGACCCCTTGGCAAACAGATAGAATTTGAAGCCATCGCTGTTCAGTACCGTCAACCCCTCGGCTTTTTTGCTGTTGAGTTGGCGCTTCAATTCGGCTGTTGTCATCCTGTCCCAATCCTGATTGTCCACCAGCACGAATCTCGATCCTTTTGTGCCCGGTCCCCAACGGCCGCCCGCGGACTCGAAGACGAAGTCACTTCCCGATTTGGTAAACCAAGCACTTTGCTGATCCTTGGTCCATTTCTGAAACTCGTCTGGAATCACAATGACCTTGGTCAAGTCCAAATCAACAGCTTCAGATCGTTCATGCTCGTCGATGTCGTGGACTACGAGTTCCTTTTCCGCGGTAAACCCTGACGACGATTTTGCAGCTTCATCGGTCGTCAAGTCCTTCTCGCCGTCGGCACGGCTGAGCAGCTTGTAGCGAATCTTTTGTCGGCGCTTGTCGTGATCCACGTCAAGGATTTGTACCAACCCAATTGCATCGTCACGCGTGCGGAAGGCATGAATGTCGCTGGTGTTCTTTTCACGATCAACGGCAACTAGCGATCGTGACTTTGGTTTGGGCGCGTCAGTCAGTTTGTTTTCAAAGTCCTTGGCCGTGATCTTCTTCCAGTCGGCATCCGCGATTTTCA
>CAYFJO010000950.1:0-2677 GCA_964343305.1 uncultured Pirellulaceae bacterium | reverse complement strand
GCTCAACGACAAACTGGTGACGAAATTCAGCACATCGGTCCTGTTCGAAGGGAACCTCTACGGCATTCACGGCAATACGGGTCGGGGAACGCTGCGATGTCTGGATTTCCAGACGGGGGCGACGCGCTGGGAGGAGAAATTCAAGTTTGCATCTCCGATTATTGTCGACGGTAAGCTGGTCATACTCGATGAAAAGGGGATGCTGTACATAGCAAAGGCGAGCCCGGATGGATATCACGAATTGTCCAGAGGCCAGGTTCTGCAACCGGATCGCACGGGCCGCCAGGCCAAGGGAAATTGGTGGACGGCCCCGGTCTTGTGCCGAGGGATGATCTTCTGTCGCAACGACCGAGGCGCCATGGCCTGCGTTGACGTGCGGAAAAGCCGGTAAGGAGCGTTCGAGGAATAACTGTCCGATACTCGCTCCGTCAATGTCACCGCAACCGCGTAGCCGAATTCGCCAGAATTTGGCTGTTTCCGCTCGCGACCAAAGTCTGGCGACTTCGGCTACGGCAATTAATGCGTCTGCTCTAAAGACAAAAGGGTCCCAGGAGTTGCCTTACTTCTCTGTTGGTTCGATGGCCGGAAGTTCGCTTTCACAAACGACACGGAACCCCACGTTGTGGATCCCTTGCCAGGGATAATAGTCCAGCCGGAATGTGACGCGGCGGTCGTCGGTCATGTTGAGCAGCCTGCTGCCGCGCACGACCTTGCGGCCGAAGGGGAATGGGGCGCGCGCGAATTCCTGTTAAGTACCCTGGGCGTGCTGGCCGGTCGGCTGGCACTGACAAAAAAGGAAGCCGACTTGGAGAAAGACCAATTGCTCGCCGAGGTGTCCGTACTCACGGGCGTCTTGGCGCAACAGTCGCTGAATCTCAGCGGTGGGATTTCTGTCTTGGGCTTCGGCGGTTCGGGCGGGAAAAGCAAATCCACTACGGTTCATCGCGGCGAGGTTTCCCTGGCGGCTCTTCAGCAGTATTTGCAAAAACTCATTCGCTGCATCCGTCGCCTCAAGTACAGCGGCGCCGTTCTGCACCTGAACAATCTGGAACTGCTCGGGCGCGACGATCCTTCGTGCCTGCAACGGTTTTTCGATGAAGTGCGCGATTATCTGCAAACGCCGCACCTCTATTTCGTCTTCGTAGGATACACGGGGATGTACCAGGAAGTGATCGTGCCGGTCGAGCGAGTGCGGAGCGTCTTCTTCGGCCATCCGGTCCATCTGCCGCCGCTCAGCCGCGAAGACGTGCATAGCGCGATCGAAGTCCGCTACGGCCTGCTGGCTGTCCGGCCCAAGCAATGGATACGCCCGGTCGATGCCGGGCTGATTGACCACCTCTACAACGAGTTCTCTGGAAAAATCCGCTTCATCATGGACGCGATCACGACACTGGTAACCCGCCTTCCTGAAGGAGCCACAGGGACGCTGACAACTGCTGCTGCGAAGACGCTCTTGAGCGATCTGACCTGGGAGCGGATTCGACCGGTACTCACGGACGTCGAGCAACAGGTTCTAATCACGGCGGTGAAGCAGCGGCGTCTTACGAATACGTCACTGGTCAAAGCCACGGGAAAGCGCAAGCAAAGCATGGCGAAATACTTGAAACGACTCCGCGACTTGAACCTGGTTCATCAGGCAGAGCAACGCGGCCGTAGCGTGTACTACGAAATCTCGCCGGACGTCGCCCTGCTGCGGCCGGGGAAAGAGCGACGGTAATATTTGGTAAACTGAAATAGGATTACTATCGTGAATCAACGGTTCCGGGAACCTTTTCCGTTTCCATCCGCAACTTTGTCGGCTGCACATCACAACGCGCTCGTGTAAATTATATGCATTCGATTCACGACTGACAGTGAATGTGATGCCGGTGAGTTTCCTGGCAGTTATTTGAACGCGGGATTTACACCACCGCGAGGATCAACAGGACAATGGCGAAGAAGAAGACACAGAAGAATGCGAAAACGAAGGACGAGAAAGCTAGTCGTATCGTCCAAATTGAATCCACCATTATCGAGCTACGCGGCGAGCGAGTGATCCTCGATTCGGATCTGGCCAAACTGTACAGCGTGGAAACCAAGAGGCTAAACCAGCAGGTGAGCAGAAATGCCGATCGGTTCGGCGAAAAATACTGATTTCAATTGTCCAAAGAGGAGTTCGCCGCTTTGAGGTTGCAATCTGCAACCTCAAACAGAGGTCGTGGCGGACGCCGCTATCCACCGTGGGCTTTTACGGAGCACGGCGTCGTGATGGCAGCGACGGTCCTGGACAGTGACAAAGCCGTTGAAGCGAGTAAGTTCATCGTCGATGTCTTCATCGAAGTAAAACGTCGCGTGACTCAGGGACCGTCATCTGCTTTGGTCGCCGCAGGAGCAGGCAGCGGTGGTCTCTCCACGCTGGAGCGACTTTCGATTGTTGGTGAAAGCATGGGAACACGGCTTCAGATGGCACTCAATCATGTGCTCGATTCCGTCATCGACACCAGGCAAAAGACAACGGTTCGAGAAGAAGCCCAAAACCTCATCAGCGAGTCAATTCAGCACCTCAAGCAGCGTCTCAAGAAGCAGGGGCTTGAAAATGAAGAGATCTCGGCTCGTGTCGTCAAGCTCCTGGCGGAAGCAGAAAAGGAGAAAGCGATCGCAGCAAAGACACGTGCGGAGTCCGACAAGTTGGAGTTCG
>CAYFJO010000949.1:0-2681 GCA_964343305.1 uncultured Pirellulaceae bacterium | reverse complement strand
TTCCGGCCGCACTCGCTTCGGCAGGTGCGCTCATACTACTACATCTCCTTGAGAGAGGGTTATTTAAAGGGAATTTCGGCTTGTTTCGTGTCGCCACGGCGCAGTTGGCGGCCGGTGACGACGGCCTGCACCTCGGCTTGAACCGCCGGAAGATCTAGCGACTCCCGCGCAATAATCCACGGCGTCGTCTCTACGACTTGACCTGCGGGCAACGTGTCTTCCCTAATCAATCGGCGAATGACTGTCTGGCTAACGCCTAATTCTTTTGCAGCTTGCTGAATTGTCACCCAATTGCCGCGTTGGCGATGATTGGTTAAGCGATGAAGATAACGAGCGCTGTACACACTATGGACGCGCCAAGTCTTGCCGCCGCCAGTCTTGAGACCCAAACGGTTCAGTGTCGCCGCAATCGTCTGATCGCTACACACCTTTGACAATTCCTCGATCAACTCTAATGCCGTCTTGCTAGTGCGGTTGACCGTGTTTCCCCGAGTGTTGCGCTCCACTTCAAGCTCCGTATGCACACCGCCTTTCCAGTGCAGCACCAGGACATGATGCCGACGTTCGTCGTCATCGCGGATCACGATCTCCTCCAGCACCGTTCGCAAGATCCGTTTCCTTAAATCGTTCGTGGCAGCCGCATGATTCCACAACGTTGGCAAGTCGCGACCCAATTCCAGCAGACGCACTTTTTGCTCTTCGGTCAACTCAACACGCAGTTGATCTGCATCGTTTAGTTGCTGTTCCATTTCGTTGGCATGCTGTAACGCCGCATTCCAGCGTGTTTCCAACTCGGAAGCGACGAGACGGTTTGCGGGATCGACCCCATCGTATTGACGCTGCGCGCGATCAACTTCATATCGCGCCTTTTCTAAAGACAACTCCAACGACCGACGGCGCTCGTCTTGCTGGTCGTCGAACTGCTGCATGGCCTCCAGTGCCGCCTCGATACCCACTGGTTGAATTGTTTCCAGCACCACGTCCGCAACGGCTCGATCCACACCACCACCGCCAAGCGACTGGCAAGCTGCGCTGCCTCGATGCTCTCGACCGCCATGGCATGCGTACCGGGGCTGACGTCCGCTCTTACCGCTATAAGCCACGAACATCTTCCGGCCGCAACGTCCGCAGCGCAACAGGCCACTTAACAACGCTGCCCCCTTCTTTGCGGCGCCCTTGCCTGTCGGCTGACGCGAAGCGACGTTTGCCTGTAACATCGTCTGATTCTCCAAGTACTCCTGCCAGCTAATGTACCCGACATGGTTGTCGAGAATCAGCACTTTCCACTTCGATTGGGGCTTGCGGCTTCGCGAACTGCTTTTACGGGCGCGACCGTCGTCGACGGTCATCTTCGCCTCGGTGCGTCCGTAGGCCAGCGCACCGGCGTAACACGGATTCTTGAGAATCTGCCGGATACGGGTTTCGCTCGGCAGCCGCCATACCACTTGCTGGCTGCGCGTGCCACGAACCGCTTCGGGCAGCGGCGTCTGGTGATCACGGTACCACAACGCCGTCTGCCGGGCCGAGCCCACTTCGCGGAACTTGCCAAACACTCCTTCAATCGCCGCCTGCACCTGGCGGTTGGCGATCTTCTCGACGCGGTCGAGTTCATCGCGCGTAAAACCAATCGGCACTTCCCACATCGCGTGGCCTTGGGCAACCTTCATCTCGAACGCTTCCCGCGCCCGCTGCCGAAATAGCCCCAACTCGAACTCCGACATCGTTCCCTTCAGTCCTAACAACAGACGATCGTTGAGCTGGCGCGGATCGTAAACTCCCTCGGCGTCGACAATCAGCGTTTCGGTGAGGGCACACAAATCGATCAAGTGGTGCCAATCCCGGTTGTTGCGTGCCAACCGCGACGCTTCGAGCGCGAAGACGGCACCCGCCTCGCCACTGCAGACGGCGGAGAGCAGCGTGGCGAAGCCAGGTCGATCGACGAGTCCGCTACCGGTTTTTCCCTGATCATCGTCAATCACGATGACTCGCGCAAAGTGCAACTGTCGGGCGCGGTCGGCGAGGTCGTATTGCCGTTGGCGGCCTTGGTGATGGTATCGCACTTGGTGGCCAGTCGACTGCCGCACGTAAATGTAGGCAGTTCGTTCGAGATGATGTTGTGTCATCTTGTCATGCATCTTCGTTCTCCCGTGTTGGTATCTCGACTTCGCGCAGCAACTTGGCAAGGGCTTGGCGGCACGCTTGCCGATCGGCATTAGGCAATTGTTGCCAACGCTCGGGTCGCGTGAATTCAAGGGTCTGTTGCCGGGGCATCAGCCGGTCGCTGAGTTTCTTGAGTTCCCTTTCCAGGTTCATGGCGATCTCCTTTCGCCATCATCGAAACCGATTTACGGCAGTTTTCGCCAGTCAAGATGGATTGCTGATCAATGAGTTGTCTCAATTGCATCAGGGCTGGCAGTTCGACGCGGGGCTGGTCTTGAAGAACCATCGACTTGCAACACGCCTCGTCGAGCATCCAACAGGGCACAAAGATTCGCAGATCTGGCTCGATCTGAACCATCACGGTGGGAACCTCCCGACGTTTTACACCCCGTATCACGACGACGTCGTGCCCGAAGAAGGGATGAAATCGATACTCGATCCTCGCCGGACCGAGTTGATGGGCAGTGTGTGGATACGTTACGACACAGTGCGGCGACTCATCTGTTCGAGAACGGCACTGA
>CAYFJO010000948.1:0-2696 GCA_964343305.1 uncultured Pirellulaceae bacterium | reverse complement strand
AAGTTTACTTTTTGCCCGTTCCTATCTGGCTCGTGACCGCATTCTTCGGAGATATCGCCGCACGGTTGGTTGGCAAATCTAGCCTTGGCATTTATAGCAAAGTCAGAAGTGTGTGCCGATTCCAGCGATTTGACGCGAGCCAAACAGAAGAGCGACTTAGCTTCAGCCTTTCGGCCGACTGGAAGAAGGAATTCAAGCGTGCCTACGATTCTCAAGCATTGAATTTTTCGCTCCCCGAGATCGACCGTCCACTTGAAGCAGTCTCGGCAAAGAAGATCAATTACATCGGCTTTGGAAGCATCGTAAAGCAATGTCACCTTCCAGCGCTCAAGAAGTTACGTTTTGATGGCGACATCGATGCGTTTGATTTAGAGTCGGGAGAAGTCAACGGCATTGAAGTGCAGTCGCTTGAATCGAAAAAAACAACGTCAGGTGATCTAACGGTTGTTTGTACGCCGGGTCCCGTTCATACGAGTGCTATTGAGCAACTTCAAAACGTTGACGGGCCAATCCTTGTCGAAAAACCTCTGTGCTACAACACGCAGGAATTGAACCAGTGGTTGGAGTTTTCGCGCGAGCGAAAGGACCCAGTGATGGTCTGCCACAACACTCGCTATCGCACCAACGTGTCGAGAATGCTCGACCATCTGCGGAAGTACAACCCCGGCAAGCTGCACCATGTCTCTGTTCTATTTCAGGGCAGTCCCGTGAATAAGAACAGCGCTGCTTGGCTTCGTGACGAACGCCGAACACGCACACTTCTGTTAGACTCGGGCGTGCACCGCTTCGATTTGGCGTGCATGTTTGCCGAGGGACAAGCGCGTCTTGAATACTGCCGACATGAATTGAATCGACAAGGAGAGACTTGCTTGATCGAAGGTGCGGCCAGCTTTGACAACTACACGATCAGTTTTCTTCTGCGTCAGGGACTGAACCAAAGAAAAACGCAGTTGGTCTTCACCTTTCAAAATTATACGATCACCCTGGGATTTTCTCCAGATGTTTTCGTGCCAGAGATGGCAGACAGGAGCTTTGGACACTCGTGGTTGGAGACCTACGGATCCTTGCGTAGTACTTTTGTCAAAGCGGCCAAACGGGTATTCGGCAAGAGCGTTGACAACTCGCATGCTCACGTAATTCAGGCAGCGCTTTCGCATGATCAGGATCATCCCTTGGTTGTGGGTCGGCTAGTGTCCGTTTACGAACTTCTATTTCAGATTAGTCAACGTGTTTACGGTGAATGAGGTGTTTTTATGTCGGATCTAATAGATCGCACATCCCCAGAAATAAGTAACCACAAGGGGCCAGCGTTCGGAGACTTTGTGTCACTTGGCCTGGCAACATTAGCAAGAATGCGTCGGCGACAACTGAAAGCTCCGGCGGAAGACGAGCAATTCTATGAAGATTTTATGGCGGAAAAAGACATTGCTGGATGGGGAAAAGATGAAAGGAAAAACGTCCGTCGTAAGACAGTCGTAGACTATCTAGCTGATGCGGTTTCCCCATCAGCGAACATACTCGATGTTGGATGCGGGTACGGCGAGACGTTGTTGGGTATCCCGGAAAGTTATCAGCTCAATGGATTTGACTATGCACATTCCAACATCGAGGCAGCCCGCCGACTTCTTCATGACCGCGACGCGGACGTTAAACAAGGCAGCATTTACGACATTCCGTTCGATGATGAGTCGCAGGATGTTTGCATTTGCCTCGAGGTTCTCGAGCACATTGAAGATGATGCGCGCGGAGCGCTTGAAATCGCCCGAGTTCTGAAGCCCGACGGCATCCTCATTGCATCCGTCCCCTACGCCTATTACTGGCCGCAATACGAACGGCTTATCGGGCACTACCGCCATTACACTCGTCAGTCGTTCGTAGAATTGCTTGACGGAAGCAACCTGAAGGTTAAAGAGTATCTACCTAACTATCCGAACTGGCATTTGGCCTACGCGCGACGATATTGTCTGGTTCGATTTTACTCGATTCTGTTCGGATGGATTTTAAGACGAAGAGACGTCTTCGAGTTTAAGTGGCCATGGTCCCAAAAACCGTCAATGCAAAAGGTGGCTGAGAAACTTGATTCGCTGTTCGAGAAAGACCAGCGAATCGACTACGGCTCCTTAGATTCAAGTACCTTTGTCGTTGCCGAAAGACCACGGAATTAAAGGCGGCCCTACGACAGGTTTACAAGACAAGTCCGACAACACAAAGAGTTTGATATGAGTACTGTACCTGTCACCGTCGTGATGCTTACGCGGAACGAAGAGTTCCATTTGCCGAAGGTTCTGGACCACTTAAACGATTGGGCAACGGAAGTTTTCATCGTCGATAGTTGCAGCACGGATCGTACTGTCGATATTGCATTGGATGCAGGTACATGTGTCGTTCAACGACCCTTTACGGATTTTGGCGATCAATGGAACTTCGCTCTCAAGTATCTTCCAATCAATACACCGTGGACGATGAAGCTTGATCCCGATGAGCGACTCACCGACGAATTGAAGGATGAGATTGCTGAGGTCCTCGCAAGCGACCCGAAAGAAGACGGATTCTCAATGAAGCTTCGGTTGTGGTTTATGGGAAAACCGCTTCATGTCTTTATGGATGTGATGCGGCTTTGGCGTACCAATGAGTGCAAGTTTTCGGACACGGGGGTTAATGAGCATCCACTGGTTCAAGGTGCGGTCCGTCGATTA
>CAYFJO010000947.1:0-2698 GCA_964343305.1 uncultured Pirellulaceae bacterium | reverse complement strand
TAGTTTACATCTCATTCCCCCCTTCCCAAGCTTTCTTGGCGCAATCGATGTGACCTCTGTCTCGAAGCAACCCGCGAAACCTGCGTCGGTCACCTTCACCGCTTGCACGAAAACGGGCTAGCGGATCGGTAATTGTGTCATTTTAACGGCGCGCCGGCCGCCACCAGATCCAGATTTCACCGCCCGTCAAAAGTGCTCTCGGTTTGTTTCACGTCGTGAACACCGAGGGCTTTGGTGAGAATGAAGGAATGAACGTTCAACGCGGCGGTTCTGTAATCTCAACTCCAGAGGCAACCCGGTCCGCCTTTCGCAATGCTGGCGTTCCCACTGACCGGGGTCCCTTGGAAGGCTTTCGGGTAGTTATCGATCCACGAACTCCTTAGCAAGAATGTTGGAGTTTCAATGAAGCAGCAGCCGCTTCCCGCCAAGGCTCCTTCTGATGCCACCGCCGCCAGGCAGCATCAACAAGCCTAGGCCGATCATGAGGGAGTGGCGGTGTCGATGTTCTTGAACTGATCCAGGCTCGGAAGATTGTCGATTATAACACGCTGCGGTCGCGGAGCACCTAGGTGTCGCTATCAGACTACTTGTCCGTTTCTATTCTGAAGAATTTCGTGGAGCATCGCTGGCGTCCTTTATCGGGAGCGATTTCCTGAGTCGCTTCTTGATTGCGGCGTACCTTGGATCATTCGCCAGATTCGTCCATTCATGAGGATCGTTTCGGTGGTCGTAAAGTTCTTCACCCCCGTCACCGTAGCGTGTGTAGCGCCAACGTTCGTCTCGTGCTGAGTGGCTCCTGAAACTGACTGTGGTAATCGCTGGTGTAATACGCGGAGTCGCTGGGTCCTTAAGTTGTGGTAACAAACTTTCACCTTCGAGTTCCTGCTTTGGCGGCAGAGCGCACAGATCCATCAAAGTGGGATAGAGATCAATTAGACTAACGGGCCGATCACTGACTCCGCCTTTCTTGGTTACTCCAGGAGCAACAATGATCAGTGGAACTCGCGTGGCTTCTTCCCACAAAGTTTTCTTATCAATGTGTTCCTTGGTTCCGAGGTGGTAGCCATGATCGCTCCACAACACGACAACAGTATTCTTCGCATTGGGACCACGCTCTAGTGCATCCAAAACTCGACCTACCTGGGCATCAACAAAAGAAACCGTCGCAAGATAGGCCTGCACGATATCGGACATCACCCTGTTTTTCACAGCAATGGGGTAATGATTGTTGTTATGTGCCCACTTGATCGCTTCGGCCGGAACATCTTCTAAATCGTTCTTGCGCGTCAGCGGCAGGACGATCTGGTCCCGTGGGTGCATGGCGAAGTATTTTTGTGGTACATACCAAGGTTCGTGCGGTTTAACGACGCCAAATGCGAGGAAGAATGGTCTTTGATGACTTTGCATTAGCTGCTCGGCGGCCCAAGTCGCCGTTTGGCCATCCATCGTTGCATCGTCCGGCACATCGATCGCGCCCCAGTCATACTGGCCTTTTCGACCGATCTGGTCGGCCAACTTGTTGAAGTCTTGGCCGGTAGCAACTGCTTGGTCGGGTTTGAATTTGGTTTTGGTGGGAAAATGTTCGTCCCAGGAAGGCGGATGGGCGCTGTGAAATATTTTGCCACCACGCAGTGCTCGGTAACCGTGAGCGCGAAAATACTGAGGCAAAGTGACAGCGTTCTTCAGCCGCGGCGCGCGTGTCCATCGTTGCGGGTTGTCGTAGACACCAGTCGTTGATGGTCGCAGCCCTGTCAGGACACTCGTGCGAGATGGATTGCAGTAGGCTGATGTGCAGTGAGCGTTGCGAAACAGGACACCTTTACGCGCCAAACGATCGATGTTTGGCGTCTTCGTCTGAGGATGTCCACCTAAACAACCAACCCAGTCGTTCAGGTCATCGATCGAGATGAACAACACGTTTGGTCGATCGCCTTTTGGTTTGGCGATATTCTCCGCACGGCAATCTCGTTCGGCTGAAAACAGGCCGACTTGAATACAAACGAGAAGTGGTATCACACTTTTCATAGTGGATCACCCTGTTTCTGAAACCACTCGTCCATCCTTTTGGCAAGGTCTGCCATCACTGTTTTGTGCTCCACTTTCGACGAAAGATCTACCCGTTCAAGTGGATCGCTTTTCAGGTCAAACAATTGATGCTTATTCAGATGCGGATAATGAATGAGCTTCCAGCGTTCGGTGCGAATCATCCGTTGGTACTTGTGGAAATAGCCGAAGATGGCCGGATAGATTTGAGTGGCTGTGCCCCGCAGTATCGGCACGAAGCTTTTGCTCTCGACAGATTCAGGGATTGGGATTCCGGCAAGTTCGCAAGTTGTCGGATACATGTCACGCAGGTAGATTTGTGCAGCAGTTCGTTCGCCTCGCGGAATGCCGGGGCCGGCGATGATAAACGGCACGCCGATTGTGTGCTCGTACATATTTTGCTTGCCCATCAGGCCGTGGCTGCCGAGTGCCAAACCATGATCACTAGTGAAGATGACCACGGTGTTTTTGTATTGGCTAATGGCTTCGAGCGTCTTGAGGATTCGGCCGATGTGCGTGTCCATATCGTCGATCACCGCGTAGTAGGCCGCGATTTCTTCGCGAACATCATCCTCGGTCCGTGGCCACCGTAGCAGCTTCTCATCACGGCCTTCGAAGTTTCCGTGATCGAATGGATGCTTTGGTGAAAAGTTGG
>CAYFJO010000946.1:0-2698 GCA_964343305.1 uncultured Pirellulaceae bacterium | reverse complement strand
TGCCATCTCGCAGAACCGCTCACCACTCCCGCGGCGAAGCCGCTTCGTCCAACACTTCGGAATGTCAGTCCGAAGTGGTTTTAGG
Organism: uncultured Pirellulaceae bacterium; assembly: GCA_964343305.1. GTDB lineage: Bacteria > Planctomycetota > Planctomycetia > Pirellulales > Pirellulaceae > CAYFJO01. Next base: position 2,613 of record CAYFJO010000946.1, on the reverse strand, counting down.
CCAGCCAAAAACTTCAGCGGTCGTTCACACCGACGCGAGTTTGAGATTCTGAAAAACTGCGGAAGTTTGTCCAACTTCAGCGAGTTTGCGGGGAAACTCTTTGCGGGCGGTGTTTACTGTGCCCCCACGCTTCTGAGTGCCACCTTGACGCTGAAGAACACTTCAGCCGTCGTTTAGGGCTCATGAACGCCTCAATTCTGCCCTTATTTCTTACTTCGGCTGTCCGCGGGCACTGTGGATTGTGGCTTTAAGTTTTTCGGTCGCGTCTAACTCGGCCGTCCGCATGCTGATGTAACCGGCCTTACTGTTCACCGCTAGGTAGACCTGCTCGGCGTCGGCATAGGCGGCGTTCAGATCCCCCATCGCTAGGTAGACCTTGGCCCGGCTGCGCAGGTGCGGGATGGAGATCTTCTGTGCGGGCTTCTTTTGTTCGCCCGGCGGCGTCGGCTCTTCGATCGGCGCGAAGGCGAAGGCGAGCCGCTTGGCCTCCTCGAGATCGCCGCGGGCCAGCGCGTCATCGACGGCTTTTTCGTCATGCCATTCGAGTATGTTCTGGATCACGTTGTCCTTCTGATAGGTCATCGTCAGGCCGGACAACGCTGCCGCGATGCTTCCATCTGGCCGAAGGAGCAGTAGATTGGGCCTTGTCTCTTCCGCGAGGATGCCGAGCTTTTGTACGACCGGGTTCTGCATCCCGCAGGGCACGAGCATCGTGGGGAAAATGTCGGGGCGTTTTTTCGCCTCTAATACCTTACGCGTCGTTTCCGCATCGTCGTTTAGCACTGCGTTCAACAGATTGACATTATCAACAGGCCGCGCCTTGGCAAAGCTGCCGTAACGGGACAGATAGCTGCCCCCGTCCGCGCTCGACACAAAGGAAATTACGGTCCACTTGCTTGCGTCGTTCCCGGGGAATCGGACGGTATCGCCTTCGAGTGTTTTCAGCTCGATTTGCAGGGTGCGCTTCGCATCTTCCTGCCCACCAATCGCAAGGAAATGCCCCTGTCGTCGGCCGTACGTCCAGCCCGCAACGAACGGCGGATGATACATCCAGTAGCGGTGATAGCGGTTCAAAAAGAAAGCGGTCGCTGTCCACATCGCGGGGTGTTCGGAATAGTTGTCCAGATAAGCCCGGCGGTAATCTTCGTGGAGCTTCCGATCGGCGACGTCCAGTGCGAGCAGCGCGGCGGCGGCGAGTACCGGGCCGGATGCCTGTTTCCCGCCTGCCTCGGCAAAGTCGCGGATCACAGATCTATGATCGTTATCCGCATCACGAAGTGACTCCCTTGCCAGACAGAAGCGAGCGATCACGTCGGTGCCGGGCGGGTAGTCAGCTTCGACAGCAACCCTGGCTTCTTCGACGGCGGCCGCAAAATGCTGATACTCACCTTTCAGTTTCCACAGGCCAAGCAGTGCGACGATACGTCGGTTTCGCACGACCCAGAGATCGGGAGCAGACGAATGAGATGCGATCGCTTCGCGGCATAGAGCATCGGCTTTTTCGTAGTTCGCACGAATCTGCGCAAACGGCGTGCGGTACCGAACGGGCGGATCAATAAAGCATGACTGGATCGCGCGCAGTTTATCTTCCGGTACTGAACCTGCAGTCCGGGGTAGTTTGTCAGCCGCTACATCATCCGCAGCGATGGCTTTCCACTCGGGCGGCGCGGCGGGGTCGAACGCGCCCTGGGGGTCCATGACCAGAAACTCGCCCGCGAACATCGACTGGAGTTGGCTGTTGTACCGGGGTTTGGCCCATTGACGCGCAAGCCAGGATTGCAGGTTGCGCTCATACCCCCTGCTGCGACGACCACTGGTCAGAAAGATCGCGGCGTAGCCGGTCGGGCTGACCGTTACCACTCGAGGATCATGACGGCAATAAGTCTTATAGATCGGATGGTCGCACCCGCCTTGCAACCGCAGCGCGGGCCAATCGAGCCCGTGTTCACGAAGGATGCTCTCGCCCGCATCAGGAAGATCGTCCAGGTTAATACTGACGAAACGGAATCGGCCCGGAGCGGCCATCTCGGGATCGACGACCGCCTTTTTCCATGCCTCAGCCAATTCCTTGAGGTCTTCGAGCCCCCCATCGTCTTTCGACCAGAAATAGACTCCGGTGGTCGTCCCCATGTAGTCCATCGGGAAGCGGATGACGCTTTTGTCGGCCTGCTCAAAGGTTCCCACGAACGGGGCGCCGAAAACCTGGCCCCCGAGCTTGTCGCGCTGGAAATTGATCATCTCCATATCGCCGGGTAACCGCTGGGCGATGACCTTCCGCAGGTCATTGACCAGCCTGTTATTGCCGAACTCCAGCGCCATGATCATGGCGATCCGGATCACCTTCGCCTCGACCTCGGTGTCCTGGTAGCGCTCGACCAAGGGGCGAAGCGCATCGGAGCGGGCATGAGAGTCCCCACCCTGCCGTGCCGACCTGGCCTGCGTCAGCAAGAGGTCGGCGTCGAGCCGCAGTGCCGAATATTCGTTCGGCGCGGCGGCGAGCTTTTCGCAGGTCGCCAGAAAGGCTCTGCGATTGGTCGCGGATTTATCGAGGCTGACTAACACCTGCTGGCTGCGGAAGAGGATGCTCAGGACTTCGTAGCGGTTGGGCGCGGA
>CAYFJO010000945.1:0-2705 GCA_964343305.1 uncultured Pirellulaceae bacterium | reverse complement strand
ACGCGGTTGAGCAGGTTCATGTGGGGTTCTCCTGTGAAGGGGACAGCCAGTGCGAAAGCTTGATCGGCAAGTTGCTGTCGACCGGCCAATTCCAAAGCAGTCGCGTAAATCACTCGTTGTCCCGTCGCGCCGACGGCCACTTCGTCACAACACATTTCTCGCTCGATGCAAACGTGCCGCGACAGCTACCAGACGGCTGGATGATAGAACAACAGTGTCTCTAGGATACGTTGAAACAGATTGACCCACAAATCAATTCTTCGAATGTGAGCCAATTCATGCGCGACAAGATGTGTCGACCGCCGGCCACCAAAAGCGCACGGAGTTGGTTCAAGACGTCCGTAACGGAAATGTCGAGCGTGCCAAATACGGCGAGAAACTTCAGGAAATCACCGAGGAGACGGAGACCAAAATAATTGACGTGTTGACCAACGAGCAAAAGGCTCAGTTCGAAAAGATGAAGGGCGTCAAATTCGAGTTGCCTCAACGGCGTTTTCAGTTTCAGGCCGTGCCCATTCAACCTGGACAGCTAAAGAAGATTCAGATTCAGCCGCAGCAGATTCAACGCAACGGCAACAAGATCCAGATCCAAGCAGCGCCAACGAAATAAGAAAGCCAGGAGTTCAGAGAAATGTTTTACTGCGCACCTTCGAGTCGCATCATCATCGCGTTTACACTCATTTTTTGGAGTGTCCCATATGCGAAACGGTTGCACCGCTCATCCTCAAAGACGATCTCGAAGAGTGGCAGAGTCTTGGGCGAATTGTCGTCGCTCAAATCAGCACCTTGTCTTAGCGCTATAGAATCCCGATCGTCAATCCTTGCGATACAAGGCGATCGTGTCGACATCGTAGTAGACCAATAACATAGCACCTCGAGCAGCACAGCGGTCGAAAATCTCGTGAGTCAGTTCGACGTCGTTCGGCCAGGGATAAGCAAAAATGAGGTCGAAGTCGTTGATATCATAGCCCATTTCTTCGTAGGCACGGTCTGGATCGGTATGCAAAGCCAGTTCACCGTCGTGAGCGGCGAACGCGTCGTCAATCAAGTCTTCCACACCTTCAGGAATGAAACTTCCGTTGACAAGCTCGACCGGAACATCGAAATCTTCGCAGATCTCTTCCGCGACCGTGCACAAGTTACAGTCGTATTCGATCCCGTAAGACTCGTAGCCGATCATCGCCGCAAGTGATGCGACCGCACTGACGCCACTCCCCCATTCACAAAACCTATCGCCGCAAAGTAATTTGGAATCGTAAACCACCTTCAAACACCGATAGATTGCAACGTAATCGCTCGGCACAAAACCTCGAAATGTCGTTGCCGTGTTGATCCTATGTTGCTCAACCAAGCCATCGACAGCTCGCAGAAACTCAACGATCTTGCTGGGAGCAGCTACAGATCCATAATCGAATTCGATGCAATTCAATGCCATGCGGTTGTCAATTACCGTGAACTCACGCGTGAGCCCCAAATACGACCGTGTTGCGGCACTCTTCAGACGACGGCACTCGAAGACTTCATCACACGCATTGGCGGTTCAGGTGTAGCAGCGGGCTAGGAGAAACGCCCCTGAACCACTTGAGTCAGGGGCGCTCGTAGATTCAGGTACAACTTACAGTTAGCTCGTGTGGACAGCCACTTTGACATTTGTCGCACATGGCCCTTTGCGCCCTTGGCCGACTTCGTACTCCACGACCTGACCTTCACGGAGTTCCTCAATGCTCGCTCCATTCACTTCGGAGTGATGGAAGAACAGGTCGTCGCCTTGTTCGCTTTCGATGAACCCAAAACCTCGATCCGACACCAACCTCTTGATTTTACCTTGTGGCATTTCTGCTCTCCAATGTAAGAACCTATGGCACACGGCGGCACTTGCAGTGCGCAGACCGTGAACCAGAAAAAGAAAGCAGATAGAGCCACAAAAAGTTGAAGCGGGAACTTACCGAGAAGCTCTGCTACGCAGAATGGGGCGGAAGAGAAGAACAACCCAAAGTCGATCATACATACATCTTGTCTCTGCTTGTCACGACTGTCGTCACCATCAAAGTATAGCCGTAACGCCACGGTGCCGTAAAGGGCAGCACTCAGTCGTGTGCGTCCAAGACGAATTAAATTTGCTCCCGTGGCTTGGCAGCCAGCAACAAGTTTCGCAAGCCGTGAAGATGACGGACTGACGAGGTTTCTGGAGCCGCGCAGAAAACCACTCTTTTTTGAAACACCCGTTGCCTGACTTTTCTAACAACGCCTAACCTGCTTGCTGCACAAACCGCTGTCTCGAACGGAGGGCGCTATCTGCGGCGGATCACGACCGAGGTCGGAAACCACAACTCGCTAGCTGCAGAGGGGTCGCACGCCGACGTAGGTAATCAATTTGATTCACGAGGTTTTCAGATTAGACTTTGACGCGCGGTCAAAATAATACATCGCGATTTCGCTTCGTGCACCGGGTGGGCGGGACCTATGCAGTTAAGACATGTTCCGTTGGGCGCGTCGGGCGACAAGACCGGCCGCAGATACTCAAACGTCGTTGCGCGCACAGGTCGAACCGTCCGATGTCGGATAGCGCTCTTCAGTGGAGATTCAACGCGGTCGTCAAGATTGGGGTGTGTTCCAACAACTCGTGAGGCGTGAGGGGCCCCGAAAAACCACCGTTTTCCCGAAATCCGGTCCGTATCTCAAGCCATCCCAAAAAACGTCGATTA
>CAYFJO010000944.1:0-2707 GCA_964343305.1 uncultured Pirellulaceae bacterium | reverse complement strand
CCAGGATTCACAAAAAGCGACGCCAACGGACGTCGTTAGTTTGAGCTGGCAGCGCTGCCTGAAACTGTCGCAGCGATTACACATCGTTCAAAGTCGCGGTTGGAATATTGCAGCGCGCCACGTCCAAACCGCTTTGAAACTTTCGCTCGAAGAACACGCGAGTGAAGTCCAAGCCTGTTTGCGAACCCTAACGTCACGAGAATCACAAAAACCGCCCATCACGGTTCGCACGATCTATGACGAACTTTGTGCGTTGGATGACGAATTCACCGAGGTGAAACTCGACCAGCGCGGGAAAACGTTATCGGTCGTCACAGAGCCCGTTATCTTGGAAGACGTTTACCTGGGAGCGTTTGAAATTCAACTTGATTGGGCCGGACTGCCAGAGCAGCAATCCTACGACGTGATTGCGTTGGATGCTCGTCCAGCGGCTTTGAGTGAATCGACGACCCATCCTCATGTCCAAGAGAATGTGCTTTGCTCCGGCGAGGCGAAGGTGCCGATTTCGCGGGCGCTAGCAGAGGGGCGGCTGCTCGACTTTTTCCAGATCGTCAACAGCGCATTACATACCTACAACTCGTCGAGTGCTTATGTTGCGCTGGAAGATTGGGACGGCATTCCCTGCGCCGACTGCGGAACGGGGACCAACGAGGATTACCGCACGAGTTGCGCCGCCTGCGATTGCACACTCTGTGACGGCTGCGCTTCGTCGTGCAACGACTGTTGCGACTCACTGTGCTGTGAATGCTCGTGTCAGTGCCGCTGCTGTGACGACGTCTACTGCCGCCACTGTTTGAAAACTTGCCCACATTGTTCGGCGCGCGTCTGCTCGTCGTGCCAAGACAGCGAAAACGAAAGGTGCCAATTGTGCCATGAAGAAGACAGCGAAGAATGCAAAGTCGATCGGCCGGCGACGACGTCAACCCCGCCTCAGTCCGCCCGTGCAAACGCCAGCGCTGCGGTTCAGCCCGCTGGCGTGGTCGAAACTCTTGTACCTGCGGGATTGCGGTGAAACGGAAGTCGGCGGATTCGGGATCTCGGCGGAAGACGACTTGCTGCTGGTTGAGGACGTTCGGCTGGTTCGGCAGCGCTGCACTTGGGCCAATGTGTCGTTTGACGACGAGTCCGTGGCGGACTATTTCGATGAACAGGTCGACGCGGGTCTTCCGCCCGCGCGGTTTTCACGAATTTGGATTCACACTCATCCTGGCGATTGTCCCCGTCCGAGCGGGACGGATGAGGAAACGTTTGAGCGAGTCTTCGGCGCGTCGGATTGGTCGATGATGTTCATCATTGCGCAGGGCAGCCAAACGTACGCGCGCATTCGATTCGGTGTTGGACCAGGCGGCCAGTGCGTCGTGCCGGTTGAAGTGGATTACTCGCAGCCGTTTAGCGGCAGCGATCACGGTGGCTGGTTGGCGGAGTATCAAACCAACGTGATTGACGAGTCTCATGTGCCGATGGTTGCGCTGGCCGATGAAGATGCGCCGCTCGATGCGGTGTGTTGGACGGAAGACGATATGCCTGTCCTGCATGACTCACGCGACGAGTGGCCCCAAGAGTGGCTGGAATACGAAGAGTACAGCGACGAAAGGGCAAGCCAATGGCCGACCGAATGAGTGCCTATATCGAAATCGGCGGTGAGTTGCCTGAATTCAAACTCAGTCGACTTGCCGGGCCGGTTGCCCGTCAAGGTGGATCACAATGGGGCGAGTATTACACAGGCGACCAATCGCAGGTCGTTGCAGACCTGCGCACCGCCAACTCGCAAGTCCGATCGTTCATTTTGTATGACGAAGAGGCACCATGGGGCCAGTTTGACGAAGTGGAATCCGTTTGCCGCGGACTGGATTTAACTTATCGACGTCATTGCTGCGCGAAATACGAGTATGACGCCGTGTGGCATTGGTGGCAGCCGGACATGGAAAAGCCCGCTTGTTGCTTGGCGTCTCAGGAAGGCTCGGCGCTCATCGAGGTCGACGAACTTCGCCAGCAACTCGCTGCCGCATCGCTGGAAGCCTTGCATTTGACTTCGTTGGACGTCGCGATCGAGTCGCTGGTTGCCGACATGGAAAACTGGCTCGCCCTGCGGACACCATCCGAAATTCCGCCTTTGGAGATCATCAAGGATCAATAAACTATGAACAAAACGACATTGGAGCTACACAGCGACCGTTTCGATCGCCAGTCGGAACTTGTGCCGGTTGATCGTTTGGCGCAGCACACCTGTACGGTGATTGGTGTCGGGGCGATTGGCCGACAAGTTGCCATTCAGTTGGCGTCGATCGGTGCCCGCAAGATTCAGTTGATCGATTTTGACTGCGTCGACGAGTCGAATGTCACGACGCAAGGCTACTTTGCCGAACAAGTTGGTCAGCCAAAGGTCGATGCGTTGATGGACACTGTCATGGGGATCGATGATTCGATTTGCGTCGAAACGATTGCGGACCGATACCGCGCTAAACTTTCGATTGGCCAGGTCGTGTTTTGCTGCGTCGATTCGATTTCGGCCCGAGCGGCGATTTGGCGTTCGGCGCGAGATCGTTGCAAGTTCTGGGCAGATGGCCGAATGCTTGGTGAAGTGTTAAGGATTTTGATTGTCGATCGCACGACACATCACGAGCGATACTCGCAAACTCTGTTTCCACAGGCTCAGGCCCAATCTGGCAACTGCACGAGTCGCAGCACGATCTACGCGGCCAACATC
>CAYFJO010000943.1:0-2711 GCA_964343305.1 uncultured Pirellulaceae bacterium | reverse complement strand
ATCATGAAACAGAATGAACTTGATCTGCTGCATCGTTATTTGGATGGCGCGATTAATCCAGAGGAACTCGAAACGCTTGAGAGTCTGCTGCGCGCCAGCGCGGAAGCTCGGGCAATGTTGCGGTCGCTCGCGACGATTGACGCCAAGTGGCAACAACTTGTTACGGACGAAGCAATGGCAATGCCCAGTGACCACATGGCGGCTCCTCGACGTGTTGGGCGCGCGATTCCAACATGGCTGACCTTGAGCGCGATCGCGGCTTCGCTGATTGTTGGTGCATTTGGCTGGTTCCGTGTTTCGGATGAAACGCCAACGGAAACCATACGCGGCATTGCTCGAGTGATTCGGGTTGAAGGCGAAGGCAAAGCTGGCGAGGATCATACGGTCGTTGATGGGACTGAACTGTTCGTGGGCGAAGAACTCACCATGCAACGAGGGCTGATCGAACTGGCCTTTCGGGAAACGGGCGTACATGTCGTTGCGACAGCTCCGCTGAAACTAAAGTTGGACAGCAACCGGCGCGTTTCGCTGCATGAGGGACAGGTCAAACTGGTTGTTCCGCCACAGGGTGTGGGATTTGTTGTGGATACCGCTCAACGGAAGTTCGTTGATCTCGGAACAAGTTTCGTTGTTACGGCAGGCCCAAAGGGGGCGGAGGTTCTCGTGCTCGACGGGCAGATTTCGGTTGACCAGCACGATGGCGCGACCAAAGATCTAATGCACGAAGGCGAATTTGCCAAGTTTGATCGGAGCGGCAAAGTTGAGAAGCGATCACCGTCTCGTATTTCATTGGCATTACCCGAGCTTTCTCTTCCGGCGACGACACCGAATGACGGCTCACTGCGCGGTATCGTTCTTGGTTACGCCAACTCGATTGCTAAAGACCGCCTCGCAAAGGATGTGATCGGGCTCGAACTATTGCCGCTAATCCAGTCGGGCTTTCGTGATCGCGCTTGTCTGGAAGCATTCAAGCAAGGTGAGCCGCTCCGTTTCCGCGGGATCGCTGGTGCCTTTCACGAGTTCCCTGATCGGAGTGGCCTGGCCCCTTACTTTCGGGAAGGTGGCTGGATGGTGTGGTATCACGGCCAAGTACTTCCGCCACGACCGGGACGATATCGATTCTGGGGTTACGCGGACAATCACCTGCTGGTTGCGATTAATGGAAAGCCTGTCTATGAAGGATCACGGCGTGATTCTTCATTCAAGGAGCTTGAAATTCCGCGGACTGACAATCCTGCTCTGCCCTGTTTGATTGCACGGGCGGGGTTCGCCTGCAGCGAATGGATCGAACTGAGGGGCGACTCGGTGCAACTCGATCTCCTTTTCGGAGATGTCGGTGGCAATCTGACATCGGGCCTGCTGCTCATCGAGCGGGAAGGTGACACCTACGAAGAAACATCCTGGGGTCAGCCGAAGTGGTCGCTTTTTCTGACCGAAGCTCCGAGCACTGATGAGACTGCGGAGTTCAAACGTCTGGTCAATCATCTGGAACAGAAGACAATGGGATCATTTTCGATCGCTGAAGACGCAATCTGGAAAGTGCAGAATTAGAATTAGACCGTTAACGACAAATAGCTCGACGCGAGAGATTTACTTATGAAAACACAACTCAACCGCCGTCACTTTCTCCGCGGAACCGGAGCACTGATCGCGCTGCCGGCACTGGAATCTATCGGCTTTCGCCGCTTGGCTTCGGCTGCCTCAACAGCTCCCGCCGCCCCGTCCAAACGCTGCGTCTTTCTCAGCATTGGCTTTGGCGTGACCAAAGAGACCTGGTTTCCTGACCAGGCCCGCACCGGCAGCGACTACGAACTCTCTGAGGGGCTCTCCCCGCTGGCTCGGCACCAGTCCGATGTCACCGTGGTACAGGGATGCGCGAACCAGTACACCAATGAAGCTCACTGGGGCAGCACCTTCTGGCTCACGGGGGCCAATCGCTATTCCGTGCCCGGCCAGAACATGGCCAACAGCATCTCGGCCGACCAGGTCGTCGCGAAACGTCTGGGGCAGGACACTCGCTTCTCCTCGATCCAGCTCAACGCCGCCAGTCTGGAGGGACACGGTCCCGGCCTCTCGCTGGCCTGGGATCAGCGAGGCAAACCCGTCGCCGGCCAGGACGACCCGGTTCAGGTTTTCCACAAGCTCTTCTCGCCGGATGACATGCCGCTGGAACAACGCCAGGCGGCTATCGCCGAGAACCGCAGCGTCCTGGACGCCGTGCTCACCCAGGCCAGACGCGTACAGCGCGGCCTCACCAGGACCGACACGGACAAGCTCGACGAATACTTCCAGGGCATCCGCGACATCGAGACGCGACTGAAAAAGGAAGAAGCCTGGCTCGAAGTCCCCAAGGCCAGGGCACCGCTCGACGAACCGGAACCCGGTCTGAAGGGGAAGGCCGAGATCGAGATCATGCAGGATCTCATCGTTGCTGCGTTGCAGACGGACAGCACCCGCGCGCTGAGCTATCGCTTGCCCGGTCAGAGCCTCCTGCAGAGCCTTGATCTCAAAGCCAGCTCCCACAATGTGAGCCATTACTCACCCGGCGAACGCATGGAGGCCTCTAAGGCGCGCGACAAGGCCCACAGCGAACTACTGGCCCGCCTGATCGACAAGCTCAAGGCCACGAAGGAAGCCGACGGATCGAGCCTTTTCGACCACACCGCCGTGGCCTTTGGATCGAACATCAGCTCCATCCACTACCTGACCAA
>CAYFJO010000942.1:0-2723 GCA_964343305.1 uncultured Pirellulaceae bacterium | reverse complement strand
GGGTCGCTGACATTTTCGCTGGTGATTCACCCGGCGAACTGGGACATCGCCGAGTCGGCATGGCCCAAGATTTCGCTGGTGAGCGGACTTTCGGTTTGTTTGGCGCTCCGCGACCTGGCGTTGGAAGAAGAGGATTTCAAACTGAAGTGGCCGAACGACGTACATTTGAACGGTCGGAAAGTTAGCGGCGTGCTTGTCGAAGTCGGCCCGCGATCGAGCCAAACGCTGGTGATCGGAGTTGGCATCAATGTGAACAACTCGTTTTGCGACGCGCCGCCAGAACTTCAGTCGACCGCAACTTCGATGGTCGATGTCGCGAATGAATCGGCGTGTCTCACCGATGTTCTCGTCCAGGTACTCGTCTGGATCGAACAAATCCTCAATGCGTTCCGGCGTGACGAGGGTTGTCTGGCAACAATGTGGCAGCAGCATTGCGAGTTGAAAGGAAAACGAATTGAAGTCGAATCAGGCAACCGAATAATCGCAGGCCACTGCCAGGGAATCGATCGCGACGGTGCCCTGGTTTTGTTGACAGACGCGGGAACGGTGAGATTGTTCAGCGGTGTTGTGTCGCGCGTCGATTGATCTACTTGCGCGTGAACATGCGCTTGACGCCGTGCAGGGCCTCGGCCAATTCTTCGACTTCGTCCAGCGTGTTGTAGAAGTAAAAGCTGGCGCGGCTGCTCGCCCCGACGCCGAGTCGTTTGTGCAATGGCATGGCACAATGATGGCCGGCGCGAATCGCAATGCCTTCGCGGTCCAAGAGTTGAGCGATATCGTGGGCGTGCGGACGATTCATGACGAAGCTGACGATGCCGGACTTTTTGTCAGGCGGCGGACCCAGGAAACGCAAGCCGTCGATTTCGCTGAGCAACTCGTGGGCCCGTGTGGCGAGTAACTGTTCGTACTTGGCGATATTTTCCAAGCCGATGGTGTTGAGATAGTCGATCGCGGCACCCAGGCCGATGGCAGAGACAATCGGCGGCGTGCCGGCTTCGAACTTGGCGGGCAAGTCGGCGGGTTCGAAGCTGTCAATCTTCACGCGGCGAATCATGCTGCCGCCACCGAGAAACGGCGGCATGGCGTCGAGCAATTCCTCGCGTCCGTACAGCACACCAACTCCGGACGGACCGAGCATTTTGTGAGCGCTGAACACGACAAAGTCCGCGCCGAGCGACTGCACGTCGACCTCGGAGTGGGGGATGCTCTGCGCGGCGTCGACCAGGACCAGGGCACCCGCGACATGGGCCTTGTCGACAATTTCACGAACCGGGTTGATCGTGCCGAGCACGTTCGAAACGGCACAGACGGCGACCAATTTCGTCTTGTCGGTGATGACGCTGTCCAGCCCGTCGGTTGCGAGTTGCCCGTCGTCGGTGACCTGGATCGCTTTGATTTGGCAGCCGGTTCGTTCGGCCAACTGATGCCACGGTACGAGGTTCGAATGATGTTCCATTTCGGTGACGACGATGTCGTCGTCCTGACCGACGTTGGCATCGCCCCAACTGCGGGCCACCATGTTGATGGCCATCGTCGTACCAGTGGTGAAGACGATTTCATTCTTTGTCGCAGCGTTGATGAACTTCCGGACTTTTTCGCGCGACTCTTCGTAGCGATCGGTGCTTTGATCGCTGAGCCAGTGAATGCCGCGATGCACGTTGGCGTAATGCTGTTCGTACATCGACACCAGCGAATCGATGACCACTTGGGGGCGCTGAGACGTTGAGGCACTATCGAGATAGATCAGCGGCTTGTCATCGTGGATCGTCGTCGAGAGGATGGGGAAATCCTGGCGAAGTGCGTGCGGGTCGAGCGGCATGGTGTCGGCGGTTGCCATCAGGATTCCTCACCGAAATCTGGGCCAACAAACGTACCACCACCGCTGTCGCCATCGCCGCCGATTGGTGAATGGATTGCTTGTTGCACGACGCGCCACGAAAGCAGGCAACATTTTTGCCGATTGGGAGTCAATCGCGCACCGAATAGGTCCAACATCTGCTGGGCAGAATACTCGCGAATCTCATCGACCGACTTGCCCTCGATGTCTTCCATCAACATCGAAGCCGATGCCTGACTGATGCAGCAGCCATCGCCGTCGAACCAGGCTTCTTTCACGCGGCTGTCGCCGTCAATCTGCAATTCAACATGCACCACATCGCCACACAACGGATTGTCATCTTCATGCTCATGCGTCGGATGATCGCACGAGCCGCGATGGTACGGATCCTCGTAATGATCCAAGACGTGCTCTTGGTAGATCTCTTCTTCTTCGTTGAACGGCATGGACTTATTGCGGTGTGATTACGTGAGGATAATCTTGAATTCGTTGATCTGCGGTTAACAACGGGCAGGCATGGACTCGGGCGGTTGCCACGATGATTTGATCGGCCGGATCTCGATGAAACGGCGGCGGCAAATTCGTCGACTCAACTGCAATATGGGGATTCAAGTCCAAAAGCACAATGCCAGGGTAATCCAGCGCACTGATAAACCAATCCTCAATCGATATGGGCAACTCAAGCCGCCCCAATTCCACTAGCTTGGATACTTCCCAGAGCGAGATCGAGCAAACACCAATCCCATCGTTTTCGTTTGCTTGAATTGACTTTTTGTGATTGACGGCAAGCTTTGGGTCGTTGTGGATCCACCAAACCCAAACATGCGTATCGAGCACAATCACTTGGCCGACTCCCAATCCTCCTCACAAACCGGGGCCGTCGGAT
>CAYFJO010000941.1:0-2734 GCA_964343305.1 uncultured Pirellulaceae bacterium | reverse complement strand
TGCAGATTGTCGACTGCTGGTGGACCGAGGTTTCCAATCTCTACATGTGCAACGCCGACGGAAAATTCCTGCGCCGCGTTAGCTTCGATCAAGTCCATTCGAATTACCCGCAGGTTCTGCCGGACGGCCGCGTCATCTATACGCGTTGGGACTACAACGATCGCGGACAACTCTATCCTCAACCGCTGTTCCAAATGAACAGCGACGGCACGGGCCAAACCGAATACTATGGCAACAACTCGTGGTTTCCCACGACGATCGCCCACGCCCGCGCCATTCCCGGCTCTGATCAGTTGATCGCCATCGCCACCGGACACCACTGCATTCAAACCGGCGCTTTGATCATGATCGACGCCAAGAAGGGAAGCCGCGAAAGTTCCGGCGTGACGTTGGTGGCGCCGTTGGTCGAAGACAAATCGGATCGGCGTTATCGGCGCGTCGACGGTTACACCGGCTTCGACGGGCACTTTGGTTATCCCTTTGCCATCAATGAAAAGGAGTACGTGGCAAGTTACAGCGCCACCCAAACACGGCGCGATTCGAAGGACGGCTTCGGATTGTATTATGTGCGACAGGATGGAGCGCGGGAGCTGTTGGTCGACGATCCCAAGCTTTCCTGCAACCAGCCCGTACCGCTGGCGGCGCGGCCGCTTCCCACGGTGCGGCCCAGCACGGTCGACTATCGGCAGGAAACCGGAACCTACTACGTGCAGGACGTCCACATCGGCCCCGGTTTGCAGGACGTGCCGCGCGGCACGGTGAAAAAACTTCGCGTGGTTGCGTTAGACTTCCGCGCGGCGGGCGTCGGCAGCAACGGCAACGGCGGGCCGGCCGGCGGCGCGCTGGTGAGCACACCGGTCTCGATTCGCAACGGTACGTGGGACGTAAAAACCGTGCTGGGCGAAACGCCAGTGCATGATGACGGTTCGGCGCTGTTTGAAGTACCCGCACGCACGCCGGTCTATTTCCAGTTGGTCGACGGCGACGGACAGGTGGTGCAATCGATGCGTAGCTGGTCGACACTCCAGCCCGGCGAAACGTTTTCCTGCGTCGGCTGCCACGAGGCGAAAAGCACAGTCGGCCAACCTCACAAACCGACCCAAGCGTTGGCGGCGGGGCCGAAGAAGCTCGTACCCTTCTACGGCAAGCCTCGCGGCTTCAGCTTCAACCACGAGATCCAGCCGATCCTGAACAAACACTGCATCGAATGTCACGACGACCGCTCCCAAACGCTGGCACTAGCCGCCCAGCCAAAGAAGCCACCGAAATTAGATCTGAAAGGCGCCTTGGCAATCCTCGCAAAGGTAAGCACGTGGAAATACACGACCGACAAGCCGGCCGACGATTGGCGCGGTGCCAATTTTGACGACTCCAAGTGGAAGGCCGGCAAGGCCGGCTTTGGAACTCGCGGAACACCGGGCAGCGCGGTGAACACCGAGTGGAAAACGAAGGACATTTGGCTTCGCACAACGTTCAAATTGGCCGACTATAAGAACGTCGATCAACTCTCACTGGTGGTGCACCACGACGAGGACGTGGAAATCTATATCAACGGCGTTTTGGCGGCTGCCGAGGGCGCGTATCTTGTCGACTACAAACGCATGTCGCTTAACGCGAATGCGAGAAAGTCGTTACGGGCGGGCGAGAACACGATCGCCGTGCATTGTCGGCAAACCTCGGGCGGCCAATTCGTCGATGTAGGGATCTACGATCTGCGGCGTCCTGCCGGTGGCAAACCGGCCGTCGCTTCGTCCGGCGGCACGGCGCCGAAAGAACCGGACGCCAAGAAGGCATTTAGCCTGCTGCCCGAAATCGCTTCCACTAGCGGCGGGCGACGTTGGTCCGACGCTTACATCGCCCTGACACAAAACGGCAAGCCGAACGCCATGGTCAATTGGCTGAACGTGCAATCGATTCCACCGATGCTGCCGCCCTACTTCGCCGGCTCGGCAAAGAGCGAGTTGATGCCCTTACTCCGCGAAGGGCATTACGACGTAAAACTGTCGCGCGAAGAACTCGACAAGATCGCCTGTTGGATCGACTTGCTCGTTCCCTTCTGCGGCGATTACATGGAGGCCAATGCCTGGGACGAGCAGGGCGTGAAAAAGTACACGCATTACCTCGATAAGCGAAAGAAGATGGCCGCCTTGGAACGCGCTAACGTCGAGGCGCTCATCCGACATCAAACAGGCAACCGCCCTGGCGAGAGACCTTAACCTGATTCACTGAGAGCATTGTCAATGGCAGCGAGCTACTCATTTGGGAATGATCCGAAGAAGATCGACAGATACCGAGCATTCTGGAGCCGGGCGGACGTGGATCGCCCGCTGGTTGGTTTCTCGTTTGTGGGGTGGTATCCCTTGGAATATTTTCGCGTTTGCAAATCGTGGAAGGTAGACGAGTACATTACGCCGGAAATGTTGAAGCCCGACGAATGGCTGGATGACTATGAAGGGCTGCTTCGGGAAGGTGAAGAAGTTGAAGACGACATGCTTCGAGGAGCATGTCCCATCCAAGTGGCATTTCCGTGCTTTATACCGGCCATTCTGGGATGCAAAATTCGAGTATTGCCCGACAATGTGATGGGAGAAGAACAGGAACTTTCATGGACCGCGGCTTTGGAGAAGAGACTGGATCTCGAGAATCCCTGGTTTAAGAAATACGTCGAGTTTTTGGAGGCACTGATCGACCGAGCGGCCGGACGTTATCCTGTCAGTCACGGGGCCGAACTTGG
>CAYFJO010000940.1:0-2738 GCA_964343305.1 uncultured Pirellulaceae bacterium | reverse complement strand
AACCCGGAATTGGCAGGGTCGGAGTGGTTCACCTCTCATGTGCGCGGTTCTTCTGTTGACGGGTTTCGGGTTTATCGTGTGTCCCCAGGGCCGCTGCGAAGCCCAGTGGCAGGCTCGAAGCTGGTCGACCGAAGCGAAGCCCGAACAGCTTCGGCAGGTGGTCGACGGCAGTGTCACGACCGCCTGGGGGATCGTCCGCGGGAAGGACTTTGGTCTCGAAGCCCCTCGGCCGATGAGCATTAACCGTTTGGTGGTCCACTATGCGTCCTTGTATGGTCGTTTTCTGCAACCCGAGCCGGCAACCGATGACGTTCAGATTTGGAGTGACGGCAAGTGGAAGAGCATTCCCGTAGACGTGCACGTCGATTACTCCGGCTGGCGGTTGCTGGCCCCGTTTCAGATGTATGGAAGCGTGGTCTGGACATACCGTTTTTCGGCCGTCGAAACCTCACGGATTCGCATCATCGCCGGCCAATCGGATCGACGGCTCCGGTGGTACATGACGCTTGATTACCGAGGTGTCGTCGTTCAGGAAGTCAAGGCCCTGTTCGAGGACGAGACAGCCTCCGCCGATCCGCCGTCGGGCAAGGTTTCAGAGACAGCCAAGCCGGTACTCGCTGCCGAGCCGGTTCTTCACGCGGACGGCGAAGACCTTACCGATCCCATTTGGGAACCGACAGTTCTCAGAACGGAAGAAGGCCTCGAGATCACCTGGCCTCGGCCGCGGCTGGTCAGCATGTGCCGCCTCGGGGTCAAGAATCCAGATGCCATACCTCGGTTGCAGACGGCAAAGGTCCTGTGGTCCGACGGCCGTGACTTTCGCCCGGTCGAGAGTCTGGGCGTCTCCAAGACCGACGCGAAGCAAGTCACGTTCCATTTTCTACCCACGGCGACGACTCGCCTGCGAGTGACGTGTTCGCCGGCCGACGTCGAAGCCGTGCATGTCTTTCTGGGCAAACGCGGCCAGGAATACGTTCGCTCGGCAGACGAGGATCCCGCAGACGTGCTGGGCAACCGCATCCTCAACCGCGGCGAGCCAGAGTGGTCCACCGTCGCCGGCGTCATGCTTCCCCTCGGATTCTTGAAAGGGTTTACGGGCCGAGCCAACGACGTCGCGGAGACAATGCTGACGTGGAACGGCACGCTCGTCTCTCGAGTCGGAACTGGGCGGGCACAGGGGCGACTCGACGATCGCTATGTCGCGTTCGCGCTGAACGGCGAGCTGATTGGCGAGAAACCCGAGCAGGTCACACGCACGCTGCTCGACGGATGGATGCCGGGTGTCACTCACCATGTGCGTCGCGGCGAACTGTCCGCCCGCATGACGGTTTTCACGACCGTACCGGCCGATCCAATTTACGCCGACCGAGTACACTGGGAATTTCAGACCGAAGGGCGCACGCCGGGCGAAGTTCGACTTGACGTCATCCTCGGCAAACGGCTGACGATGTACGGCTATTTCACAAAGGTCCCAACGGGAGAGGTCCACCCATGCATCTACGCGCCGGACGCTGCCGGCTATCAACTCGATGCAGACGGCCGAACCGTGCGGAACCGCGATGGAACAGTCATCCTCGTCTCGAGCCTACCGGGAAACTGGACGGGCACCAAACACGAACCTTGCTTGTCCATTCCGGTCACGTTGGAAGCGGGGGCGCCGACAAGCGTGGACCTCGTGGTTCCGCACGGCGATGAGAAGCGGCGGGAGATCACTGCGGGCGACAATCTGCCGTACGAGGAATCTCTGGAACGTTTCCGGAAGCATTGGAATCGTGAAGTGGCAAGCGCCGCCCGGTTCGAAGTACCCGAATCGGCGGTCAACGACGCCGTCCGCAACGCCTTCTGCCAGTGCCTCATCCTCGCAGACGACGGTGTGCCGCACTACGGAACCTACTGGTACGAATGGTGCATCGGCTTGGAAGAATGGTGGCCCACCATTGCTTTGGCACAATTCGGAAAGGACCGAGAGGCGAAGTTGCACACGGCCTCCACCGTTGCACTCTACCGCAAGCCGCTTTCGCACCACTTCCCTTACCGAAACGGTTTGGCCGGCATGGGCGCGGCCGAGGTCGCGTTGCTGACCGGTGACATGGACTGGTATCGCGGCCTCACCGACAACCTGAAGGCCCGAGCGGACTGGACCATCGCCTCCTGCGAAAAAGACAACCGCGGCACGGCCTATCACGGGCTGATTCGCAAGTTCGCGTACGGCGGCGACGTGAACGCTCCGGCACACAGCCTCTACAGCAACGTGAGCTGCTGGCGGGGTCTGCGCGACACGGGCCTCATGATGCACCTTCTTGGTGAACAGGAATCGGCCCAGCGCTACTTGCACGCTGCAGATTCGCTTCGCCAGCGCATTCTGGATTTCTGGTCGGAGAAGATCGACCGCACGACGACTCCGCCGTTCGTACCGTACGCCTTCGACATCGGCGAGAAAGACAAGACCTTCAACTACTTGGGCAAATATCGCGAGACCGAAACTCCTTACCCGATTCTCAACAAAGACGCACTGGGAGATTATTGGAACTTGTTCATGCAAATTCTGCTGGAAATGCGCTTCCATCCGCCAAATCGACCGGAGCCCGCATGGATACGCGGATATTGCGAGCAGCACGGCGGACTGACTGCGGGGCTGGCGCGCTACCGTGATCGGGTCGACTGGCATTACGGCGTGGGTTATATCAAGTCGCTGTTGTGGTCGGGCCAGCGTGAGCGGTTTCTGCTGAGTTTCTACT
>CAYFJO010000939.1:0-2740 GCA_964343305.1 uncultured Pirellulaceae bacterium | reverse complement strand
TTAATTGTGTGCGAGCGATGGGATGTTTGCAATGGTGATGAACCTTTGTGTGGACGCCAACGTAAGCCAAATCACAATAAGACTATGAAGCCTCATCATTTCATGACCGTCTTGCTTGTCGTGGCTGTCGGATTGATCGACGTGTTGGTGTTTCAGTCCGTCCCGTCGTTGCCCACCGCGAGCGCCGCGGTCGCGCTGGGATTCATGCTGGGCCAAATTGGAGCGCTGGTCGGAATTGTTGTGCTCGGCAAATATCACCCTCTTTTTGTGTTTCTAGCCGTGATGGCATTGAATGTGGTCTTTGGCAGCACTGCACTTACTTTCACACGGCCTGCATTTGTTGAGTGGTACTGTGTCCTCAATATCTATGCCGCGGCCTTAGCGATTGCTCTGGCAATGAGATGCCGAATGATGCATCGAGAGAGGCTGCAATTTTCGATTGCGGAAATCCTATCTCTCACCACGATCGTGGCCGTCTTCATTTCAAGCCTTGCCAGGATGAGATTTCCAACACAGCACTGGTTCGAGGTCGGGTTCTATTGTGCCGCCTTTCCGGCAGTTGCCTTCATCAGCATTTGGGCTATTAGCGGTGACAGTTTTTGGCGTCGCATTCCGCTGGTCATTGCGTCGCTTTTCATCAGTTCGCTGATCGGCGCTTGGATATGCAACGAGAGTGATTTTCTTTTTCACTTGCCGATGATATTTGTCTATGATTTAGACAACCCGGTTTACTATGGGGCGTATCCAGGCAGCAAGCTGCTGCTGGTATTCAGTGTTTTGAGCGGAACCGTGATGCTTTGCCTGAGAATTGTTGCAATTTCCGGATTGCAACTTCTGCCGGCAAGACGCTTGGCGGATCAGCCATCTGATGGCGTCCAAATGCCTGCGTGTTGATTTGCCTGATTGCCTCCAGACGTTCGACGTGCCTTGATGCGAACGTAGGGCGCAACGTAAGTACATCGGTGCGCAAAGTCACCGGGAGCCGCATCCGTTTCTGCGTGAAACGGCTCGACCAAATCTTCGATCACGAATCCCGCACGGCACATTCCTCCGATAATCTCTTCCCAGCGATGCAGGAATTCGTGTGTGCCTTCTTCTCGCAAGCGGCTGCCTTGGACTGGTGGCAACGGACCTTCGCGATAGTAGGGTTCCCGCAATTCGTATCCGCGTGATCCGAGCTCGATGCTGGCTTGGAGGCTGACGGGTTGCTTGTGCTGGCTGATGTAGATTCCGCCGGGACGCGTGACACGAGCCACTTGGACATGCACGCGGCAAATGTCCGGCAAGTAACAAGTGCTGACCGGATGGATGACGATGTCGAACTGCCCAGCGTCAAACATCGACAAGTTGTCCATCGATGTTTCCACGGTACGTACGTCGAGTTTGCGTTCCGCGGCAACTTGTCGATCAAGCAACAACATATCGGGGCTAATATCCACCACGGTGACGCTCGCCCCCGCAGCCGCATACAGCGCGCTCTGCCGTCCACCGCCCGCGGCCAGACACAACAATGTCATCCCACGAATGTCACCACCCAGCCATCCCACGCCATCGACCGTCTTCAGCGGATCGGCGAAGTCCTCGTCTTTGGCGGGATGAGTGAATCGCTGTTTTCCACGGGCCATTTCGTCCCAGGCACGTCGATTATGTTCACGAGATGCCGAATAATTCTGGTCTTCGTTCATGAGGTCATTTTAAGGCAAACCGATCCTGAACACAGACACTGCTCGCGCTGGGTCTGTGCCGCATGCTATGTTTTGTTAGGAGAAACGATTCAACCCAATCGGTACCTAAAACAATGCAACCGCACGAGATTCTAGGTGTTGAGCGAGATGCCAGCCTTGAAGTGATTCGAAAGGCGTATCTCCAACGAGCGACAACCGCACATCCCGACGCGGGCGGTTCGAAGGAAGGTTTCGTCGCCTTGCGAGACGCTTACGAGGCGATGGTTGATTGGATCGAGACGGGGTCGCATCCGGACGTCGAAACTGCAAGCAGCGAACCTGCTGACGAAACGGAACCATCGAATGACCTGTTCGAGGAACTGAAGCGTCAGATTCATGAAAAGCTGGCCCGCGAACTTGGCAAACGGCAACTCGGCCAACGGACATCGTCACGATCGGCGTTTGAATTCATTTTAACGATTGTGCTCACGGCTCTCTTTGCAAGCGGCCTGGCGATCTGTTTGTGTTACGACGGCAAGTCACTGGATTTGGCGCTCTGGACATTTTCGTTTGCCATCTCCACTGCCTTCTTCATTTACTTGGGTGGCACGGCCGCGGTTCTTGGTGGGTCGTTGAAAACGGATTACTTAACCGTTTACCGGCGGGTGATTATCTTCGTGTCGATCCTTCCCATGATCTGTGCCAGCAGCATCGTTTTGGATTGGTTTGGGACAGAGCGTGATTCTAAATCTCGAACACAGATTATCTCCAAAGAAACTCTGCCCGCGTGGTGGCCGATTCAAAGTGAGAAGTCGTGACTTTGGTGGTGGCTTGTCGCGGAGTGTAGAGCAATTGTCCCAATTGCTCATCGAACCACTGCTCACGGAACAATTGAGACAGTTGTTCTACAATCTTTTTTCTTGCGAGCGTCCTACAGTTTGGTTACGGCTCTGCCGCGTCGTTCTAAATGATCTACTCAATCATATTCTCGTCAAACTCGTCACGCAGTCGGCGCAGCACGCGTGACTTTGCCTTGCGAACGGCCATGTCCGACATTTCCAGATCTGCCGCGACGT
>CAYFJO010000938.1:0-2751 GCA_964343305.1 uncultured Pirellulaceae bacterium | reverse complement strand
CTTCATCATCGAGCCCGAAGTATCAATGCAGAACACAACGTCCTTGGGCAGCACGTCGTCTTCGGTCATGGCACCGTCGCCGCCGCCGATGGTCGGGCTCAACAACAGCATGAAGTGGCCTTCCTCGCCCGGTTCGCGGTGTGCCAGCAGCGTGGCGCCGACCTTCTCCTCGGCCAGTTGGTAATAGAGGATGAACGGGTGCGTTGGCTGGTAGTTATCCTTCGACCATTTCACCACCACGTCCCATTCAGGCTCTTCGACGATACCGATGGCGTGCGAGGGCGAATAGACGTTCTTAATCGGCTCTGTCGACTTGATCGCCACGCGGACGCTGGCCGATTTGAGCGTTTGCATGTTGGCCTTGGGGTTGGTGTTGAGCATCTGCAGCCGCACCAGATCCGACTTCTTGTCGAGCACCATCGTGTAGCGCAGCTTCACCGTGACCATGCCGTTGGGCGCGATCTTGGGGATCTTTGTACGAATGAGCTGATTACCGTAGTATTCGAGCAGCGCTGGCGAGCCGCCTTCGGTGACGATTTCGGTGAAGACCTTATTGGCCTTTGCCACATCGAGAATCTCAGCCCTCGATTCCTTGCCGTCGACCACCACGCTCATGTTCGAGACACGCGCGCCCGGCTCCAGTTCCATGTAGCATTCGCCGCCGACAACGGCCCGGGGATTGGGATTCTTGAACGTGCAGTCGTAGGTCTTCACGGCCACCTGGTCGGTGATTTCGACGTTCACGTGATCGAGCCAGACCTGCACTGGCTGTGGCGAGCGGACGAAACAGGCGTTGGCTTGTCGCAGAGCGAAGCCGCCCACGACGATGATCAGCATGATGCTTGAAACGTAAATAGTTGCCTTCTTCATTGTCGCGTCTCCCATGGATTGAATGTAGTCGGACACGGGTTATCCTACGCGGGATCGGGCAATTCCGGTGTAACTGCAGTGTAACGTGGGCGGGTGTGCTGACTCCTGCGCCGCGTCCACACTACAAGCTTTCAAGAAACGCGATGAGGTCTTGCAGGCCCTTGTCGCTGAGCTCGCCGTCCAACTCGTGAACGAACTCGTCGAACACGGCTTTCAGTGTCGGGGCGCGATTGTCGTGGAAATACGGACCGCCTTGCCCCACGCCGCGCAGCGACGGTGGATTGAACTGGTTCTTGCCCACTTCGTCCTTGAGATTCACGTCGAACGTGTCGGGAGCCGTGTAAGTGGGCGCAGGATGGCAGCGGTCGCACTTGAGTTGGGCGAACAGTGTCCGGCCTCGGGCCACGGCTGTTTTGTCCCGCCGGTCTCGGGCTTGGTCGATCGGCGGCGGCAGCGGCAGCGACTGCAAGTAGGCCGCCAAGGCTGCGATCTGCTCGTCGCTGGGCGTCTCTTTGTCCCGCATCGTCGTGGTGATCGAATTACGGATTTCCTCTTCCAACGTGGCCACCGACCCGTCCCAGCCAAACGGGACTGTGTCGGTGGTTTGTCCCAGCAGCGAAAACACGCGCTTGGGCGTGCCGAACGTGCCGTCGCCGAGGTTATCGTTCATTTGACCGTTCGTGTGGCCATCCGGGTGGCAACTATTGCAGCTCATCCAGCTATCGCGCGAGAGGCTCGCGTCGTAAAACAGTAACTCGCCCTGATCCACCAGCGTTAGTTTCGGCTGCGGTCCCAATGCGATCTCGGTCGTAACCTGGCGATTGACCATGTCGATAACCGAGATCGAATCGCTGAACGTGTTGGCCACGAACACGCGGTGGCCGTCGCGCGTCGCCGCCGAAGCGGTCGGCCGCCGCCCCACCTTCAACCGCTGCAAGCCAAATTGATCTTCGCGTCCGATCGCGACTTCACCAACGCCGCCCAGGGAGACGACGACCGTGCCATCGGCCGTGAAGGTCAGTCCAGACGGGTCGCCCGTGGCGCTGCTGGCGTGGCCCAGCGGATGTATGTGGGCGCCGGCGTACAGGTCGGCCGCGGGCCTCAGCACCGAGTCCAGCCTCAGCCAGCGAAGATCGTTCGACATGAGCAGTCCCCAATGAATGTCGTTGTTGGTAGTGTGCGCCAGTTCGTTCAGCATTTGATGTGCCACTGCCAGCATGCGGCCGTCCGGCGTGACTCCCAGGCCGCGAATGTTGTGGCTGGGAAGGCGGCGCACGTGCAGCAGCCGAGGCTTCGCGGGATCAACGATGCCGAGTCGGTCTCCGAAAGAGTCGGCCACAATCAACCGCGTGTCATCGCGAACCAGCACTTGGCCCCGCGGCGCGAAAGGCAAATCCACCACGGCCGTCACTCGCGCCAGGGTCGATTCGTTCGGCGGCAGGGCGACAAACGTCAGCCGCCGCGACCAGACCGATGCCACGCAAGCCCAGCGGCCACGGGCACTGGCCACGACGTTCACCGGGTAGCTGCTCACTTTCAACCTCTGTCGCACAACGGGCCTGGCTCGACGCACATCGAGCAGGATCAACTCGTGAGCCGCCTCGTCCGTCGCCAGCGCAAGGCCGCCGGGCAGCACCCGTAAGTCGGAAAGGCGCTCGCCAATGCTGTGTTCGCCGACGACACGGGTGCGGGCCGGATCCAGGACGCTGATGCTGCCGCACCGCGAATTGGCGACCAGCAGCAACGATTCGTCGGGCGACATCTGCAACGCCACTGGCCGCCGCGGACGAGTCGGCAGATCACCGGCCGCGCAAAACTGCTGGCTCGCAGCGACGAGCCAGACGGCAACAAACAAACAACGTTGGGCAAAGTGGTACGGCA
>CAYFJO010000937.1:0-2756 GCA_964343305.1 uncultured Pirellulaceae bacterium | reverse complement strand
CCAAAACGACAACTCTGCGCTTAGCCCGAATCGCGAAGTCGCGCGGGGTTGTCCAACTTCTGCGTTGAACAAGACGGCGTAAATCACTTCGGTGTTCGCCACGTGCACGCCGCCGACGCGAGTTAACGGTCGCTCGTTCTTGACTGTGAGCCACCGTTTTGCGGGCGGCGAGGGGCCGTTTCTCATACGTTTCTTGCACAAGAACGGCTGATCGGCCCGCGAAGCCCAAATCGGCGAATTCCAGCGTTGAAATCCCAATCTACTTCGGGAAACGGTACGTCTGGCCTCGAACTGCATTTGTGAATGCAAGCTCAACGTGACCACGCAGACGCGTCCGGCCGTGAGAAAGAGCGCCGCGGGGGCCTTCGCCTATTTACTCTTGGGCGCAGACAATTATCTTCAAGCGTGTTGCTTTCGCGCGGGTCATTTCGGCGCATCGCCCGAGCCAGAACGTCTAACTGAGGTCAAAAAGGAGACAGCTATGAAGATGTGGACGACGTTGATCATTCTTACTTTTCTTTCCATCACTGCGGCGGCACAGGAGACCGTACGCCAGGTCGAGGGTCCCGGGGAATTCACCAAGTACCTCACGCCAGGCTTGCTCGACAGCTGGATCATCGAAGGAGAGAAGGGCGAAACGATTGTCGCCCATGTGGTTTCCAAGGAGTTCGATCCGGTACTGGAGTTGGCCACGAAGGGAGAGCAGGAAGACAAGGTCTTGTTCAGCGTAGACGACAAGGGGAGTGAGAGCCGCTTTTCGATACGACTGCCCGAAAAAGGTGAATACAAGATCCGAATCCACGCATTTAAGTACAAGGGCGGCGGAAACTACGCACTGCGGATTCGCCGTTTTCAGGCGAAGCCTCTCTCAATTGGCAAGCCTTTGATCGGCACCTTTGACCGACGGGGCAAAAGCCATCACTACTTTCAAGCCGAGAAGGATCAGATCCTCATCGCCCAACTGAAGGGCGCCTCATCTCGCTCGTGGGAGATGCTCGACGTCAAAGGCCGACGCCTGAGTGATTGGTCGGGTACGGTGTTCATCGACGACGGCGGCGAGCATTCGCTGGTCATTTCCGGAGGTGCCGGTAATCGTTATGAACTGCTGATCCGGGAAGCCCGGCAACGAGATTTAGGTGATGACCCAGATCTGACCGACCGCCTTGAGCGGCGCGGGATGGACGTGTGGAGCTTTGAAGGGAAGCCGGGGGAATTCCGCTTGCTCGAAGTAGAGTCGAAAGGCCAGCTTGCTTCGAGGCTGATCTACTCGCCGCGAGAGAAGAAGAAGGAGATTCACCCCCTCGCGCGAGCTCAGACTCGGCCCGAGATCCAGATAATGCCAGTCGCCAGCAAGGGAGGACGGCTGCGGTTTGCGGCAACGCTAGGCCGTCAGGGCAGGTATCAGCTTCAACTGCTGGCAGAAACTTCTGTGTCCTACAATCTGAAAATAGAGGACCCCACGGTGCCCATCAAGCCAGCTCAAGAGCTAAAAGGCAGCCTTACGGTGGGCGGAGCCGCCTTCTACAGTTTCCGCGCACTGCCCGGCCAGCTCTTGGTGGCAAACCTAGCCTCCAAAGGGTTTGATCCGTTGCTGCGTCTTTACAATTCCCGCGGTGATCTCGTCGAACAGAACGATGACGGTGATGGCGGCTTGGGCAGCCGTATCGCCCACATGGTCGTGAAGGAGGGACTATTCCGTCTGCAAGTTTCCTCGCTCGGCGATGGCGGCGGAGGAGATTTCACTTTGGCGCTCCGCGAACAGAAGCTGAACGAGCTAAGAGTGGGCGGGCGCGGCAAGGGCCTGCTCCAGTTGAACAGCACGGACTTTTGGTCCTTCGCGGGCGAGGAGGGAAAGACGGTGTTGCTGAGCGTCCGTTCCGCGGTCTGCGATCCCAGCGTAAGCCTCCACAGCCCGGCCGGCGTGCACCTGGCAAATGACGACAACAGCGGCGTCGGTACGGACAGCCTGTTGGCCGTCAGGCTTCCCAAGACAGGACGATATACGGTGTGGATCTCATCGGGGCGCGGAGCGGGAGACTACAGTCTCCGGCTCATCGACGGGGACTAGACTAGCTGCAAGACCTTCGACAGAGTCTGCGCGCCAGAATCGCCCATCCATCAGGTGGTGGACCCGTGCCGTAAAACGAGCTACCACCCGTTTCTCGGATGCGCTGCAAATCCACCCTTTTTCGGCTCGCGAATCGTGTCGCCAACCTGCTGAGGTCGCGCAGACCGCTGGCTTGAACTGCTTGTTCTTCGTGACAGCGGTTGCATCGTCCGACGCAGTTTCATCAGGCTCCGCTTGAGTGCGGCGGGCACATCGCCTGCCGCAACGAAACTGCATGGACGAGTCGTGTCAGAAATGGTTCGATTGCCGGAACGTGGCAGTCGCCTATTCCGGCGGTCTTCGCCCACGGTCCCGAAAACTCATCTCGTTATTCAAAGTCCCATAAAGCCGTGGGACCAGCGGTTTCTGACACACTCGTCAACCCTGTAGCGACTACCTCATTGAAGTGGATCGTCGGCCCCACGGTCGACTCACGTTTGCCTGCAGCGGTGGCGCGACCGCCCGCAATTCGCTCCAACGTCAAGTTGCGGCGGTTGGACAACCCGACGCAACTTACAGCTTCGTCCAACTGCAGTCGGTGAACGCCACCTCTGCAGTTTTAGACCAATCAAAATTACGCCGGGTCACATCGCCCCGGTTGGACGAAGCGGCTTCGCCGCGGGAGTGGTGAGCGGTTCTGCGAGATGGC
>CAYFJO010000936.1:0-2756 GCA_964343305.1 uncultured Pirellulaceae bacterium | reverse complement strand
TTCTCAACTTAGTATTTGGTGGGTTCGTCCGTGCCAAAGAAAACGCCCAATATCAAATGGATTGTGGGGATTTTGAGTCTGGTAACTGTGACAGCCATGTGGGCGTTCGGGCACGACTTTGTCATCGCCAGCAGAATCACGAAGGCTGCGCCAATTTCAATCCTCTATGTGTTCATCGCAGTTTTTGTTGCCTTCGTTCCCGGCTTCTTTTTGCGAAACCTTGGCGCGATTCTCGCTGTTCTAAGCGCGGGCTTTATTGCCGGAGGAACGTTAGCCACAGTCATTAGAGCGTCCATGTGGGGATTCGCATTGAGCATGTCCCCGTTTCAGGTATTGCTCGCAATTCTCATTGTGGCTGGAGCCGTCGTCGCGCTGTGTGATCTTGATGTTGATTGGTCCGACTTTGGAATTGCAGATTTATTTCATTGAACGTGCAAGTCGTCGTGAAAAAACCAAGTCACCGACAATTTGGCCTTCGCACCGCCCTGTTATTGGTCACGATCTTTGCTTGGTATTGCGCGTGCTTCTCCCAAGTCTGGCACTTGCCGCTGCTAATCACATCAACTCTATATGGCGGTTTAGCTGGTACTTTGTTTGTTAGTCATTTCGATGGCCCGCTAAGATTCGAATTCATCGTTGGTGGTGGCGTGGGAGCTGCGGGAGCATTCACTGTTCAATGCGTTCTAAACAAGCTCGTGTTAATTTATTTGAGTGAGATACCGCCAGTTATCGAGATGGTCCAAATTGACTCTGCCTTTGAACTCCTATTCTTGGGTGTATGCGCGTACTTTATTGGAATGATGATCGGTTCGATCACATATAAACACTGGTTGCCAAAACGATAATTCGTGGCACTATGGGCACGAATCTCTATTCTGCTTACGCCGCCTCCCCGCGATGAATTCCTCAGACGGGAGCCGCATGCAGACCGGGACACTCAATAATCAAACATCCAAGATTTGCTTCGGTAGACTATCATGACATTTACCTGCGAATTTGCTCTTGCAACCAGTTTGAGAGCGGCCCGCCATCGTAGCGAATTGGACCAAGGCTTCTTACAACGTGAATGTAATTGTGAGCAAGCCAAGCGAAGACGGCAGCGATCACGACGATTTCAAAGAGATTGATTAGTCCAATTCGCAAACGCGTCACGGAACCTTTCGATGCAATCGCAAGGCGAAACGGAATTGCAAACAGACAACCGACGACTGCACCAATGAATGTGCGCTCTGCCCTCTGGATGTCGCGCCACGCACCGTGATGCGGACCGGCCAAATATCCCAAAGCTACGCCAATTAAGATTCCACCGACGACAATGAGCGGACCGAACCGACGAGACGAAGTTGAAAAAGAGTTCATTAAGAAATTAGGCTTCCCATTGATAAAGGGTACGACCATCGGCTTCGGATTTCGACATCAACCCCGATTCCACCAACTCCACCAGCGTGCGATAAACCGATGGTCGAGGGACGTATTCCGCCTCTCCCTTACTCGGCAGTTGTTTCAACAACCAATCGGCGTCGAAAGGTCCGTGGACCGTCGCGAGCAACTTAACAAGGGCGAGGCGTTGCTCTGTAATTTGTATTCCGTTTGAACGCAGCCATGCGGCGAACCGTTCAACGTGCGAACAGCCATCATCGCGCCTAGATCCCCGAAGAATCGGTTCACGGCACCACGGACAGGTTCCCAATAAGATTGTCACGTGTTCAGCTTCGCAAAGGTGGGCAAAACGATTCATGGATCGTGGTTTTTGACTATTTGTGGCGATGGTTGGTCATCTGATTATAGCTTCGCGGCGGTGGGCGTTTTCTAGACAGACTGTATTGGATTTCAACACGAAAAATGCACGCGCCACCTGCATAGACCGGTGTTGCGTGGGTTTTTGCCAATCCTTTTGTTCTCGGCGCAGTATTTGCGAATCTGTTCCACAGGCCAGCTTTCCAACGATTCAAATTCGCGCATGAATTCCGTTAGGAGAGAAACTCATGAAGTGTTTTCAAATCACCTTGGCGCTAACGATCGCAGTTCCGCTTCTTACGACCGACGCATCTGCCGCAAAACGCTCAAAAATCCCATTGACCAATGTTCCGGCGCGCAATCACGCGGCGATTGAGATGTTTAAGGCGATGGAAACGGACAGAATAGAAGTCGACTTGATCGGTATCGATTCCACGAAAGCCAACGTGATTATCAAAAACAAGACGAAGAAGCCTCTGGCGATTCGCTTGCCGGAAGCATTTGCTGGTGTTCCTGCGCAAGCCCAATTCCTTGGTGGTGGGATGGGCATGGCCGGCGGTGGCGGCGGCGGCGGTCGGGGCGGGGGTGGCCAAGGTATGGGTGGCGGCATGGGCATGGGCATGGGAATGGGCGGTCCCGGTGGTGGCGGTGGCGGCGCACCTGGTGGGTTCTTCAACATCGCCCCTGAAAAAGTCCGCAAGTTGAGCGTCGATGTTGTTTGCCTGGATCACGGTAAGAAAGATCCGAATCCATGAATTGAATACAAAATCGTGCCGATCGAAACGTACACCAACAAAGCGGAGGTGATCGAGGTTTGTAAGTTGTTGGGCCATCGCAAGGTGTCGCAAGTCACGGCGCAAGCAGCCACTTGGCATTTACAAGACGGGCTAAGTTTCAAAGAACTAGCTCGCATAGACAAGGTGCGATCTCGGTTCGCGAACTATGTTCAGAAGTGGTTCACGCAAAATGATTTGGTAGCAACTCGCACATCTCTCTTATGCGGCTTGCCCATACAATGT
>CAYFJO010000935.1:0-2765 GCA_964343305.1 uncultured Pirellulaceae bacterium | reverse complement strand
AAAAGCCTCGGATTCGGTTCGTCATCGTCATAAGCAATCTGCAAAGGCGGTCCACTGAAATACTCCGGTCGAACCGTGTGTTGCGAGTGTCACGCGGCACTAGATAGATGCCGATTCGGGGCCAGGGTTCAAAAATACGCCGAGCGTGGACCGAGCCGGTGTCAAAGTCTCAGTGTCAAAAAAACGCCCCCGCGAGATCGGGGGAGTTCCATGAAGCGGACCAGCGCGGCGATACAGTCGTTCGCGAACAGTTGGGCAAACTGAATGGCCTGACGGAGATTCTTGAACCAGCACATCTACATTTTGGCTATCGCACGGCGGAGGAAATTCTTGGCTTCCTGGGCACCAATCACGCGCAGGGCGCAAACGTCATGGACCAAGCAACGGCGTTGGATCATGCTCTGCTGATGAAGATTCTGCCGAAGATGCGTGGGCAAGATTCACCGGAGTTTCGTGACTGCCTGGATCACCTTCACGGGTTCCTGAAAAGCAACGATCTTCACACGTCAGCCAAAAAAGTCGCCGCCATGAAAGACGAGTTGGAATTGACTGGCACGACACGTTTCTGGCGATAGGTGGCCGATATGCTGACATTAACCGAAATCGGTACGTCCAACTCGTATCCCATCGGCTTTGCAAATCCCGTGCTTCCGGTCGGTCTTCTCAGAGAGAACGGGAAATATCGGATCGAAGCCGAGGCATCGGGCCAACACGATTTCACGCTATTGATCTCGGACGAACAAGTTCGCCCCGTTTTGAAGGAGTTGGACCCGGCAAAGACCCGCGTGCGCTGGGAATGGCAGGTCGAGGAATACGCGGGCGAGGTGCTGGTCAGCCTGTTGGACGGCGGCGAGGCCGTGACGGATTGTCTGCTGGACATTGCACCCCACCCAAAGAAGCTCGGTTCCGAAGCGTACCGCGAACTGATGTTGGATTTGCAGGACAAGGCCGAAGGGCTACTCTTCGGAACGACACCAGCCCAGGTCCACCTTCAACATGAGCAGGCCGACGTTCCACCGATGGCTCGTTTTGCTCTGTTGCGAACCTACCTGTCTACGCTTGAGCGGGCATTCCGCGTTGTCGAGCAAGCACCCCATCGTAGTCTGGTCGCGGAACGTGAAGAACGCCCTCTACACAAAGTTCGCCGCGTGGACACGAAGAGCTTGCGAACCGCCCTTAGACGAATGCCTGTCCTGGCGACGATTCACAATCGAGCAAGTCACGGAACGGCAGAGGTTGCAACTCTGGACGTGCCACGACGAGAAAATACCTTCGACACGTCACCGAACCGACACGTACTTTCACTGCTACTCCGCCTTTCAGCATTGTGTTCCGACTTGCAACGGCGGTTTGAAAGCACGTTGACCCAAACAAACGAGATCGAACCCGATATTCGACGCCGAGCGCAGCGCTGGTCGGAACTGACGGAAAGATTCAAGAAGAAGATCGAGCGACTGAAACGGGCGGATTTTTTAACTGATGTCAGACCGGCCAAGCCAGATACGGCCGCATTGTTGACGATTGCCCGTCATCCTGCCTATTCGCATTTTGACCGACTTGCTCGACGTATCCTCAACCCTCGCATTGCCATTGGTGAAGACGCCGACAAACTACATTCTCTGCGGAATACCTACGACATTTACGAGTATTGGTGCTTTTTCTCAGTGGCCGAAGCGGTTCAAGCGGCGCTACCTGATTTCATATTCACTTTTGACATGGAAATCACGCCTGGTCAGTTATTGCTGAATCTCAAAGGCGGCAGCAAGCTAACGGCTACACACGACGATTTGAAGGTCACGCTCACGTTTCAGCGAGTCTACGGCAAGAAGAGCGATGGGGCGGATTTATTTTCAATCTCGAAGACTTGCATTCCTGACATTGTTCTCGAATTGAACCGTAACAATGAGCGACGAACGATTATCTTCGACGCCAAATACCGGGCTACCTGGGACTCGATCCACGCGGCGTTGTCTGACATGCACGTTTACCGCGATGCGATTCGCAAGTCTGCCGATGAGCCAGGAATCCACGCAGCGTTTATTTTAACTCCGGCCCATCAGCCCGACCTTAACCGCTATTACGACGACGAGTACCGCCAGAAATATTGCTTCGGTGCTTTCGACCTGTCGCCTCGCAATCAGCAACAAATGGATGTTCTGGTTGAGGCCATTCGCAGCATTGCCCTCAACAGTCCGTAGTCGCCCATTATGCTTGGCCGCTTATCCACAATGTATCTAGGCGGACTAGCATGGCGATTAAATCGGACTTGCTCTGATCGAGTCTTCTTATTGCTTGCTCTAGGTCTTGTCGCCATTCCGTATATTGTTGTTCTGTTATGCCTGCCTCAATCCAGTCTTCTAGCTCATCGCGTAGGTTGTCTTCCACACTCCTCTTTTTGATAGTCACGTCTTAGTGCTCCCTTATATCATGCCAAAGCCAAACACGTCTGGGTCCGTGCCAATCACCCAGACGGGCAGGGTGTGAGGCTCAGGGTCCGGTGCCTCAAGTCCGAAACTAGCGGCAAATCTTTTGGCAAGTCCTACGTCAACGACCGATGCAAGCCAGGGTTGTCCTTCGACTTGCATTTCGAGCAAATAAAGCTCGCCGTTGCTTATGCCGCAAATGTTGTTGGTAATCAGCACAACCTTGCCATCCCTCTCAAGTTCTTCTCGGCTATGTTCCTTTAATTGCGGCTGAATCTGCTCAAAAATGGCCCAGGCTTCGCCACTCGATAATTCACGCATCGCTCACTTCCCTTTTTTCCA
>CAYFJO010000934.1:0-2773 GCA_964343305.1 uncultured Pirellulaceae bacterium | reverse complement strand
CGGCGAGGAGTTCGTATTGAGCATCGTCAAACTCGGTGCAGTCCACTCTGATGTCGGTGATGACTCCGCCGCTTTCCTTCAGCGTCGCGCCGATCGCGCGCAGTGCGTCGCGGTCAGGTTCGGCAGCTCGCGTATTCAAAGTGGGAGCCACAAAAACAAACGCGATTAACAGTCTCTTCATTGAAGTTTCCTGTAAGGCTTGATTCATGTTTGGTCACGCAATGAACGGAGTCAGGATACACCGCGTTGACGTGACAAGCATCCCCTCGACGTTGCATTGTTTTTGCTGCGAAACTCGTCCGCATGGTACGGTTCTAATAGCGTTGGTAGATTGGTTGTCGACGGGCGTCGCTTGTAATGTCGACGACGGCGACAGTTTTAGTGGATTGGTAGAAGTGGTTGCTATGAATGAATCGTTTGAGATAACGCCTGGACGATCCGTAGGGCCATTTACTCTTGGGATGCCACGTAGCGAAATCTGGAGTCTCCATCGCTGTCCTATTACGAGCTTTTACTCGCCCCAAGGTTCTGAGCGGCGAACGGACGACTTTACGTTGCTTGGCATCCATGTTTACTACGACGACAACGATTGTGCGAACTCCATCGAAGCTCACATGTCCGTGCAATACAATCGCGTGAGTTTGATTTTGGATGGAAACCGAATCAATTCTCTGTCGGTCGGCGAGCTTCGCGAAATCTGTTTGATGCTTGAGTGCCCAATTAAAGCGTACGATTTTGGTTTCGAGGCACCATCGATCGGACTCTCCGTTTATAGCCACGACTATGAAGATGACAATTCTAAAGTTGATGCCGTCTCCGTGATGGCACGCACATAGGCAAACCGCGCATGGCAAATCAATCAAATCAGTTGAACAAGTCGATACCCGCCGGTGGCAACTCGGCGACCGTGATCATCTTCGGAGCGACCGGCGATTTGACAGCGCGAAAGCTGATGCCTGCGTTATACGCGCTGTGGAAAAACAGTTACTTGTCACAGAGTTCGCCAATCGTTGGCATTGGGCGACGAGATAAAACGGACGAAGAGTTTCGCGGGGAGATGTTTAGCGCCGTCAGTGAACATTCTCGCTGTGGCGAAGTGGCGACATCCGACTGGCAACAATTCTCGCAATCGTTGTTCTACCGGAAACTTGATATCGAGAACACTGATGAATACACCAGGCTCTCGTCCGAACTTGTGTCGTTGGAGCGTGACGCGGACGCTACTGGCGATCGGGTCGCGTACATGGCAACCGCGCCTGACTTGTTCCTGCCAGCGGTCCGTGGCATGTCCGCTGCCGGAATAATCCCAGGCGATGACTCGAAAAGCTGGTTACGAGTTGTTTTTGAAAAACCGTTCGGTCGAGATTTAGATTCGTCACAAGAGTTGAGCCAGCACCTGCGCGCCCTGTTGCGCGAAGATCAGATTTACCGCATCGATCATTATCTGGGCAAGGAAACGGTTCAAAACATTCTATTGTTCCGCTTTGGAAACTCGATATTCGAGCCGCTCTTAAATCGCAGCCACGTAGACCACGTGCAAATCACGGTTGCCGAATCACAAGGAATTGAGCGGGGGCGTGGCGCTTATTATGACCAGTCAGGAGCGCTGCGCGACGTTTTGCAGAATCATGTCCTGCAACTGCTGACGCTGATCGCCATGGAACCGCCCGCGCGATTTGTGGCGAACGCGATCCGCGACGAGAAACTCAAAGTGTTACAGGCGCTGATGCCGGGGCAGCCCGGCAGCATTTCTAAATGGGCAGTTCCAGGGCAGTATGAACAGGGGCTCTTGGACGGCGAAACGGTCTCGTCCTACCGTGAAGAGGAACGTGTTGCCAGCGACTCGTTGCGTGAAACCTTCGTTGCGATGGATGTGCGAGTCGACAATTGGCGTTGGGCAGGCGTGCCATTTTACCTGCGGACGGGAAAACGGATGCCGCAGCGACTCACGGAAATCGCAATCCAGTTCAAATTGCCACCGCAACATCTATTTACGACGGTGGAATGCGATGGCGATATCTGCGACATCATCGGCGCGCAGCCGAACACATTGGTATTTCGCATTCAACCGAACGAATCCATCGAACTAACCTGTTCGACGAAGCGTCCAGGAATGCAGTATCACCTTCATCCGGTCAGTATGGATTTTACGTATCAGGAGTCGTTTGACGCAGCGCTGCCCGAAGCATACGAACGATTATTGCTCGATGTGATGAGGGGTGACTCGACGTTGTTCACGCGCAGCGACGAATTGGAAGCCGCTTGGAGTTTTGTTTCGCCAATACTCGATTCTTGGGAAGAAGGCCGCGCGCAGCCTGAAATGTATCGCGCTGGAACATGGGGTCCGGCGGCAGCGGATGAGCTAATCAAGAGGTCGGGGAATCGCTGGCGCGTTCCAATCTGAATGTGCCAACGCTTTCTTAACGATGGTCGTTGAGTCAGGCTTCTGACGAATAGAACCGCCTCATGTCACATCGAACGTGTGCTTAGCCGAAACTCGCGTTTGTAAATGTCGTGGTGAGTTCATGAATACGACCTAGTCCTTTACTGGAAGATGTCGCTCAAACCATTGCACCATTCGCAATCGCATGTCGGGCAAGTATTCGTGGCCCGTGTCCTTATACAAGACGCTTTGAAAATTATTCGGCTGATCGTACAGCCGATAGACGGCGCCGACTTTCCGTTCCAGTATCTCGATTCCGTCCGGCGGGGCATTTTGGTCCTGATCGCCCGAAAGTTGGAGCATCGGTCGAGGCGCGACAAGCGCATAGAT
>CAYFJO010000933.1:1666-2773 GCA_964343305.1 uncultured Pirellulaceae bacterium | reverse complement strand
CGTGCCCGCCTCTAGTGATCGACCGTGGCTGGAATTAAACGATCGGTATCACCTACCGCAAATCGAGCCTGCTGCGCAGCACGTGGCAACTTGCTTCCACTTTGATGTTGTACGTGGCCGGCTGGGCGGCAATGTGCTGGAGCTTGTCAGTGTCTGTTTGGCTCACTCTGTTATTGGCCGTGCCTACTGGATTGTTCGTCGTCCGACTTTTCATTTTTCAACATGATTGTGGTCACCGTTCCTTTTTCCAATCGAAAAAGGTGAACGACTTTAACGGCGCGATTCTCGGCGTGATTACCTTCACACCGTACCACGCCTGGCGCCGCGAACACGCGTCGCACCACGCGACGTCCGGCGATCTAGACCGGCTGGGGGAAATCCGGCGAGATCTGGACTCTGACGGTCGAAGAGTATCGGCAAGCAGGCTGGTGGCGGCGGCTGTGCTACCGCGTGTACCCATGGGCAACCAGGCGGACGCCCTGCGGACATCGCGCGAAGCGTCGCTGACGTCCACGGAACTATCGGGCGTGGTTGACTTGCTGTTGGCCAGCAGCACGCAAGAACAAGCGGCTTTCGTGTTGAGCGATCCGCGGCAAGCGTTGCGGCAGTCCGGCGAAGGGTACGTGCACCATTGGGATCCGCGTCTGAGCACAGCGGGCAATCGCCTCGCTAAACGGTTGGCGTTGTTGTTGGACGGCCTGGCCAAGATGCAATCCTGGCTCCGCTATCAAGGCCGCGGTGAGTTACAGGCTTGCG
This sequence comes from uncultured Pirellulaceae bacterium, assembly GCA_964343305.1. GTDB lineage: Bacteria > Planctomycetota > Planctomycetia > Pirellulales > Pirellulaceae > CAYFJO01. The sequence goes on along the minus strand of CAYFJO010000933.1, from coordinate 2,017 downwards.
ACCGGGAACATCTGGAAAGCGGCTTTGAGCGATTGGCCAGCGAGGCGCGGCTGACGGGCGAAGCCAGCGGTGACTTCGTCAAGGAGTTGCGTCTTCCATGAACGAACAACTCGACAACGAGATCATTCATCGCTGGCAAAGCGGGCAATCGCAAAGAGGGATTGCGCGGGATCTGTCGACCAGTCGCTGGCACGTGTCGCAGACGATTCGCCGGCATCAAGCGGCCCGCGCGGCCCCCACGAGAGACGACGAGGGCTCGTCCAACTCGTCCAACTCGTCCAACTCGTCCAACTCGTCCAACTCGTCCAACTCGGCCAACTCGTCCAACTCGGCCAACTCGGCCCTGCCGGC
>CAYFJO010000933.1:0-1566 GCA_964343305.1 uncultured Pirellulaceae bacterium | reverse complement strand
CCAACTCGTCCAACTCGGCCAACTCGTCCAACTCGGCCAACTCGGCCCTGCCGGCGCCCCGCGGGCAGCGCACCAGCAAGCTGGATACGTTCGCCTCGACGATCGATCAACTGTTGGCGCGTTATCCGAACATCAGGGCCACGCGTGTCTTCGAAGAGTTGCAGAAGCAAGGCTACACGGGCGGCTACACGATCGTCCGCGAGCGCGTTCGGAAACTGCGTACCCGGCCGAGCAAGCCGCTAGTGGTGCGGTTTGAGACGGCCCCGGGCACTCAGGCGCAGATGGACTGGGCCGAGTACCAGATCGACTTCACGCAAGAAGGCCGACGCCGCGTGAACTTATTCAGTTACCTGCTGGGTTACTCGCGGCGACAATATCTCTGCTTCACCGAGCGGCAAGACTTCGAGACCACGACCCGCGAACACATCCGAGCCTTCCAGCATCTGGGCGGTCTGGCGGCCCAATGCCTGTACGACAACATGAAGGTGGTGGTCACGCGGTGGGAAGACGGCCAACCGATCTACAACCCCGCTTCCTGTCGTTCGCCACGCACTATGGCTTCCGGCCTTGGGCCTGCCGCCCACGGCGTCCCCAAACCAAGGGCAAAGTCGAACGCCCGTTCCACTATGTCGAAACGAGCTTGCTCAACGGCCGCACCTTCCGCAGTCTGGAGCACCTCAACGAAGTCACGCGGTGGTGGCTGGCCAGCGTGGGCGACGTCCGCACACATCGCACGACCAACAAGCGGCCTACCGATGCGCACGCCGAGGAACTGCCGCACTTGCTGCCGCTTCCGGCGCGCGATTACGACACGGCGCGGGTCGTGTATCGCGTGGTCGATGCGGAAGGTTGCGTCCGCTACGGCAACAACCAGTACTCCGCCCCCTGGCGGCTGGTGGGTGAACTGCTGCCGGTCCGAGTCACCGAAACGGAACTGCTGGTTTACGACCACCAGATTCGGCAAGTGGCCCAGCATCTGTTGCTGATTGGTCAGACCGGACAGCGGCAGGAGGACCCGGCCCATCGCCCGCCCCGCGACCAGCGCGAGCAACTCGAACTGTTCCGCCAGCGGTTCGCCGAATTGGGCGAAGTGGCCAGCCGCTTCCTGGAAGGACTCTTGAAGAAACAACGTTGCGGCAAACACCAGGCCCAACGCGTGTTGCTGTTGCTGCAAGCCTATCACCGTGAAGACGTCCTCGCCGCCATGGAGCGGGCCGTGGTGTATCACGCCTACTCGCTGGCTTCGCTGGAACGGATTCTCGGCATGCAGGCCACGCCGAAACCGTCTTGGCAGTCGACCAGCCAGCAGCAGCAGGAAACGTTGCAGGAGCTTAGCGGAACGGAATCCATCCAGCCGCGTTCCACCGCGGAGTATCAATACTTGCTGTTTGAGGAGAACGATTCCGATGCCCCGCCCCCAAAGCAACTCGACCCTCCGCCAACAGATTCTCCAACACCTTCAGACACTGAAGATTCCGTTGACCAGTGAACAAGTCGACGAGATTCTGGCCGCCGCCGTCAAGTCCAAGATGTCGCACTTGCAACTGCTGGAACGCTTTCTGGCCC
>CAYFJO010000932.1:0-2774 GCA_964343305.1 uncultured Pirellulaceae bacterium | reverse complement strand
TAATAGCAAAAATAACAACCTCCGGACATGCGAATTCATAGAAGGGACAGCTACTGGGCGTGATCCTGCTGAGCAAGACCTGGCCGCAGACCTTTGACACCTACTTGAAGACTCTCCTACCCACCGGCCTAAGATCTTACGCTCCCAAAAGCCAACACCATGTCAATATCGCCGCATAGACCTGGTCCCACTGAGTTCACACTCTGAATATACGGATTCCTCGAAGTCATTCCCACCGCCAACAGAAAGAGATTGAATTGCTGCGACGGCCGCAGCACGGTCGCGAGTGAACGGTAGCTCCGTGCGCGACGGGAAATCGGTTGATTCGCCGTAGGGACTCATGGGGAAGTCCTTAAAGCTAACGATTCCGATCTGCGCGTTTGGGACATCGCGAAAAACGTCATTCACGATGTTCTGTGCGGCTGTTTTAACCGCGTCGATATCGTCAAACATGCTGCCCGTCAAGTCAATCACAAAAACTAAATCAACCCCACCGAACCCGGCGAATGAGCGCGGTCCCAATTGATCGCCTAGCGAGTAGAAGAAACCCACCTTGGATCCGCCGGCCAGCAAATCGTCCGATCCGTTCATATCTAGGTCGACGTTCATTGAATCGAACAGTATTCCGCGCATGGTTTCGTTCACGACCGGAACGTCTGTGTTTGGCGGCAGCCCATCGTCCGTTAAATCAATTGTCCAGTGGTACCAATCATGAGCTTCGGAATGTTCGTTACCCCCTCGTCCAGGCCATTGAACAAGGGGTGCTGTCAGATCAAGGTTAATATTCGCACCAGGAATTGGATTGCCACCTAAGACGAAGTCATCCGTTTGGAAATAGTTGTCGGCCCAATCAACGTTGGCCGGAACGTTTAGCGGACCATCAGTACCAAAGTTTTCTGGATCCAAGGTAGTCATTTGAAGAAAGCCGACTCTTGCGTTGTCAGGAATGAGCCCCTCAATTGCGGCTCTAATCACATAGGATCCTCGACTATGCCCGATGAAGTGCAAGTCACGCTGACCGGTATCCGGTAACCGGTTTCGCACCAACGTTGTGAGTACACCTGCGACTTCTGGATTGTCTGCTGTTCCGGCATTGTTACTGAGTTCGGCCCAGTCAAAGACTAGCAGATTTGCACAACCATTTGCTGGTGCCGCGAAGTTTGTCGTGTCATAGGCAACTCGCGAATTCGTAATCTGCACTTGACTACAACCATACCCTGCGCGTTCATTAACCGCGCGTGCCATATCAAATACCCAATTCTCATCAGGGATTGGGCCACTTTGAAACCCATGCGTAATCACCGTAAGCGGGGTCAAAAGAGTTCGGTCTTCTAGTTGCTCAACAGCAGATGGATTAGTTCTTTTTGGCATGGGAGCACCTCGACAAAGGGGGGACTGCGGATTTCATCTGCTTTGGTTTTCCCGCAAATCTAGAGCGTCAAATAGGGAATGCTAGGTTGTCTGCGTGGAATATCGCAGTCAAGCAAGTGCTAACAAAAGTCCGGATCTTGACGAAAAAACTAAGATTCTCGATTTGGTCCAGTCGATCAATTGTAACGGTAATAACGTTTACGACCCGCTCGCGCGCAATTCATTAGGACCCTAGATGACATGGTTATGCATCCATTCACCCGCACCAGATTCGGTTCGTTAGCCGCGCTTTGTTTTTTCTTTGCCGCGATTGGTTCATTTCCGGCGGCTGCCCAAAGGCCATGGGCATCGTTTTGTGACGATGGCCAGTGTGATAGCGGGACAGTTCCAACCGGCTGCGATTGCGACGCTTGCACCGCTTGCTCGAACGACGGTTGCGAAACCTGTGCCGACGTTTGTATTTCGTTTGAATCCAATGTGCTGTTTATGCAGCGAAGCCGGCCGGATGCTCGAGTTTTGATCCAAGATGTTCCCACTCCGGCTTTGAATCTCAACGCGAATAACTTTGACTTTGGCTACGAGCCGGGATTTGACGCGGCCGTCAATTTTGATGTCGCCGGCCGAGGTGGTCTACAACTCTGCTTCTCGCAAGTCGACAGTTGGTCTGAAGTGGCGGCGCTCAACACGCCCACCGCAAACGTCCTGCAAATCAACACCAACCCAATGACGTTTCTCGTCACCGGTCGCGCGATCAACGCGGTCTACCAAAGTGAATTGATGAACGCGGAAATCAATTGGCGTCGGTGGCTCGGTCCGCAATTCGGCGTGCTCGCCGGTTTTCGATATACCGAATTGGATGAGCTGTACAACGTAACAATGATCGATGCGGTGACGCCTGCACCCGCGGTTTTCTTTGATACCACAACACAAAACCGGCTGTACGGTTTCCAACTTGGAATTGAAACGCGGATGCTGAATCTTGGCCGGTTGGAAATCCAAGCGGCTGGCAAAGCTGGCATTTACGGTAATGCGGCATCTCAATTCACGATTTTGAGAACGGGTTTCGTTCAATTGCCGGCTGCGGGTAACAGTGGTCGTACGGCTGTGATGGGCGAAGTCAACGTCAGTGCTGCGCTACCGTTGACCGACAACCTTTCGCTTCGTGGCGGATATCAAGTGTTGTGGATCGATGGCGTCGCGCTGGCCACCGATCAAACTCCGGCGACCAATCTCATCACACAGACGGGATTCGATGACACAGGCAATGTGTTTTACCACGGTGCTTTCGTGGGAATCGTCTGGACGCAGTAGAGCGGCGCGCGCGACATGCGTGCCGGGCTACCAGTTGACTAGCACCAAACGGAAAACGCGATGTTCGATGTTCGGAATGAGATCGAACGGTT
>CAYFJO010000931.1:0-2778 GCA_964343305.1 uncultured Pirellulaceae bacterium | reverse complement strand
GTACGGATTGTCACGAAGGTGTCTTCGTTGATTGAACTGTCCTGCAAAAGGTTGGATTGACGACGAGATACGCCCCAAAGCGTTTTCCACACGTAACTTCTTTCAATTCAGTCCCGAGAACTCATCTCGCAAATCAAAACGCCGAAAACTCATTAAATGGGACACGAACGGGACACAGTCGACGGCCTCTCGCCGCCCGAAAAACGGTGGCTCACAGTCAAAACGTGCGACCGTTAACTCGCGTCGGTGGCGTACACCGAAGTGACCTACGCCGTCTTGTTCAATGCTGAAGTTGGACAACCTTCCGCGGATTACCGTTTTTCCTAACTGCAGTCGGAAATTTAGACCGCCGTAGATGCGCCGGCACATCGACATTGTTCAGATTGTCTCAACATCTTTCTCTGCAATGCCCAATCTTCGCCAGTGACTTCGCGCAGACGTCGTTCTGAGACGGAATTCCCAGGTTCAAGAAACAACAGCTTTTCTTGAATCTCCGGTGCCAAATTCAACAAATTCATAATCTGCGAAACCCGTGATCGACTCACATGACCCAAGCGAGCAAGATCCGCAAGATTTGCCACGTCGCCGTCGCGGATTAGTTGTTCAAATTTGATCGCCAGCGCCATCAAACGAGAAACATGCGGCACGCCGCCTTTCACTTCGACGTCCTTTTTTTCACCACGACGTAATTCCTTCCGCGTGCGATCGCCTTGCCCGGAGTGCACCTTGCGTCTAATCGTAAGCTGGCTCATTGATCGTCCCCTTCCAAACAATCAATACCACACTCGCGAAACGTGATCGCAACTTCGTCACCGTCGAATTCGATGCGATCGATCAACAGCTGCAGAATGCGAGTCTGCTCGCGCGGCTTGAGCGAAGCCCAGAGTTCGTCAAAGTTGGCCAGCGTGGCGGCAACGTCGAATTCTTCAATTTCGTCGTTGCGTAGCGATTCAATCTCGCTTCCAATTTCACGCAAGCGACGCTCCGTCGTACGAATGGCTTCCTGTGTCTTGGCCAGTTCGTCAATCACCATATCGTTCTGATCTGGAAGCAAAGACAATCTTCGAAGTTCAGTATTGTTACGACGAAGTTGGCGTTCGAGCGACTTGCGTTCCTTGGTCAGAGCTTCCAGATCGCTGCTAACTAATCGCTTCGTCTCTCCCCAGGTTGCTTCGACCAGATTACGATCGCGGCCGATCTCCGCGATTTGTTCAACCACAAACCGCTCGATCTCACCCGCGGGAATCGATGGCGCGGGACAATGTTTCCAGCCGAGTTTCTGAGCGTTGTTGCAGACGTAATAACGATAGCGCCGATTGCCTTTCGACGTATACGAATGGCTCATGGCACAATCGCACGGTCTGCAACGAAGCAGGCCACGAAGCAATGCGCCATATTTGTTTCGCGTGTCGCTGCCGCCATTGGTCGAATTGTGAGCCAGAAGTTGTTGGACGCTGTCAAAAACCACAGCGGGAACAATGCCTTCATGTTCACCGTCGTAGACTTCGTCACGGTAGCGAACCTTGCCGATGTAAGTCACGTTGGTCAGCAGATTATGCAGATTGGCTTTGTTGAACTCCGCGCCGCCGCGTGTGGTGCCTTTCTTGCTGGTCCATTGCTTGGTGGTCCACCCACGACGGTTCAGTTCATTGGCCGTGTCAATGAGTGACCGATGTTCCAGGTAAAGCTCGAAGATCTGCATCACCTGACGCCAGAGCAACGCTGGCGACCGTGACGAAAGACGCGGGATTAGAGGGTTCCATCTACGCCGGTCTCGAATCGCTGACCCAAGATTACCTTGGACGGCAGTTCCAGCGAGACGACGGAGCCGAATTGCGCATCGATCGCTGCCTGATCGATGCGAACTGGGGCAATTCGACCGACGTGGTTTATCAGTTCTGCCGCCAATCGTCGCACGCCGCTGTTGTCGCGCCGAGTCACGGTCGATATGTCGGCGCATCGAGCATTCCATTTTCCGAATACAAACGAAAACCGGGCGAACGGATCGGTCACAACTGGCGGATGCCAAACGTTCAAGGCAAGCGCGCCGTGCGTTATGTGCTGTATGACACCAATTACTGGAAGTCTTTTGTCTATTCGCGACTGGCGGCGCCCATGGGCGACAAAGGTTGCTTGTCCTTATTTGGCCAGAAGCCACAACAGCATCGACTTTTGGCTGAACATGTCACGGCCGAGTATCGCGTGAAGACCGAAGGTCGCGGTCGTACGGTCGATGAATGGAAGGTCCGTCCCGAGCGAAGTGACAATCACTGGCTCGATTGCCTGGTTGGTTGTGCGGTAGCTGCTTCCATGCAGGGCGCCACATTGCTGGGCGCCGAACCAAAATCCCAATCAAAGTCGAAGCGAGTCAGTTTCGCCGAACTTCAGCGAAGGAGACGTGCGTGAAAGAAGTCAGCCAGGAAAAAATTGGCGGGATTCGCTGCCCGAAATGTGGCTGTGCTCATTTCTACACCACGCATACCGAGCGACTGGCGAGTCGCATTCGACGTCGCAAAGTGTGCCGGCATTGCGGGCGGCGGATTGTGACCGTGGAAAATGAATGTGCGAACCGGTGGGAAACATCTGAGAATAGGAACTGATTTCGCGAAGATCAGTTCGAGACGTTACGATACAGCCAGAGAAGGCGAACAGATCTGGGAACGGTAGAATTTCCGGAAGCAGTTTCTGCACAAATGTCGGACGAGTGACCCACCGCAAGAACGGCATCGTTAACAACCCCATGACGAATGGAGAACGAATCGGGATGATCACAATTCG
>CAYFJO010000930.1:0-2779 GCA_964343305.1 uncultured Pirellulaceae bacterium | reverse complement strand
TTCCGTCGTTCTTATACCAGGCAATCTTGTTGTCCACCTGTGACGCGCTGAGCACGTCGGTGTCGCCGTCGCCGTCCACGTCCCCCGCAACCACGCTGAACGCACCATCGGCCGCTGTGCTGATTGCGTGCGGTGTGAAGTTCTCACTGCCGTCGTTCTCGTACCAGGCGATCTTGGCGTCAGTCTCAGACGCGCTGAGCACGTCGGTGTCGCCGTCGCCGTCCACGTCCCCCGCAAATACGCTCCGCGCTCCATCGGCCGCCGTGCTGATCGTGTGTGCCGTGAAGTTCTCACTACCGTCATTCTCATACCAAGCGATCTTGTCGTCATAGCGCGACGCGCTGAGCACGTCCAAATCCCCGTCGGAGTCCACGTCCACGGAAAAGACGGTCCGCGCCTCAAGCGCCGCCGTGCTGATCGTGTGAGCCGTGAAGTTCTGGTTGCCGTTGTTCTCGTACCAGGCGATCTTATTGTCCTTAACCGACGCGCCGAGCACGTCCAGATCCCCATCCCCGTCCACATCCGCCGCAAACACGCTGTGCGCCCCGTCGGCCACCGTACTGATCGTGTGCAGCGTGAAGTTCTGGCTGCCGTTGTTCTCGTACCAGGCGATTGTGTCGTCATCGAACGACGCGCTGACCACGTCGGTATCGCCGTCGCCGTCTACATCCGCCGCAAACACGCTTCGCACTTCAAGGGCCGCCGTGCTGATCGTGTGCAGCGTGAAGTTCTGGCTGCCGTTGTTCTCATACCAGGCAATCGTGTTGTCAGTGTTCGACGCGCTGAGCACGTCCAGGTTGCCGTCCCCGTCCACGTCCGCGGCAAACACGCTGATCGCCCCATCGGCGGCGGTGCTGATCGTGTTCTGGCCGCCAAACGTGCCGCTGGCGGCGGCAGGCGATGTGATCGTGACCTGGTAATCCTCGACTTCACCGTCGGCCGCCGGGCCGCCAACGCCCAAGTCGCCCACTGTGCTCAAGCGGAACCGAGCGTAGGTCGTTCCCGCTTCGGCCCAACTGGGTACGTCGTACATCAAAGCGTTGTCGCCGACCACTACGTCCCGTGTGTCGAAAATCTGTTCCCCCGGTCCACCCCAACTGCCATCGCCGTTGAAGTCGATCCAAGCGTCCAATTTGCCAGCCGCGCCTTGGACATTGACCGTCACCGTCGCATCCAGCGCCCCTACTTGGATCGTGCCGAACGTGACACCGTCTTCGTCATCGGGAGACCCCGTTGTGTCGTCGGCATCGGCATTGGCCGAGTGCGTACCGTTGGCTTCTGTGTCGCGATTTGCACCGAGCGTCAATCCGGTTGCTTGATGCACAGCCCCTTGCTCGGCCAAGGTCGTGGGATACGGTGCCGGTGCGTCGCCGAAATCAACTGTGTTAAAATTCTCAAACCACTCGATGGTGTCACCAACAATCGCTGCCGAGGTAACATCCAGGTCGCCGTCGGAGTCCACGTCGGCTACGAAAATGCTGAAGGGCGCATCGGCAGACGTGCTGATCGTATGGTTCGTGAAGTTCTCACTGCCGTCATTCTCGTACCAAGCGATCTTGTCGTCAAAGGCCGACGCGCTGAGCACGTCGGTGTCGCCATCGCCGTCCACGTCCGCGGCAAACACGTCGAACGCGCCCAGTGCCCCCGTGCTGATGTCGATGGCGGTAAAGTTCTCGCTGCCATCGTTCTGGTACCAGGCGATTTTGTTATCGTTGGGGGACGCCGATAACACATCCATGTCGCCATCCGAATCCACGTCCGCGGTAAAAATACTACGCACCGACATAGCGCCGGTCGAGATTGTGTGCGCGGTGAAATTCTGACTGCCATTGTTTTCGTACCAAGCGATCTTGCTGTCCGTTGGTGACGCGCCGACGACGTCCATGTCCCCGTCGGAGTCCATGTCAACGGCAAGTACATCCACTGCGTCCACAGCCAAAGTCGTGATCGTACGTAGTGTAAAGTTCTGGTTGCCGTCGTTCTCGTACCAGGCAATCTTGTTGTCGATTTCCGACGCGCTCAGCACGTCAATGTCGCCATCGCCATCCATGTCGGACGCAAACACGGCTCGCGCCCCGTTTGCCACCGTCGCAATGGTGTGGGAGGTGAAATTCTGACTACCGTCGTTCTCGTACCAGGCAATTTTGTCGTCCTGGAACGACGCACTGAGCGCATCCAGGTCGCCATCGCCGTCCACATCGGCTGCAAACACGCTCATCGCACCGAGTGCACCAGAAGTGATGGTGTGCTCGGTAAAATTCTCGCTGCCGTCATTTTCGTACCAAGCAATCTTGTTCTCGTGTTCAACGGCACCGAGAACATCCATGTCTCCATCATTGTCCACGTCGGCGGCAAACACTGATCGCACGCCGTTTTCATTTGGGGCAACCGTGTCGGCGGCGCCGAACACGCGATTGGACGCCGCGGCAGGCAAAATTGTGACTTGATAGTCTTCGACTTCGCCATCGGCTGCCGCTCCCGAAGGGGCCAGATCTCCGATCGTGCTGAGCCGGAACCGTGCGTAGGTCGTCCCCGCTTCGGCCCAACTGGGTACGTCGTACATCAATACGTTGTCGTTCAGGTTCACCGTGAAGTTATCGAAGATCTGCTCTCCCGGTCCGCCCCAACTGCCATCGCCGTTGAAGTCGATCCAGGCGTCCAGTTTGCCAACCGCGCCTTGCACGTTGACCGTCGCGTCCAGCGCACCCACCTGAATCGTGCCAGACGTCACGCCATCTTCGTCATCCGGCGAGCCCGTCGTGTCGTCCGCATCAGCCGC
>CAYFJO010000929.1:0-2780 GCA_964343305.1 uncultured Pirellulaceae bacterium | reverse complement strand
GATTCCCAAAGGCTACGGCCAAGTGTCACAAGCGCAAACGCGTCGAGGGCATATTATCCGCCTGTTGATAGACGAACCCGCCATCGGATTTGCGTTCAATCGTGAGACTTGACCATGAACTCATCATTATTCCGTTTCCCATAATCGTGCGGTCTGAATCGCCGCGTGTTGAGTTGTCGCTGTTGCGTAAAAGATTAGACGACCATGTCGCCAAAAGGTTCACAAGGTTCTTCGGATACGCTATTGCGATCTTGGACTTCGCAAAAAAGATTTCACGTTCACGAAGCCGCCCGCTACAATTCCTCGGCTAACCCCATCCCTTCGGCGACCATGAGGATATTGCATGTTTCTTGATCCCACCGAATTTGCGTTTACGGCAATTCTCAAATCCAATTGGCAGACCATTCGCGACGAATTCCTGTCGCTTCCGCAAAATGCCTTTGATCCGTGGGGCCAGCGCCAAATGCACGGTGAAGGTTGGAGCGTGTACGGACTGTTCGCCGTAGGAAACAGAATCGAAGGCGCTTGTGCAAAGTGTCCACAAACAGCGAAGATCATCGATCGAATCGAGGGAGTCTCGCTTGCAGGATTCTCGCGCTTGGCGCCTCATACACATATCAAACCTCATGTCGGCTGGGCGGCGAGCGTCTACCGACTGCACCTCGGTTTGGTTGTACCTGATGGTTGTCGGCTGCGTGTGGCCGACGAAACTCGCTGCTGGGAAGAAGGAAAATGCCTCATCTTCGACGATACCGTTGAGCACGAAGCGTGGAACGACTCGGATCAAATGCGAGGCACCCTGTTGTTGGATTTCCTGCGACCAGGCGTCACCGAATTCACGACCAACATGGTTCCTGAAGAAGTGAGACGCTATGCGGAAGGCTTAATGCAAAAGTAAGCAGATGATGCGTGTAATCGTTGCCGGATCAACCCAATGGGATGACGCGGATGCAATTCACCGCGAATTGGTGGAGTTGTCCAGTGACTCCGTCGTGATACACGGCGATGCCCCAGGTGCTGACCAGATAGGCGGAGAAATCGCCCGCCAGATTGGTTTGAGCGTTGAACCAATCGCAAAGAATTCGAAAGACTATCGAAGGTACCGGCGCGGCGCTTGGAAGTCCCTGAATGAGCGAATGATTCAAAGCGGCGTCGAGTTGGTCTTGGCTTTCCATCCGGCGATTGATAAAAGCAAAGGCACTCGCCACCTTGTTGCCCTGGCAAACGAAATGGAGATCAAAGTCAAGATCATCGAATCCTAGCGATCGAGGAGATTCACTTTTGCGACTGGTAATCATCAGCGACACACACGGCATGCACGAAGAGTTAGGCGTACTCTCTGGTGATGTGTTGATCCATTGCGGTGATTTGTGAAGCGGTTTTTGAGAACGCAATCTATCTCGAAGACGAATCCTACGAATTCAAAGGATTCAAATTCCACGGCTCTCCTTGGTTGCCGGACCTGGATGGTTGGGCATATTTCCTGGACGACGAGGAGCGACAGGAAAAGTGGGATTTAATTCCATCCGACACCGACGTCTTGATCACACATGCGCCGCCTTTTGGCATCCTCGACAGACCTCGTTCAGGCAACAACATCGGCTGCTCACATCTTCGCGCTCGGCTTGAAGATTTGTCATTGCGTATCCACTGTTTTGGTCACGTCCATGCCAGCCGGGGCGATTGGGACGAAATGCAGATCACGTTCTATAATGCGACGGTGGTCGACTCAAACTTTAACGTCTGCCACCCGCCTATCATTGTCGATTTGTAACGCGTTGTTAGAAACTTAATGGAACCAGAAGAAGCTAGGATCGCCGGTCAAATCAAGAGCACGCCGCCAACGTGCATCAAAGAGTTTGATTTGACGCCCACTGAATTGCCAGAGTTCTGGGATGACAATTTCAAGACGGTGTATTCGCTCGCATGCAGATGCGGCGAAACGAAAGGGGCGATTCTAGGCCACCTCTTGCGCGACTATAATCCTGATTGTGGCGACGACGACATGATGATCACACCTCTTGCATTTCGGTGCGCAACGTGTGACTCAACGACAGAAATCCTCGACACGAACATTCACGGATATCACGCCGAAATTGCCAAGATCGATGGTGGCGTAGGTTCCACAAAGTATCGAGGTACTGGCCCTCGTACCAAGTACTCGTGCCCAAAGTGTAACAATGAAGAATTCTCAAAACTCACCGTTGGCTATGTGTTTTGGGACTTCGATCTGATGCTCGACCAACCTGAACTTCCGGCGCAGGAATTCTTCGACGTGTTTTTGATTTACGTTGACTGCTCGACGTGCAATCACGTTTCTCGTGTAACTGATCTAGGAAAGCTCTAAGGGAATACTGCCTAAATCACGTGTCGCTACGACGTTGCCCTGACTTGGACATGCAGTTGCTCCGGTGCATCGGGATAGTAGAGATTCAGCGCGGGACATAGCCAGCCTTCTATTTGCTTGGACTCGCCGTCGACTTCAAATTCCCCGACATGAACATTGCCGCCCATTTCTTCACGGACCCAACCGACACAAAAGTGTGCGTCAGGAAATGGATGCGACGAGAAGACAAGTAAGAACCCTTCATCCGCGTTTTTAATACCATTGATGGCGATCGCCGTGTCGATCATCGTGTCAGCGCCGCCAACGAACGGTTCTTTTTCTAATCCGACTCGATCGTCATCGAATACCCACATGCCTTCCCATTTGTAAGGCTTGATGACGGTAAGCGCGCACCAGAACCATCGTTGACGCGTGGTTTAGGTTGGAGATTTTG
>CAYFJO010000928.1:0-2784 GCA_964343305.1 uncultured Pirellulaceae bacterium | reverse complement strand
CCCATTTTCCGGTGGTTGGCGGCGATTACCATTCCTGTCTTCGTTGTGATGGCGGGTGTCTCCTTGTTTGGAATTCTGGATGACAACGGGAAACCAGATGTCTTCATGACCATCCTATTCGCATGGGGCGCCGTTGTGTTCGGCTCGATCGCGGCGACTGGAAAATTCGAGACTTCTGCCATCAAACCACTTCAGCTATTCGCTGCAGCAAAGAAATTCACCGCTGATGAAATCACTCTTGAAGAATACGGATCGCGCACCAAGGACATAATGCAGGGAAAGTGATCGCCATTTAACAACGGCATGAACAGCGGGGTGGTAATGTCCGTTTTGTGTTCCACTGGCTTCGCCAGTCCATTCCTTACTGCAACGTTTGGCGACGAACGCTGGCAGAGGCAGTGGCGCATCGGCGCGAGCATTGGAATACTTGCGGTAATCTATCGAGTATTCGACACTCAGTTGATCGCCAATGGTGAAATGAAGAATGAATGGCTCATCGACCGTGAAGAATGAGAAGACGATTCGTCAGGTGGGCCAACGAAAGAGACATCATCCGCTGTCCAACAAACCTCGCGTTGGGCCACGGGAATTATCCTAAAAGAATTGGGCTGATCGAAACGCCTCTTCTCTTTTCGTGCACGTTCGACAGCTTCTTTAACTGCTGGCATCAACAAGCCCACGGCGAGCATCAAAATGAGAACCGACCGCAGGCTGAACTGCCACCAGCGGAGTTGCGGTTTGTCGGTCATGTCAGCGAAAGTCATCTCCACTCGATCTGCAAGATCCACACCATAGCTGACAGAAGCCAGATCAAGACAAAACACACAATCAATGCAACTACGATTTTAACAGCCAGGGTAAGTCGCTCGAAAAAACGAATCGTCGCGTCTTGCTGTGCCCGTTTTAGATACCGCGCCGTGGCGACATCGTTTTCATCACTTCCAAAGGAACGTGGCGGTTCGTAGGGGTTCGGCTTGTCGGGGGTATTGGGCATGGGGGTCATTGTAGCCGGGACGCCACTTTTAGTCACACACTACCAAGATTCAGGTAGTGTGTGATTATTTGTTGCTGCTGAGTTCGTCAATCACCTCGCGCATCAGCAGTACATCTGGCCTCATGTACTCGCCTCTTCCGTATTCATGTGCCAGATCCCAAGCAGACTTTCTGGGATCGTAAGAACTGGTCAACTCGTAAACCTTCAGCGGCACCCAGTATTTCCTATTGAAATTCTCAAAAGCAACGTCAACTGCTTTGCCGATCTTTCGATACTGTTCTCGATTGGCCTTATCATCAATCATCATCCACGTCGCACCCATCCGTTCAAGTTTTAGCCAATCTCTTTGTTGAGCTAGCTCTTTGCCCCACTCTCTCACGCGCCAAAAGCCCACGGCCAGCACAGTGAACAGTGTCATGGCCACTAGGAACTTCCGCAGGCTGAACTGCCACCAGCGGAGTTTCGGTTTTGGTGAACTGCGATTCATTGATTATCCGCGAATTGGTATTTGGAAGAAGAAGTCGAACAGCCACGAAATAGCCGACAATGCGGCCAACAAGACCAATGCGAAAGCTATGTAGGCAAAAACATTCGACTCAGGATTCCGTGGAGAGTCGCCGTGGTTTCGACAACGGTCCGAGTTTGGCGGCTCGTATGGGTTCGGCTTGTCGGGGGTGCTGGGCATGCTCGGTCGATTATAATGAAAACGCGACCGGGACAGTGGATTTGGACTCCACTGCGTTAAAGGTTTGGAATCTTCAACGACGTAGCCTACCGGCATGGCTTGCGTTCCCGGCCACACCTGTTTTTTTAGCCCGCAGCTTGGTCTTCTAGGTCGTCGAGATCGTTAAAGTCCAATCCGCGCCTGGCTTCTCCGCTAGAAGGTAACTTCACCCAATCCTTGCGTTTTCTCTTTGCCATAATTGCGGCCACGAGCAAATGGCTTGGGATAGCTTGCCCTGTCGCTTGGCAGAACTTGTATGCAACCAATTCTGCTAATTCGTCGTCATGCACCAAGCTGTCCGTTCCGATGTCCTGGGGAACGACAACTTGTTCATACACGGCGAGCAATGTTTCCCAGTCCCGTTCATTGAATTCGATCAAATTGTGAATCGAAGGTGCCGACTTGTGATTTCCATCCAACCGAGGCCAATCGCCATTCTTTCGCTTCGTCATCACGTAGTGAAGAATTTCGTCCGGCTTATCACTTCGATTGGTGGCGCGGTTCCAATTTCGAACAAAAGACTCCAGATCGTCAGGAGGGCGCTTTTTGAACTGGTCTACGGGAATGCGCGCATGTTTATAAAACTTTCGCAACAACTGATCTTCATCTGGTTGCAATGGGATTGTTCTCCTTCGTTTTTTCGACATAATACCTTCCGTAAAGTAAAGTTCCGTTTCGTTGGCCGAGCGCTCCACACTCGGCCTTTTTTTATTGTTCAAATTTCAGGATTTGACCTTCTTCCACCTCCTCTCCCATCAATCCTGTATCTGCATCAAGTTGTAAAGCTGCACTAAGACGATCTTGAAGCTCTGACTTACGGATGCCCAAATAGGACTCCGCTTCATTCCAACGAATTTTGCGTTGGTTGATTGCCGACTCAAGAAGTTGCTCAAAGCCAGTGGCTCTATCTGGTCGCACATTGCCGGGTTCATTCCTGCGCCAACCACGTCTTGCGAATTGCACCCACAGTCGTTTGGCGGTTCTTTCGTCTAGAATCCCCGATTCCGATGCGCGATAGATCATTGCTTGCATTGAAATGCCAAATCGCTCTTTGTATTCCAGCAGG
>CAYFJO010000927.1:0-2784 GCA_964343305.1 uncultured Pirellulaceae bacterium | reverse complement strand
CCCTTGAAAGAGAGCAAACTCAAAGAACGTGGAACTGCATTCGCGGAAACGAAGGTCCACAAGCCCGCGAGTTACACCTGGCCGACTTTTCTGACCAGTGGCAACTTGCTCAACATCGTTAACAGCAACGCCGAGATCTTTATTGTCGCGATCGGGATGACGATGGTCATCATCACGGCCGGCATTGATTTGTCGGTGGGCAGCATGCTTGCGTTGTCCGGCGTTTTGACGGCGGTCATGATTCAATCGGCGGGTGGTGCCGAGGCATCGATCTTTGCGATCATTTTATGCGCCCTGATGGGCATGGCGATCTGTACATTGTGTGGAACGTTTTCCGGGACGATGATCACCGTGTTTCGCATCCCAGCGTTCATCGTCACGCTGGCGTTGATGATGATCGCCCGCGGCTTGGCCTACATCATCAACGTTCGCTACAACAGCATGCTGTCGGGCGGCACGGGCGCACCGGTCGCGATCAAAATCGAAGCAGAAGCATTTTCGTGGCTGGGCAAAGGCGAGTTTCTCTACATTCCTAATCCGATTTTGCTGACTGCGTTCCTGCTGATCGCCGCACACATCGTCATGACGCGAACGAGTTTCGGCCGCTATGTTTATGCCGTCGGTGGAAATCCAGAAGCGGCAAAGCTCTCGGGCATCCGAGTCGGACTCGTATTGACACTCGTTTACACGATTTGTGGCGCATTGACTGGATTGGCAGGCATCCTCAACGCCTCGCGCTTCGAAAGCGGCAACCCAGCGGATGGCAACCTCTACGAACTGCAAGTCATCGCCGCCGTGGTGGTCGGCGGTACGAGTCTCGCGGGTGGCGAAGGCAGAATCATCGGCACGCTGATCGGAGCGATGATCATCGCCGTCATCGAAAACGGCTTGAATATGGCGGGCGTCGACAAGTACGAACAGCAAGTCGTCTTTGGCCTGTTAATCCTGGCCGCGGCGCTCGTCGACCAACTAAAGAAGCGGACCGGGAAGACCTAAATAGCCTTACGCAAATGTGAACCATCCGATGCGGTGGGATTTATTCCCGCGGTTTTCATCTGCAAAATAGTGGAACGAGTCCAGTTTTCTATACAGCGACAAGGACAAGCAAAGTCGCTGACGAAATCGTAATGCTAAATCCCATCTACTCTTCAGGATTAGCAACAAAGCGATACCCGGCGTCGCGGATTGTTAGAAAGTGTACTGGCGTCCCCGGATCGGGCTCGAAGATTTTTCGCAAGCGGCGAATGAACTGGTCTGGGGCTCGGGTCGAAATGCTTCCAGGCATCTTCCACACCTGTTCCAGCAACTCTTCGCGAGGGATCACGCGGCTTTCGTTTTCGATAAAGTAGCGCGTCAGATCCAGTTCCATCGGCGTCAAGCGAACGGGCCGGTCGGAAACTTCAACTTCGTATGTCTCGAAGTTGATTTTTGAATTGGCAAATTCATATTGCTTCAGTTTTGACTCCGAAGTCTCCGTGCTATGCAAGCGGCGGTCATACAATGCCAGCAAGTTTTTCACGCGGCTGAGCAGTTCATCCAACTCGAAGGGCTTCGTGAGATACTGATCAGCCCCAACATCGAACCCCCGCGTGCGATCTTCTGAAAGTGTCCGGGCGCTGAGGATCATGATCGGCATATCGCGGCCCGTGTCTCGCAACGTCTCGCAAACATCGTAACCACTCATCCCAGGCAGCATGATGTCGAGCACGACCAAATCAATCTCGTCGTTCTCTTCGACGATGCTCAACGCCGTCGGGCCATCGGCGGCGGTCGTCACCCGATAGCCTTCCCGTTGCAAGTTGTACTTGATGCCAATCGCCAGATGCTCTTCATCTTCAACGACCAGCACGTGTTTTCGTTGGGTCATGCCACATCCACCTTTTCCGAGATCGCTTCCGGTGTTTTGTCCGGCAATTTAACTCGCCCGGGAAGGTGCACTTCGAACACCGTTCCAGAGCCGTCTTCCACGTCATTGACTCGCACGTGTCCGCGCAGCCGGTGGACTAGCGTGCGAACAATGTATAGGCCCAGGCCAGTGCCGTGTTTCTTTCGCTCCAATTCCGAACCCAAGCGGACGAAACGCCCAAAGATCTTTCGACGCAGTTTTCTTGGAATTCCGCGACCATTGTCCGCGATGCGAATCACGACCTGCTCTTCCGAAGTTGGTTCCAGTGACACGGAGATGAGAGGCGGATTGCCGGCGTATTTGACCGCGTTGTCGATCAAGTTGCGAAAGATCATGTCCAAGTCGACGTGACGTCCGCGCACCTCGCAAGGTTGTGTCTGAAGTTGGATCGTCGCGGCATCAAAGCGATATCGCAGGCTGACGGAAGCGGCGCATTGATGCAACAATTCGGCCACGTCGATATCTTCCACTTCGCCGTCCTCGGATCCACGCTCCAGCCGGGCCGCGTCAAGCAGGTGGTTGATGAGCGAGTCCAGTCGCTCAACATCTTCGAGCATGAAGTTATGAAAATCAGCGCGATCGCCATCCGACACATCGCCGCGCGACAACGTCTGCAAGTAAAGCTTCAGTGACGCGATGGGCGATTTGAGTTCATGTGTCACGCTATCCATGAAGTTCGATTGCTGTCGATTCAGATTGATGGCACGAATCGACAACACCAGGTACATCACGACGCCCACCAAAACCGCCACGAGAATGACGGTGCCGACCGTCAGCAACGTCAAATACAATGGCGCGGAGCCATCTTCCTGATTCGCGCCGATAGCCGTCAGCAAGACCCAGCCCACAATGATTGCTACCAGCAGGACAATCATCAC
>CAYFJO010000926.1:0-2789 GCA_964343305.1 uncultured Pirellulaceae bacterium | reverse complement strand
TCAAGACTTGCGGGACGGTAAGTCAGTGGTCATCGCGGTCGACGTCGATTCATTGAAGACGACAGTCCTTGGTCACGAGCGACAAATAGCGTTTGGGCCAGCCAATGCTGATACGGTGGCGATCTATGGGCAACATTGGGCTCCAGCAGAATACCGAGACCTTTCCTTGGTTGAAGTGGCGACCGGAAAATCGAAACCGCTTGTGTCGGCTGATTCCGTCAAGCCTGCTTATGCCAAGACATCCTACGCGAGTTATTTGAATGGCAGATTTGGCGGCAAACACACGACGCTGTTTTTTCCGAACATCAGCCCAGATCAGCGACGATTGTTTTTCAAACTTTCGTCACCCAACGGCGGCGGATACCGAGATCGCGCCGGCGGCAGCGATCGAGCCGGCATTTTCTGTTTCGATATGACCGAGCAAGAATACCTGTTCCTGCACAGCAAGTGGGGGCATCCCGCTTGGCATCCAGACTCCAAGCATATTGTGAACATGTGGAGCGACGGCGCGGTGTTGATCAATGTAGAGACCGGCAAGGTCGAGAAGAAACTGGCTCAACCGGACTATCTTCGCGCAGGCGGTCATCCTTCCGTAGCGCCAGACGGTCGACTCTTCGTGACAGACGGCGTCATGCTAACACCCGAGTCGAATCGCCGACGATGGGGAGTAGTTGTGGGCGATTTTGAAAAACAGCAATGGCATCTGATTCACGAGTTCGACAATTCTCACGGTGCAAAATCATGGCGGCCATCGCACCCGCACCCCGTGTTTAGTCGCGACGGCGGGCGCATCTATTTCAACGTCAGTTCGGACCGCTGGAGTCGCCTTTACGTTGCCGAACTATCTAGCGGCGAAACCAATCGTCAGCCCGAGCAAGAGCGGAATGCGCAAGAAGCTTCGGACGAGCAACTTTCGGTCGTTTCGATACTCCACGACGACGGAGCCTTCAATCGCGCACACGACATCGAGCTTCACGGCGACCTTGCATTCGTCGCAGGCAAAGGTGGTTCTCTCGCGATTGTGGATATTTCTCAACCAGACGAGCCGCACTTGATCTGGCATCAGCGCGACACCAAGCGGCTACACGACGCTGAGACAGTTCTGCTCGATAAGGAGCGACTGTTTCTAGGCACGGACGATTTTATATCGATCGATCTTACGAATCCGCGGAAACCGATTTTCGACGATTGGCTTTCCGATCCGCCGAAGATCTCTCGGATCAACGGCATGGTTCGTCACGACGACACGATCTTCGCCGCAAGCAAAAACGGTTGGATTGACGCGTTCGACGTTAGTACGGCGGCGAAGCCGAAACTTGTCACTGCGTTAAACGCTCGCGAGAAATTCGACATCGGTTGGCCACATGACATCGATTTGCATGGCGAATACGTCGTCGTGCCCGATCCTCGACGTTTTGGCCGGTTGAAGGAGTCGGGAAAACTAGTCGTATTGAAAGTCTACGATGACGACGGAAAACTGTTGCCATCGAATCAGTGGACCATGGTCGGGTTCGTCGCAACACCTGAACTCGTCGGTGCAAACCGCGTACAAGTCACTGGTAATTACGCCTACGTTGGCGCCAGCACGACAGGCCAAGGTGGGCGCCTGATCGTTGTCGATCTTAGCAAGCCGAACGCTCCGCAACAGATTGCCGTCATACCTTTCGCCGATCCCACTGGTTTTGGCCCGAACGGGCTGACGGTCGCAGGCAAGGTTGTTTTTTTGGCCGGTGGTCAGACGATTCAAACAGTCGATGTTTCCAAGCCGCAATCGCCACAGACTGTCGCGCGATGGACGTCACAAGAACTTTTCCCGACTAGCCGCGACAACGGGCACGACTTAGTATTCCAAGATGGTTTGCTGTACGTGACCGCGCAAAACGACAATCAAGTCGGCATCATTCGTGTCAACGATGACCGCATCAAGCGACTCGCGACTGCTGACTGAAACTCAGAAATAGTTTGGGTGCCTCAATCAAGATGCAAAACTACATCGCATTGATTCTCGTCACGTTGTTTTCGTTTTCTGAGGACGCAAAAAGTCACGATAAAAAACCGAACTTCGTCATCATCCTCACGGATGATCAGGGCTACGGTGACCTTGGTTGCTTTGGGTCGAAGACAATCAAGACGCCGAACATTGACCGCATGGCTCGTGATGGTGCTCGACTGACCAGCTTTTATGCGGCGGCACCAATCTGCACGCCCACGCGTGCCGCGCTGATGACCGGTTGTCATGCCACGCGTGTTGGTCTTCCGACTCCGTTGCATGTGTATGACAAGATTGGTCTGAACTCGTCCGAGATCACACTGCCGGAAGTTTTGCGACACCAAGGTTATCGCACAGCGTGTATTGGTAAGTGGCATTTGGGACATACACCGGAGTTTTATCCGACTCGCCATGGCTTCGATGTTTATTATGGCACTCCCTTGGGTCACATGTTTAACCGGCCCACAGTTGGCAAAGCCGTCGGTGATACGTCCGATCTATTCCTGAGCGGTGAAGAGCCAATTCCTTATCCCGATGACGGTGAATTGACCGAACGGCTTACGGACGCGGCGGTCGAATTCATTGACAAGAACAAAGCGCTTCCGTTCTTCCTGTTTCTGTCGCATACGATGCCGCACGAACCGTTGGCCGTGTCCGAACTTTTTGCGGGCAAGAGCAAAGGCGGACTGTATGGTGACGTGATCGAGTGCATCGACTGGAGCACGGGACAGATTCTTGATGCGCTGCACCGAAATGGTCTCACCGAGAAAACGATCGTCGTTTTCACATCGGATAACGG
>CAYFJO010000925.1:0-2796 GCA_964343305.1 uncultured Pirellulaceae bacterium | reverse complement strand
CTCAATTTTGCTGACCCCCGTGGTAAAAAAATGATCCAGGGGGAGTCTCAAAGTTTTACCAGGCCCGTGGTAAAGAAACGTTACCCACAACAAACAGGTAACAACAAACAGTTGGACAATACCGTTAACGGTGATCGCTCACCGGTTTTGCGGTTACCGACCATCGACCAACCAGCAGACAAGACCTACGTGATCGCCGCCGACATTCTCGACGCAATGGGGGACGATCACAGCCGCGATTTTTACCGCCAAGTCGCGGCTCATGTTCCTGAATCGGTAATTCGCACCGCGCTGGCGGAAATCAAGGCCGACGGCGGTGCTGATCATCCGCCAGCGGTGTTCACTGCTCGGATGAACGAGTACGCGTTGCAACAACTTCGAAAGTCGATTGGCTGATCTACATTTTGCGACACTAAAAGACGGCGTATTTAAATCGATTCTAAGGCCGTCCAAAATCCCGGATGACCAAAGATACCTATCGGCCATCAAAAACGCCGCACACCGGATTTGAATGCGCCACAGGGCAACTCAAATCTGGTTATCCGTTGGGCAAAAGGGGAGTGCAATCACAATTTTTTCCGGAACAAAAAGGTGGAACAAATGACGCGTTGAAATACACCGCCGAATTTTGACGGCGCATTGAAATCACAGGCACGCTTATCGCGACTCCGTTCTTTAACCCGCCGTTGATCTTTTTGAAAGGTCGCCCGATGAGCACTACATCCACGCAAATCATTTCCGCGCGAACTGCCGCCGCGTATCTTCGACATCACGACGTGAGTGTAAAAGAGATGCGAGCAGGGCACGCACCGGTAACCGTGCATCCTGCGAAGTTTGAACATCCTGTCTCGCTCTGGTGGGACTCATTGATTGAACAATTCACGATCAGTTCTACCGAGCAGATGGCCGATGATCGAACGACCTGGCATTTGTGCAGCTCCGAATTTGGCGTCACGTTGTGCGGCAAACACACCAAGCACCAAGTTACTCGTCATGAGTTCATCAGCGATAGTCACCCAAGACTCTGTCCTGATTGTGCTAGGCATCATAAACCATGAGATTTCTGACCGCTCGTTCTCGGCGGTCTTTTCATTGTCGGCCTGCCGGAAAGATATTCTTGACGAATCTCTTGACCATGGACGGCGCCGCGCCTACGATTTTGCATCCGGAATTCCATGGATCAGATCGAATTGTCAAGAGAATCTTCAGGTAAAGCGTTTACACAAGTCAAGTAATTTTCATGCGCAGGCGTTGTACGGATCTGCAAACGCTGCAGTACACGCGATCAATGCAATCTACGGGCCGTCTATCCGTCGCGGCCACGATATGACGCGATTTTGGCCACGTCACGTTCGAGTCAATGGTGACGATGGGCTGAGTACATGATCATGAAGGTCGCTAGCTCGAAAAGCGACGCTTTCGGACGAGTATCCTAGGTCGCTGTCTTTGCTAACCACGTTGACGTGGTTGTCTTTTAGTTTTGCATGTTCGATTCGCACCGTGTTCGCGAATCGATCTTTCCACACACTTACTCCGTCGTAATTTGAGTCTCGGCTAATGAAAAATGCCGGTGACTCACATCTGATTGCAGTCAGATGGCATCACCGGCGGGGTCGATCAACAGGAGTTTAACAATGATTGATCAACCCATGCACGAACTCATCATGTGCTCTGAACTCCCGCCTGGGCTCATCGCGGGAACTCTGCCACAAGTGAACCGACCTGTCAACAAAATGACGGTGGTTTGCGAAACACAAGGCATCGACGTCCAACAGCAACACACCAAAGCAACATGGAGCAACTGATGTCTTTACTCGATTTAAACCTACTCAACATTGAGTTGAAACTTGGCTACAGAGCCCCGCTTGAAAACTCCCGTACCACCGTCGCAACAGACACACGAACAAGAGACACAGTTCATCTATCGTGCGTGTGCGGTGCTTCTTACCTCGTGCCGACCCACTACCTTGGCCGCAAAGCACAATGCTGCGGCAAAGGTGGTTGCCAACGAGTTGGCTACATCGTCGTCAAAAATAAACAGTACGCCTGACCAATTAGGAGAAAGAATTCCATGTCACCAAAAACTCGTTCACGGCTAAAGTGGTGCCTCATTGCCGGGCTCGTTTTGTTCGTAGCATGCGTTATCGCTCATTTCACGCTGAACTCACTCGCAACCTATTTCTCGGGCCAGGTTGCGAAAGAGCTTTATCGCGCCCCAGCGACAACCCGAGCTGAAACAGCCTGGAATCTAAATGTCTACCGAACCGCCCTAAACGTACTGTCGTCTCAACCATGCCGCGTGTTCTTAAAAGACGACGAGTTAGGCCTTGCCGAAGATGCTTCGTTGATCGCCGGCATGGTCAACGGCGCGGTGATCCTCGAAAGTTCGCAGACGATCGACACTTGGATTCCACTGGCCCAAATCCACTTCATCCAACCAGCCTTTTGGAGTGAAGACCCACCGATCCGCCTTGCTGTTAATTTAGCGTTGCGTGTCGTCGGGGATGTTGTCCAATCTCGCTGCGACAAGATTTCAGGCATTGAACGAAAATCAACGAGCGAAAAACTCATCGATCTGTTTCGTTAGATACTCAATTGGTAATCCACCCACATAACCAATCCTTGGTTTGGTTGTGTGGGTGTCAGGAAACTGACAGGAAACTCCTTCCCAACGGTGCATTTGACGATAGAATATGCACACATCGGGACAGGAAAACCCGGCATTCACGCGTGATGCTTGAATTTAGGATCTAGTGTCCATAGGACGTAGGAGTTCGAGTCTCCCCTCCCGCACTC
>CAYFJO010000924.1:0-2804 GCA_964343305.1 uncultured Pirellulaceae bacterium | reverse complement strand
CACGGGATTTTAAGTCCCGTGCGTCTGCCAGTTCCGCCACTCGGCCAAACACTTCAAAAAAGTGAATAGTGGTTATTATCGAATACGATGGGATCGGCGTTTGACACCCGATATCCTATTTTAGCACTCACTTGTGTCAATATCCTCTTCAATCGAGATCGATCATGACCAAGGGAAAGTCTACCAAGACAAACCGTTCAAACAACCAGAAGAAGCCATACGCAGACTTTCCTTTGACCGCACATCCATCTGGTCGATGGTGCAAGAAATACCGCCAAAAGACATTTGGTTTGGCAAGCTCGGTGACTGGCAAGGCGCGCTTGATCGGTTAAACCGTGAGTGGCCTTACATTGTCAACGGACAGGTTCCACCAACGAACGGCGACGACAGAATCACCCTGAAAACTCTCTGTAGTTCTTTTCTAAACAGCAAACAAAGCAAACTGAAATCGGATGAATTGTCACCCGCTTCATTCGATGACTATTTTCGGACATGCGAACTAGTTGTAAATCAGTTTGGTATTGACCGGAACATTGAAGATCTGCGGCCAGATGATTTTGAACGCTTTCGAGAATCACTCGCAACTCGACTCGGCGTGGTAACCCTGACCAACGAAATCAATCGGTGTCGTATCCTTTTCAAATACGCGTACGATCAAAGATTCATCGACCAGCTAACTCGTTAACAAGAAATGAACAAGATATCCAAGGCATTATTCGCCACACTGTTCACTGTCGCAGCCCTGCCGCTTCACGCTGATGAGGCACCCAACTTCATCCTGATCTACATCGACGACCTGGGCTACACCCAGACGAGCGTTCCGATGATCGTCGCTGGCCCTGGCATTGCGCCCAATTCCCAATGCGACCTTCCCGTAGCGCGGTGGGACTACCTGAGCACCATGCACGATCTCGCCGGTAGCAAAGCTCCCTTGCCGAACGACCTCGACGGCATCAGCCTCCGCCCCGTTTTGAAAAAGGGCAATTCCGGAAAACTTGCCCAGCGCGATACAGGCTTCGTTTTCCACTTCCCGGCCCACTACACCACGCCGATCACCGCCTACCGCAATGGCGACAATAAACTGATGCGTCAACTCAATACCGGCGACATCAAACTCTTTAATGTTGCCAAAGAAATGGGCGAAACCAACGACCTGTCAGCAACGATGCCGGAAAAAGTACAAACCATGGTGCGCGAACTGGACTCTTATATCAAGAAAGTCGGCGCTTGGCTGCATTGATGTGTTGGTGAACTGTGCCAGGACCAATACGGTCGATCGGGCTGCCGCCGAAGTGTCGCTTGAGGAGTGGAATCGAATCCTTCAAGTCAACGCGACGGGAGCATTCAACTGCATTCAAGCGGTCATCCCGCAGATGAGAAAACAAGGCGGAGGCACGATCGTCAATATCTCGTCAGTGGCTGGGCTTGTCGACCTAGCTCAGTTCAGTTCGGTCAGCAATTGCTCTCTTGGCGTCATCGACTTGATGACAGAGTTTCAAACTTTGCTGCGGCCGGTTGATTCTTGAGCTCGATTTGATGGGGATGTGACAAATGCGCAAAGACCTCCCACGCCACTTGGAGTTGTCACGCGACCGTACGACGGTCGTAGCAATACCATCACCTTGTAGCCAGTTTACAACCAGGGCCAGTCGGTATCTCCTGCAATGAGCGAATCTATCCCTCTGGCGTGATCCACAAGAAGACCAGGTTCCCCGTTTTTACGTCGAGATAGCCTTCAAGCCCGGACGAGAATCTGCTCATAAAGGTGGCGATCCAGCAATCATCATCACGTTTCAAGTCCTGCAAACTTCCATGCACAATCAGGGTCGCCTTTTCTTGTTCGCTGAGAGCATTTACCCGTTTCACTGCCTCGGAAAACGAGGACTGCTTCACCGCGAATCGCTCCGGTTTTTCGGATTCGACAAATCCACGAATCTCCAAGTTCGAGTTTGCCAATTCTCGAAATGCTGGATTCTTGTCAATGACCTTCTTAACCTGTGTCCGAAAAGTCCGTCCAACGCTTGCGGGTGTCGCGGGTGGCAAATCTTCCTCGGTGGAACGCTTCAATACCCACATTATTCGTTTGTCGTCTTTCTCTGTTGCAAGCGAGCCGGACGCCTTGAACACCTGCCCCTTTCTCTCTACGAATTCTGAGTGGCAGCACAAAATCAGTGTGTCGCCCTCAAGCGAGTAGGCAAACTCGGCTTGTGGTGCCATCCATCCCGAAAGCCATGCGTCCAAATCAAAAGGTGACTTCAGCAAGCCCTTTTCATATCTCTTTCGCAGTTCAGGGTCTTTCGGCGGAGCCGGAGCCGCCAGGTCCGGCGCAGGCTTCAGCCATTTCGGTTCTTTGTACGTCATCACGATCTTCTTCGGCTTCGATTTGTCATCTAGCGAGAAGGTTCGAGTCCCAGCCAGAAGTGGGTTCGGTGGAATGCGGGAACCGCCCAGCAGCACCATATTCCTGTCGAATGTAAAAACGACGTCGTCTGAGACCTTCTTCCTAACCCCGTTGCTTTCCTCGAACAGTATTTTCCATGCTCCTTGTATCTTTGTTGAGTCGTCCATGGCGAGGGCAGGCTTTTCGCTGGCCGTCTCCGCATTGCTTGCGTGCTGTTGAGCAATTGTTTTCAACGCCGTCTCAATGACTCGCGCAGCCGTGGTTTGGAGATCGCGGGTATTCGAATTGATAAGTACGTAAATATTCGAGTAGCACATGACGAATGTGCCGGTTCGCTCTGGCGTACCATAAACGTATGCCTCATCACCCACACCCTTAAACCGAATATCTGCTGTAGTACGAA
>CAYFJO010000923.1:0-2805 GCA_964343305.1 uncultured Pirellulaceae bacterium | reverse complement strand
TTCACGGTATGCCGAAACAGTACCGCCATCAACATTTCCTTTTCCGTACTGGCCCGCCACGGCCCACCGTGAAATGCTGCCAGAGTGACCCGGCATCAGTGATTGCAAGACTTTTAGTTTCTCATCGCGAATTGCGTCCGCCTCGAATCGTGCGGGCGGTTCCATGGCAATCAACGTCAGAAGTTGCAAAACATGATTCTGTAAAACGTCCCGCAGTGCGCCCGATTCGTCGTAATAGTCACCACGTCCCCGTTCGATGCCCTGCGATTCAGCAACCGTGATCTGCACCTGCTCCACGTGGCTTCGATTGAACAACGGTTCGAAGATTGCATTGCCGAATCGAAACAACAAGATGTTCTGAACGGTTTCCTTGCCCAAATAGTGGTCAATTCGGTAAATCTGATCCTCGCGCAGCAGGCCGTGAAGATTTTGGCTAAGCGTTTGCGAGGAAGCCAAGTCACGACCAAAGGGTTTCTCAAAAACGACGCGAATCCATTGCTGATTGCCCTCGCTTGGAATCATGCCAGCAGCGGACATGCCCCGGACGGCGGGCAGGAACAAGTTCGGAGCGGTAGCAAGATATACAAGTCGATTGTTCGCTGTGCCAGCTTTTTGCTCCAGCGCCGTAAGTTCCGTCGACAACCCAGCAAAGTCGTCGGCGTTCTGAACGTCAAGCTTGCGATAGAACAGTGTTTGCGAAAACTTGTTCCAGTCTGATACCTCGATGGCACCACAGCGAGAATGCTCACTAACTGCCGCGAACATCTCGTCACGAAATTCTGCATCGTCTTTTTCACGCCTGCCCACGCCTACAATCGGCACACGGCTGTCGTGAAACCCATTCTTCCATAAGGCGTATAGCGCGGGCATTAATTTACGCGCAGTGAGATCGCCGGTCGCCCCGAAAATGACGATCGTTGCCAAGTCCGTTTTAAGCGTCGTTTCTATCATTTCGAATCACATGTGATGTGCTTGATTGAATGACGTCTAGTGGTTGGTGTCTTGCCAAAGCCACTCCGCCGGAGACAACGAAAAATGAGATCGGCAGCGAACGCAGCTCCACCAAAGGGGTCTACGACGTCGGAATTGCTTCCACGACACAGAATATCGATTGAGTCTCGACAACTCGACTTAGTTTTAGTCCCACTTGACGAAACAAATCGTCAAATTCGTTCCGTGTTCGTTCTCGTCCACCATGTGTGGCGTGGAGCATTTCGAGGTCAATCATGATCGCCGTCGAGTTGCGATTGTCGTCGGTAATAACCGCTTCGACCAGAAGTACCTTTCCATTGCCTTCCATGGATTCACGCATATTACTGAGGATCTTCACGGCGTGCACGTCGTCCCAGTCGTGGATGATATTCTTTGCGATGTAGGCATCACCGGCTGGCACAGATTCGAAGAAGTCCACTCCGACAAGTTCGCAGCGGCTACTCAGTCCCATTTCTTCGATCTTTGCGCTTGCCCCTTCGACGACGTGCGGCAGGTCACAAAGAATGCCGTTCATTTGATCGTGCTTTTGGAGAATTCGCGATAGTAAGTATCCATGCCCACCGCCGACATCCACGAGTTCGTTGATGCCGCTAAAATCATACGCATCGACGACTGCTTCAGAAGCTGCCGCGGACATGCCCGTCATCGCGCCATTGAAAGCTTCAGAGAAATCGTCGTCTGTCTTGCAATAATCGAAGAACCCCATGCCATGAACATCTGCAAACGCTGCCTCACCCGTTTTCACAGTGTGAAGTAAGTTTCCCCAACCGCGCCAATGAGGATCGGCGCCTTGAAACAGAGCCATCGACCGCATCGATTTGGGATGGTCGGTTTGCAACAGTTCGCCAACTTCTGTCAATGTGAAAGCGTGCGCGTTGGTTTCCTGCAAGATACCCAGTGCGGCCAGCGCCCTCAGTAACCGATAGGTTGACGGACTATGCGATCCGACAGCAGCCGCGACTTCATCACCGGTTTTAGGACCATCGGCCAAATAATCGGCGATGCCTAGCTTGGCGGCAACGTACGTCGCCGCGGCAACCCAGTGGCCTGTAATACATTGCATGAGTCGTTCGTTCGGTGGTTGCTGTCTGGTTTCCGCTGACATATTAAAGCTCCAAGAATTTGACTGCTATCCGAAGTGAGTCAGGCAAGTGCTGAACCCTGTACTACATCGACCTCATCCTTGTCGACGATCCAACCGCGGCAAACCACACTATTGCAGAAACAAGGGATTGCAACTTCGGCTTCCCAGGCATAGTCAATGGTCAACTCTTCACCCGACTCAACTTGATTAATCGCAAAAAGCCAAACCTGCGGTCGTCCATCTTGCGCTTTCAGGATGATCAATTCACAGTTCGGATCGCAGCAATGATTCAGGTAACGAAACGGTTCTGTTGGTTCAAGAACCGTACCGTCGGCTAGGTCGATGCAGTATTCTGACTCATGTTCTTTGGCGCTGAAGACTTCACCAGCTACACGAGCGATCTTCTCCCCTGCAATAAAATCACGTCTTGCAAAAACAGCCCAACCATAATCGGATTCACCAACGGCAACCTTTGTATCCATTCGACTTCTCTCTTCCGTTTGACAAAGCGAGACAATTTCGCTTCCGAACGCAAAAGAATCAAGGGCCTTGCGAAGCAAATCAATTCCATTTGCCGATTTCCCATCGAACTCATTAATCTCGCCACAGACTTCGTAAAGATTCCTTCTCGAATCGCTAGGCAATTTGTGACAGTTTGCGCGTCAAAGTCCGTCCGCGCAGATAGTGTCGTGTGACGCTGTCATGACGCCTTCCGGTCGACCAGAGAA
>CAYFJO010000922.1:0-2809 GCA_964343305.1 uncultured Pirellulaceae bacterium | reverse complement strand
AGGGCCATTACTTTGTGCCGCCGCCTTACAAAGGCGTGACCACGATGCTGCGTCGAAAGACGTTGCCTGACGGCGGCAAAGGGCGTTGGATCGGAAAGAAGGGGCTCATCTACAGCACGCACATGGGGTACGACGAACCGGATTACGACGCCAACAACCCGATCGTGCGCGGCGGCCAGCCTGTGGTTGAAAACGAGTATCTCACCGATGCGTTGACGCGTGAAGCCGTCGACTTCATCGACAGCCACGATGACAAGCCGTTCTTTCTAATGCTTGCCTACAACGCCGTCCACAGCCCGCTGCAGGGCGCGGACGCTTATATGAAGAAGTTCTCTCACATTGAAGATATTCATCGCCGTATTTTCGCGGCGATGCTGGCCAATATGGACGACAGCGTCGGCGCCGTGATGGAACAACTGCGAAAGTCGGGTCTTGAAGAAAACACGCTCGTCTTTTTCCTGAGCGATAACGGCGGCCCGACCCGGGAACTGACATCTTCCAACCTGCCTCTGCGGGGCGAGAAGGGCCAGATGTATGAAGGCGCGATTCGAGTTCCCTTCATGGTCCAGTGGAAGGGCAAGCTGCCGTCGGGAAAGGTCTACGACAAACCGGTCAGTTCGATGGACATCTTTGGGACTGCATCCGCGATCGCGGGAGTAAAAACCCCGAAGCAGGTCGAAGGCGTGAATCTGCTTCCGTACCTCGCAGGCAAAGATAAGACCAGGCCGCACGAAACGCTCTTTTGGCGACAAGGTGGCAAGACTTCCCTGCGCCACGGCGACTGGAAGCTCGTGCGCATGGGCCGCAGGCTCAATCCCGGCAAAGCAATGTGGGAACTATACGATCTCTCGAACGACATCTCTGAAGCCACAAACTTGGCCGGGACCAATCCGAAACGCCTCGCAGAACTGCAGGCGATCTGGGAAAAGATGAACAGTGAAATGCGTGACCCACTGTTTTGATACAGAGCCAGATTCTCACATCAAACAATTTTAAAAACTTTCATCCTCAAGCAAACGAATGTGATCAAACCTATGAGACGACTATCAACGCTGATGCTGCTCACGGCTCTTGCCACCACCGCCAACGCACGGGAATTCCAATCACTCTTTAACGGCAAAGACCTTACCGGCTGGGCCGGGAAGACGGACTTCTGGACTGTCAAAGACGGTGCGATCTTTGGCCAGACGACGAAGGACAAACCGACGAAAGGCAACACGTTCCTTGTCTGGCAAGGTGGGGACGTTGGCGATTTCGTATTCAAGGCGAATGTTCGTTTTGCAGGCAATAACTCGGGAGTGCAATACCGAAGCGAGCTGATCGGCAAGCCTGAGGACTTTGTCGTCAAAGGGTATCAGGCGGATTTGCATCCAAGGGCCGACTTCTTTGGAATGCTCTACGCCGAGAAGTGGCGAGGGATTGTTGCCCGGCGTTTCCAGCGGGTCGTCGTCGGAGCTGATGGGAAGCCAAAGGTGGTAGGCGAAGTCGGCGACAAGAAACAGAAACTTGTCGGGACCGAATGGAATGAGCTGACGATCATCGCAGTCGGCAATCGTCAGATTCATCAGGTCAATGGCATCACCACGATGGACCTGACGGACAATCATCCGGAAGCCAAACGAAAGGGCATCCTCGCGCTGCAGCTCCATGCAGGTGCGCCGATGACCGTCGAGTTCAAGGACATCCGCTTGCGTCACCTGAAAGGCAAAGATGCCAAGGCCGCGATTGACGCCGTCACCGAGAAAGCCGGCAACAGGGCGACTCCCGTCGAACGGATCAAGGCCGCCAAGGGATTCAAGGTCGAGCTGCTTTACTCTGTGCCCAGCGATACGCATGGTTCCTGGGTCAACCTTTGCACGGACAACAAGGGGCGGCTGTTGGTCAGCGATCAGTTCGGCGGGATGTATCGAATCACTCCGCCGGCAAGCGGAGAAATATTGAACTCCAACGACGTGCAGCCCGTCCCCGCCAAAATCCGCGCCGTCAATGGAATGGTCTGGGCGTTCGATGCTTTGTATGTCGGCGTCAATGATTACGAGAAAAAGATTCCATCCGGCCTGTATCGCATTACCGACAGTGATGGCGATGACAATCTTGACAAGGTTGAGATGTTGCGCGCGATGGACGCACGAGGCGATCACGGAGTTCACGCTGTTGTGCCTAGTCCCGATGGTAAATCGTTGTTCTTGATCACGGGCAACAGCACAAAGCCGACGGAACTGGCGGACACTTCGCAGGTTCCACAGGTTTGGGGCGAAGATCATCTGCTGCCGAGTTTCCCGGACGGCCGTGGCCACAATCGCGGCGTACTCGCACCGGGCGGAATCATTTACCGCGTCGATCCAGACGGAAAAAACTTCGAAGCTTACGCCAACGGGTTTCGCAACATTTTCGATGCCGCGTTCAACCGCGACGGCGAACTGTTCACGTACGACGCCGACATGGAATACGATTTCAATGTGCCGTGGTATCGCCCCACGCGGATCTGCCAGGTCACCAGCGGAGCCGAATTCGGCTGGCGAAACGGTGCCGGGAAGCAGCCAACATTTTATTCCGACAATCTTCCGCCCGTTCTCGACATCGGCCCCGGGTCGCCAACTGGCATGACCTTCGGCTACGGCGCAAAGTTCCCAGCAAAGTATCAGAACGCGTTGTACGCGCTCGACTGGAGCTGGGGGAAACTCTACGCCGTTCATCTGAAAATCAATCCGAACAGTTCAAGCTATACGGCGACCAAAGAAGAATTCGTTACCGGCGCACCGCTACCGATCACCGACGCGATCATTCATCCCGGCGACGGAGCAATGTA
>CAYFJO010000921.1:0-2817 GCA_964343305.1 uncultured Pirellulaceae bacterium | reverse complement strand
ATAGTCGCAAACGAAGAAGTGATTTCGAAATCGCGGCGGCAACCCAACACCGGGGTCGAAGGTCATACCGGACGGGCCGGTCGAAAGATGGGCGATCGGCGGAATCACCGAGGCCGACTGACCCTCAGTGCGCGTATGCCACAACTTGTCCAAGTGCCACGGCCCGGCCTTCACGTCGCCTTCGATTGTCTCGTACGCCTGGTTCCAACCATAGTCGCCGCCTTTGACGACATAGATCAATCTCGCTTTGTCGCCCGCGTCGGCGTTGTTGTCACACGTGATCAAATTGCCGAATTGGTCGAAGGCCATATCTTGGGTGTTGCGGAATCCGACGGCGTACTCTTCCAACTCGCTGCCGTCCAAATTGCAACGAAAGATCGCACCCCGACCGGGGTTGTGCAGCGTTTTGCCTTCTTGCGTTTCGATGTGATAACCGCGGTCGCCGACGGAAAAGTACAGTTTTCCATCCGGCCCGATGATCAAACCGTGCAGGCCATGTGCAAGCGACGCGCAAACTCCGAATCCTTCGTGCAACGACGTTCGATCGTCGGCATGCCCATCATCGTCGCGGTCCGTGAGTTGCCACAGGTTTGGAATGCAGCCCAAGTAAACTTTGCCATCGTGAGCCAGCACGCCCGTTGCGGTCCCTGTCAGCGGAGTGTTGTAGCCTTTCGAAAAGACCGTCGCGCCGGCATCGCTCAAACGACGAACACGATCGGAAAATCGTGTGTGCGCGGCCATGCCGCCCTTGGTCTTGTCCGCCCATTTTTCGTACATCTGCTGCCGGTCGGCAGTCGTTTGATTGGCCAGGTCATCGTGCAACCAAAAGTCGCGGCCCGCCATGCCCATCGTCAGTTCACTGTCAGCGCGAAACGACTCAGCAACGAACAACCGGCCTTGATCGTCGAAGCTGATGCTGGTCGGATTCGCGACCTTCGGCTCGGCGGCAAACAGCGAGATCGTGCCATCATCGGGAATTTGAATTTCGGCCATCCACCGCTCGGCAACTTTGCTGGCTGTCACGGCTTCTTCGACCAGCCGGGTGGCGCCAACGTTTAACAGGAATTCGCTCGAAGTGCGTGACCAGACAAACTTGTTCGATTCTCCGTCGTAGGACAGATAGACGACCGCTTCTTCGACCCTCTCTCTGGTCAGTGGTTTGCCGGTGGTCGTGTCCCAGGTAACGACGGTTAGATCGAATAATGCCGTTGCAATTTTCGAACCATCGAGCGAAAGACTCAACGCAAGCGGCGTGCAGTCGAGTTGCACCTTCAGCCGTTGTTCGCCGGACTCCGCATTCCACAAGTGCAACAGGTTGTCCTCGTCCAAGGACACTAGCGTTTCCTGGTCGGCCGAGAAGAGCAATCTGGTTATTCGCCGATTGCTAGCTTCGAATTGCTTCCACTCTCGCCCCGTTTCCAAGTCCCATAAACGAATGGTGTGGTCTTCGCCAGCGGTCACAATCTGTCGTTTGCCGAGATGAAACGCGATTGCCGAAACCGGTGCGTGATGGCCATCGATGACGATCAACTCACCTCCGGTCGCAAAGTCCCACAGCCGCAGCGTGCCATCTTGGCTGGCCGTTGCGATCATCGTGCCGTCGCGCGAAAACACGACCGCCGTGATCGAATCATGGTGCGTCGACAAAACTCTCTGCACGATCGCCCTCGCCAGATTCCAGACGTTCACAACACCGTCCGCGTCTCCCGTGACAAGAAAAGCGCCACTGGGGGAAAATGCGATCGCGGTGATCGACGCATGGTGAGCTTCGAGAACGGTGGGTTTCTGTTCCTGTCCAACGTTGGCCATCAACACATGGCGGTCGGAGCCCCACGCGGAAGTTGTTCCATCGGCCGAGAACGCCGCCAAGATGTTTGTCCGTGACAAGTCTGCCGATTCAACGGGTCGTGCCGGTTTGCTTTCGGCAAGTTGTTGCGCACGATGATAATGTTCTGGCGGTGTATCATCCGGCGATTCGACCTTGTCTTGGGTGACGACGATTCCCACAACGGTTGCGGCGACAACTAGCGACGCGACCGCGATCGGCACGACAAACGAACGCTTCGCTTCCGAGTCGCGGGGACAACCACAACTTGGACAGAGAGTATCGTCCGCCGACAATTTGGCGCTGCAATCGCGACAGATACGGTGGTCGTTCGTCATTCGATTGGTCCAGAATTCGCCTTTGGATTGAGCAATCGCGAGCCAGAACGCTATTGTCGCATCCAGGGATGTTCGCGCGCAGTGGAGCGACGAGTCGCAACAGGCGAAGCTGTGCGAATGAACGCAAAAACCGTGATTTCTCGTATACCAGGCTAATGAACTGGCGTATGATTTCAACGTCAGACCGACTTGCCGCGCTTCACAAGGCACGCGACACATGAGTGATCAACCCCTACACGTCGTGATTTTGACAAGTGGCGACGGCGCCACCGTCGACGTGCCTTACAAATCGGTCGAAGAAGTCGCGAGCGAAATCGTCAGGACGACCGGATCTCCCGGCAGGTGATCGGCGTGCGGGCAGCTTCACCTACTTGATCATTCACTGACGGGTGTAGTAACTGTACTCGACATGGGGCGCAAAGACATCGCCGGGCTCGATCGTCACATTCCAGCGAACGACGCTGCTATTGTTCACGGCCGGGTCGCCTCGATAGCGTTGCCAATCTTCCGCTCGGTAGGCTGCCAACGTTACATCACCGTCATCGGAAGTTTTCTCGGCTTTGCCACCAAATCGCAACGTGACTTCGGCGGTAATGGGCTCCGCCTTGCTGTTGGCCAGCGTGGGCGTTGCTTGTTGCTTGATCTTGACGTAGT
>CAYFJO010000920.1:0-2837 GCA_964343305.1 uncultured Pirellulaceae bacterium | reverse complement strand
GCCGCGAATCCCAAATCGAGCAATGCCGCACAGTCGGTTGGCCCTTCGGCGATCAACAACTGGTTGCCGTCGGGCAAGTCCGTGGGAAGGAACAGTCCTTGCTGGCTGCCGGTCACCGCATACTTGAAGCCGTCCGGTTTACGCAAACGAATTCCGACTACCTTGCCACTTTCGTCGCACATGGGGAACGCCCACGCGCGATGGCATTCCGACCAGCCAATTTGCAGTTGTGACAAGGAAGCGATCGACAGCCCCAGCGACTGGGCCAACGTCGCGACACGTTGTGGGGCGGCACATCGCTGGCAATCCACGGCAAACTTCTCAAAGTCAACTCGCGTTGGCACGGGCTCGTCCACCCGCAGCACTCGCCGCCGCGTTGGCCGCCAGTTTTCATCATTGCGAAGTCGATGAAGCCAGCCAGCCTGCCCGCATCGCTTTTGCGATTCGATCCTTGCACAAATCGCAGCCGTTGGATCACCGTCCGGGCCACTGAACAAGCACCAATCCAGCTTTCGACACACAGGACAACATCGCGATTTCGAAACACGTTTCCAGTTAGATTTCATATGACCAGCCTCCGTCGACACGAGGGCAACCGGCTGCAATCCAGGCAAGCAGTTCGTCTCGCCGATAACGAACCGAGCTTGCACCAACGAGAATGGGCCGCGGAGCGATCCCCGAACGGGACCACCTCCACAACGTCCGCTCGCCAAGGCTGCACAACTCGGCTGCTTGTTTCGTGGTAAGCAAGACCGGAACAATGTTGGATTTGCTACTAGTCACTGCGGCTCCTTTCAATTGCACCCCGTTCAATCCATTCGAGAATCCAT
Source organism: uncultured Pirellulaceae bacterium (assembly GCA_964343305.1). Lineage (GTDB taxonomy): Bacteria > Planctomycetota > Planctomycetia > Pirellulales > Pirellulaceae > CAYFJO01. Next base: position 2,007 of record CAYFJO010000920.1, on the reverse strand, counting down.
TGGCCCAGGTAGAGAATTCGGCGTCCCTTGCGGGTGTGGCGTAATTCACCAGTTTGGCGAGCACGTGCAAGAGATTCAGGGCTAACACCAAGTGCAACAGACAAGGCCGAATCGTCGTAGACGGCCTTTGGATCAATCGGAAAACCGTCGATCATCCCGCGTTCCTTTCGTGAAAGTGGAAAGAAGTAACACGGGCCAGCGTAGATGCTAGGTGATCGCTTTAGTGAGGTTTCGGTAGGTTTGTCGGTGGTTTGTCGGTGGTTTGTCGGTGGTTTGTCGGTGGTCATCGACGAATAAATCGATCGGCGGGGAATACCTCCGGCAGTTGCCGGTTGTATTCGTTTTGAAGAATCCGCCGTACGTCCGACCATTTCCATTCGTCGGCCTTCCCGTTGCCACCCTTAACTGCCGGCGTGGGTAGCTTGCCGTCACCCCGTAGCCGTTCCAGCGTTCGTTTGCTTTTGTTTACCATCGCGGCCATTTGCTGCAACGTAACATGACATTCGATGGTTTGGCTTGTCTCCGGTACGTTTATCGGTGAGTTTATTTCCAGTTGTTGAGCACACCAATCTATGACGCTATCGAGTGATTGCAAGATTATGTTTCGAGGTGGTCCGTTCGCGGGTAATTGCAGTTCTGATTGAATCTCGACGCCATGCATGAGCCTCATCGAATTCCAGATCTTGTACTGAAGGTTAATCCAGATGGTTTTCTGGTTACCAGCCGGCCCGGCTCCATTTACGAATTTGTCCCGCCATGCAAGGCAGAAGTCGCGTAACTTGGTTGCGTTGCTCAGATCCTCATCGGAAAATGCAGGGCCAGCCTGTTTCCAATCAAGATCAGGTAAGCCCAATTCTTCTTCAGTAGGTTCTGGCCGTTCCATCAATCACTTGCCTTTCTTTGGGCCGATTCAAGCGGGCCGTGGCGGCAAGTGACAACCATCGCACCCGCTGGAATCGTTCGCCGGGGATCAGCCGACAACCCTTTCTTGATTTGCCGTCGAAACGTTATTTTATACGACGTTGCCGTATGGTTGCGAGGTGTTTCAAATCAACCCGATCCAACTGGCTCTTGAACGTGAATTGCAGTCACTTGGCTCCACGCTCCCGAAAGCGCATTAATGCATGGTCCATTTCTGAAAGTCTTCAACCACCAAGAGTTGATTCGAGCTTGTGAACTTGTTGGATACCCGCATAGATCGCAATTCGTTTTCATGCCGCTACTCGAAATCGCTTAGTGTTTCCGGATGATCCAAACCCATTTTCCAAATCAAGGCTGGATTGCCCCGCTCGCGGGCACCGTGCTGATATCGATTGCTTGCTGCCAACTCGTCTACTCGACGTTTGCGGTTGCTGCTGCGTTTGGTATGAGCTTGCTCGGTGACCTCTTCAATTTTGGCCGCAGCCTTGCTTCGATGGGGCCGGACAAGAGTGGGGATCCCTTTACTCTCTCGGCAATGACAATAGCCCATCTGGGCCTCGGTTTGGCCATATTCGCTCTCATTGCTGGAATACTGATCCTTCGAAACCACCGGATCGCGTATTACTTCATCGCGGTGTTCGTGGTGTTCTCCTGCCTGTTGGCATGTTACCACCTCTTAATCTCTTGGTACACTTTCACGGCGATTTACATGGTGATCGCACTGGCATTCACTGTCTTGTCAATCGCTCGATGGAGGCTGCATGGTTCAATGGCATTCGATGCTCCTTCGAAGAAGGGAATGATTGATGAATAGCAAAGGTATTCCAACCAGCCAAACGCGATCAAGCATCGATGGATGGAGTGGCAAGCGTTCACACGGTGCCCGCATAAATCGGGTAGCCGCGACGAAGAGCCCCTTCCCTTCCGCTTCGGACATGTGATCTCGATCACAAGTATCGAAAGCCACAGTGCATTACAATCAGCGAAACGGAACAGGTGAAGCGATGCCGGACAAAGAAGAACAGGACGAACCCAAGCCACGGATCAAGATCGACGACATCCCACTGGACGAGGAACTGAGCGACG
>CAYFJO010000919.1:0-2841 GCA_964343305.1 uncultured Pirellulaceae bacterium | reverse complement strand
CATGAGCCGGAAATGCTAGGATTTCCGCAGCGGATAGGATTTATAGGAGCCACAGGAATGGAACTTTCGAAACACAATGCGAACAGGACGCGCGAAGCATGGGTACCGATAGGTTTGTTGCTGTTTTCATTACTGATGACGCTCAAATATTTTCCCGGCGTCGAATGGGATTCCGAATATGCCGGTAATATATTTCAGGCCATTCACCCGGAGGCCTTTCCCGGCGATCCGGCCATAGGCTCCGAAAGGCCAGTTCTCGAGAAACCCTATCAGCTTTCGAGCTTTTATCTGCTGGTGAAGGTGATGGGGGAGATTTGGCTGGATGATCGTTTCACCACCTTCTTCTACCTTGGGCTGGTTCTGGCGACCCTTGTCGGCATCGACCGGATCGTCAAGCTGGCAGGCCTCACGGATGTCGCATCCAGGCTGGCCATCCAGCTGGTCTTCATGCGTGACCATCAACTTTTTCTTGTCAACAAGGTCACCTTTGCTCATCAGCCAAGCCTTAACGGGACGGCCTTCGCACTTTGTCTGATCGTTTGGCTGTTTTATGCGAGCTTGACCCGCAAGCCCCTATGGGTGTTTCTGTTATTGGCTTTGCTGGCGGCCTCCTTTTCCGTGAAAGCGACCGCCTACCCCATCGCGGCGGGCTTGGCCGTGCTCTTGTTCCATGGCAACAGGCGCGAAAAGCCCTTCATCATCGGCCTTTACCTCCTTGCGGGGATCTTTTTTATCGTCGGGATTACTTACATCATTCCGATACCTGAAGACCAACGAATTGCTATGTGGAATCTCATGTTCTCTGTGGAGATTTACGCGGCAAATCCTTTTTACCCCTTTCACAGCTTCGATGAGATGCTGTACCGTAACACCGTGTTCCTCGTTCTTTGTTTTGTGGCTTGGCGGGCACCCTATCCGGATAATCAGATTATACGGTCCTTGCGGCTTTTGCTCGGGGTGATGTTCTTGCTGTATTTGGTGGGCGGGTTATATTTTTCCTTTGCTCCCGACGCGATCAAAATTCCCCAGATCATACCATTTTCCTTGGGAAGATTCGTTCGTTGGCCGCAAACCATCGCCTACTTGCTTATCCTTATTTCTCTTTTTCACTGGATGAAAAACAATGAAACCACGAAGGGCATTATGATTGCCATGGTTTCGATTGGCGTCCTATTGATCATCGGGCCGGGCAATCACGGGTTATGGGGGCTGCTTTATTTATTATCCTGTGGCGCCGTTCTTGTTTTGAAATCCTTGAAAGCCAACCACTTTGAAAACGGCTGGCATCGGGCTGTGTATCACGGTTCGACCAGAATGTTTGCCCAGGCGCTTGCCGTGACCATCGTAATCGCCTTCGGCTCCACGATCTGGTCGAAGGGTGAGTACTGGAAAACCTGGGCCGAGATCGGCGTGATCGGAAACAGCCCGGCGGCGAAAGTGTTCGATGTCAGCCGGTATTTTCGAGAAAATACCCCGCCCGACACGGTCGTTCTGCCGATGGACTACAATCAGGGTGTGCCGGGGGAGCTGTCTTCATTGCGTGGACTGGCGACGCGATCCGGAAGAACGATTCCCGTGCCGATTTCATATGGCAATATTTTCAATCTTTCGAAATGGGAGGAAGACAACAGGCGGAAGGAATTGCTCAGGAATGTCCAAAAAGCCTTTTATGACAGTCGCTGGCCACAGGCCGCCATCTTGGCGAAGCAATTGACGCCGCCACCGGATTATGTGGTGATCCCGAACGATCTGGTCGATCCCGGCGAGGGCTTCAATAACCTTTTTTCCGAGGAAATCGTTCTGGGAGACTACCGCGTTCTTAAGGTCTTGGAAATGCCCGGCCGGTAGCAATATCCCGGGGCGGCGAGTTCGTGTGGCGAGGACGCCACGCCGACAATTCATTTTTTCACGGCGACGATATATTCGAAAGGCGCGATGATCCTGGGCAGGGTCCATCCGAACAGAAGGTTGTCGAGATTGGAAATCATCCGCGCCAGGGGACTGTTCCGGCGCATCCAGTAGATGGAGAAATAGCCCAGATAGTTCATGTCCTTCGGGTTGGCGACGATTTCGTAACCGGTGTCATGGAAGGCCCTCTTCAGGTCCGAAAATACGACTCCCTTCTCGCCCTTTTCGATCAGGTCGTTGCGAACGAAATAGTCCTTGACGAAATTGAACGGATCGAAGACATCGGTTTCGATGATCCAACGGGGCGGATAATAGTAATTCGGTTCCACGATGAGCAGCGTCCCGTCATCGCAGAGAAGAGAGCGCAAACGCGAAAGGACCTGCCTCGAGTCGCCGATATGGTGCAGCACGTTGTTGATGTTGATGACGTCGAAGGTCTCGGCGAGTTTTATTGTCCTCGCGTCGGCCGCCGCGAAACGTATCCGTTCCCGGTCGAGGCCAGCCTGTTCGATGACTCTCCGCAAAAGCAGGATGCTTTCCTTGCAGGCGTCGATGGCGACGACGTCGTTTCCGCATTCCAGCCAATAGGGAACGATGTAGTTGATCCCGCAGCCGACCTCGAGGATGGATTTGTCTTCGACCTTTCCGATATGGGGTTCCCACCAGAACTTCCTGGTGATCCCCACCGCCTTGTTGACCTCGTCCATCTCGCTGAGCTCAGTCTTTTTCAACGATTCGAGAAAGGCGGCGCGGTCGAAACAACGGTATTTTTCCGACATCCTGGCGATGGCCTGCTTTTCGAAGAAATTCTCCTTGTCCACGGCATCGTCGAACACGACGATCCCGTCCTCGACGGAAGCGAAGGCCGTATCGCAGGTCCTGCATACCAGACGGTTTTCCGACAAAACCAGCGGAACGTCGCATGTATCGCAA
>CAYFJO010000918.1:0-2849 GCA_964343305.1 uncultured Pirellulaceae bacterium | reverse complement strand
ACATCATATTGAACCCTATGGCGCGATACTGCGTCTGGTTACAGATGAAGTCAACGAAAAAGCTTTGTATTACAGGATGATAGAGAGAGAGCGGATAAATATGTCAACAAATCAAGGCGTTAGGTATTTTGCTTATTATGTCTCATAACCTGAAGGTCGGAGGTTCAAATCCTCCCCCCGCAACCAACCTTTTATAAAATAATATCAATAATTTAGACGGCCACGAGGCAGGCTTTTTCTTGCCAAAACGTGTTGCAAACCATTCCCGCCGAAAACCCCAGATTTCTAGGCATTTCCAAATATTGCCGAAAATTCCATGCAACACGGATGCAACACGCGTGAAGTCAATGTTCACCTCTTGTACGCCTTCCGACCAATATTTTTGATTACGTCAGCGCTCTTGGTAGTACGTATGCAATTTCGACACTTTCACCATGCCCGGGGTATCGGCCTAGTCAACAAGCTGGAAAAGGCGTCGCTTTTCGCGAGGAGCTCCTAGGTTACGATAACAACCCATTCGGCGGGTTGCGAGCTGTCCCTCTGGTCAATGACTGAACGCGTCGGATCAGGTCCGCTGCGCCCACGTTGGTCATGAGCTTCTGAGCAAATCGGGCCAGTTTCTCCAACGCGCCAGGTGCGCCGAGATCGAAGTCCCGCGCAAATGAAACCAGGTCCTTTAGATCCACAGCTTCCACGGTGACCGCGCCGGGTGTTTGGCTGGCAAACCGACGCTGGCTGTCCGGGCTGATGCTGTCGCCGATGATGAGCACATGGCCATTTCGACCCGGTGGCCGGACCCTCCCGGCAGCCAGGCGCCGTTCGTGATCCTCTGTACCGTCAAGCTCTACCCAGGATACATGGGCCGGCGCGGTGGCAAGGTCGATGGGTGCGCCGCGCAGCAGCTTGCCGCGCACCTCAAGTAGCCAATCCCCGAGCGGTTCGGCGTTTGCGTTGATCCACCTCCACGGAGTATCGAGTTCGCAGGCAACCGGAAAGTATCCGCATACTTCCACTTCCCAATTTGGCAGTTCGTCGTTTCCGAATCCAAAGATCGCCTGCATGGGATCGCCTAGTACGCATGTCGGCAGGATTCCGGCCGCATTGGCAACAACTGCATGCTGACGGATCGAACAGTCCTGGTACTCGTCTACAATAAGCCGGGAATAGCTCGCCGCCAGAATGTCGCTTACGTGTCCGGCCCTCAGGAGCCTAGCCGCAGCGACACGGATGTTCGGATAGTCGATACCAGGAGACGCCAGCTCGAGAATGTCGGGATCATGGGCGCTTCGCGCCGGAAAAGTTATGATCAGCCGTATTGCCCATCCGTCGATCGTCGACAACCGATAGGCTTTCGCCGGAACGCCAGCGCCGTCAAGCCGCCCGCGCAGCGCAACAACCCCGGCATTGGTATGCGTCAGCACCAGGATCGGCTTGTCTTCCGTGTGGCGCGTCAAAGCGTCGGCAATCAACTGTGTTTTTCCACACCCCGCCGGCGCGGTCACTGTGCCGCGATCGATCGCCAGAAGGTCGACGTCATTCGCCGCCATCGCTGGCCCAAGCGAAGATGTCTTCGATAAGCGCCGTAAAGCCCGCATCGGCATCTGCCAAGTCAGGGCCAACAGTATTGCGCGCCACTTCCTCCATCCAAGTCACCGACTTGAACCATCCCGCCTTCCTCGTCCGTGCGGCCTTACCGAGCACGGCGCGACTCTCGTCCGATACGCCATTGCGCCGAGATTCTGCCCGGACGCCACCCCAACTGAGATTACGTGTCTGCTCCTGTTTTTCGGCGCGCCGCGACACCAATGACCATGACGGCTCCAGGTCACCCACGACGGTGAGCCTGACCGTGAGCACGGTCTCGGCATCCTTTTCGGGTTCGTCTTCGATCTTTCCGGATTGCGCGTCGAAGCCCCTGAGGTACATGCCGTAGGCGTCCAGGTTTTTCAGGCCTTTGTCGAGTTCGCCAAGGGTTACCGAAATATTGATCGGTGTTTCCACGTCCAGCCGATGGAAATCTGCATCAGAAAACTGAATGTTCCGTCGTGCACCAAGGCACAAATCGACGGCGTCCAGAATCGATGATTTTCCACTGTCGCCAGGCCCAATCAGGCAGTTCAATCCCGGTGATGGGAGCCAAGTGAATTCTTTAATTCCCCGAAAATTGTGTATTTCGATTGCTCGAATTCTCGCCATGCCCTGCTACCCCACTTTCGGTTGCGAGATTAGCTCTTTGTTAGCGTGGTCGTAAACTTGTGTGCGGGTGCAGGAGCTCAAGCTAGCAAAGACGCCTGCATGATGGATCGTGGCCGAAGTCTGAGACGAGATACATGGGCTGGCATTATGGAAGGTCTGCTCCGGTTGCTTCCGGCCGGAGCGTTCGCCGGGTGGGACTTGCACCCACTGGAAAACGCCGCCTTATCACGGCGCACACACGATGCGGGCACCCCAAGACGGTCAACGGTTGATCGTCTCAAGGATTTCTACTACAGATACGCGATTCTAGCGCAGCAGTTTGCAATATACGCGATTATTTGAGGGAAGAATGGCGGAAATGAAGAGACGCAGTTTTATTGCGCATGTTGCCTCCGCAGCGGCGTTAGGAGTCGCTGTACCGATTGCCAAACCAGCGATTGCCCAAGGCATACGGAAACTTCGTATGGTTACAACCTGGCCAAAGAACTTCCCTGGCCTCGGCACCAGCGCGGAACGCTTGGCTCGACGAATCGGGGAGATAAGCAACGGAACTATTCGAATCAAAGTGTATGCAGCAGGTGAACTCGTTCCCGCATTCGAATCATGTGTGGACGGCCCCTGTATTGCAAGGAAAATTACTTGATTGCCATCTC
>CAYFJO010000917.1:0-2851 GCA_964343305.1 uncultured Pirellulaceae bacterium | reverse complement strand
GGATGTGCTCAGCGCGTCGAGCTTCGACGATAAGATCGCTTGGTATGAAAATCTGAACGATCCAAAAGATTTTGGCGACGCACCGTCTCCATACCCCACGACGATGTCCGAGAGTGGAGCGGCTCATCAATTTTCCGGCCTGACTCTAGGTCCCAACCGTGATGCGGAGCTGGACGGCACGCACTCGCCCGGCGCCGATGCCGACGACACGACCGGGGCTACGCCAGACGATGAGGACGGCGTCACGTTTGGCACGATTCAAGTTGGTGCACTCGACGCTACTCTGACGGTCAACGTGCAAGGCGCAGCGGGCAAGCTGGACGCCTGGATCGACTTCAACGGCGATGGCAGTTGGGGCGGACCGGGGGAGCAGATCTTTGACTCAAGAGATGTCGTGGTCGGCGACAACAACCTGACGTTTGACGTTCCTAGTTACGCCATCGCAGGCACCACCTACGCGCGTTTCCGGCTGAGCACGGCCGGGGATCTAGGTGTCACCGGTCAGGCGGTCGATGGCGAAGTCGAGGATTATCAAGTCACGATCGGCAACCCGACGGCCGCCAGCGGTGTTTTTGTCGGGGAGAATGTAGTCAGCACGGTCGCCAATGGAGCCTTTTCGGTCTTTGCTGCGGACGTGGACGGCGACGGAGATCTGGATGCGTTGTCCGCGTCGTTGCTTGACGACACGATTGCTTGGTACGAAAACGACGGCAGCCAGAACTTCACCGAACGCACTATCAGCACGACGGCCGATGGAGCCTATTCGGTGTTTGCGGCCGACGTCGACGGTGATGGGGATCTCGATGTGTTATCCGCGTCGTTCTATGACGACAAGATCGCTTGGTACGAAAACGACGGCAGCGAGAACTTCACCAAGCGCACCATCAGCACGGCCGCCGATGGGGCTCATTGGGTGTTTACGGCGGACGTCGACAGGGACGGGGACCTGGATGTGCTCAGCGCGTCGCGGTACGACGACAGAATTGCCTGGTATGAAAATGATGGCAGCCAGAATTTCACGGCTCACACCATCAGCGCGGCAGCCAATGGAGCTTGGTCGGTGTTTGCGGCGGACGTGGACGGCGATGGGGATCTCGATGTGCTATCCGCGTCGCTCGATGACGACAAGATCGCCTGGTACGAAAATGACGGCAGCCAGAATTTCACCGCCCGCACCATTAGTACTGCAGCCGATGGAGCCCGCAGTGTGTTCGCGGCGGACGTGGACTCCGATGGAGATCTAGATGTGCTCAGCGCATCGGCGGGTGACGACACGATCGCATGGTACGAGAACGATGGCAGCCAGAATTTCACGGACCACACAGTCAGTACGGCCGCCGACTTAGCCAGTTCGGTATTCGCAGCGGACGTGGATGGGGATGGGGATCTGGATGTGTTCAGCGCGTCGGGTTTTGACGACAAGATCGCTTGGTACGAGAACGACGGCAACCAGAACTTCATCGCCCAGACCATCAGCACGGCCGCTAATTCAGCCTATTCGGTGTTCGTGGCGGACGTGGATAGCGACGGAGATCTGGATGTGCTCAGTGCGTCGTTCTTAGACGGCAAGATTGCTTGGTACGAGAATCTAGGCTTCGATTTTGGAGATACGCCAACGCCGTATCCTACCACGTTAACCGAAGACGGTGCGCGTCACAAACCAACGGGCTTAACACTCGGCATCAATCGTGACGATGAAGCCGACGGCACACATTCCGCCAATGCGGACGCGGACGATACGACAGGCTCGCCCGACGATGAAGATGGCGTGACGTTCGGCACGATCCAAGTTGGCGCGTTGGATGTTACGGTCACAGTGAGCGTCCAAGGCGCGGCAGGTAAGCTGGATGCTTGGATTGACTTCAACGGCGACGGAAATTGGGGTGGACCGGGGGAACAGATCTTTGACTCGAAGGATGTCGTGGTGGGCGGCAACAACCTCACCTTCGACGTGCCCAGTTATGCTATTGCGGGGACGACCTACGCTCGGTTCCGGCTGAGCAGTGCAGGCGATCTGGGAGTCACTGGTTCGGCAGTGGATGGCGAAGTCGAGGACTACCAGGTCACTATCGAAAGTCCAGACGTCGCCAGTGGTGTGTTTCCTTTCCCGTCGAACACGATCAATACAGCCGCCGACGGAGCGAACAGCGTGTTCGCAGCGGACGTGGACGGGGACGGAGATCTGGATGTGCTCAGCGCATCGATCTTTGACGACAAGATTGCCTGGTACGAGAACGACGGCAGCCAGAACTTTACGGCCCGCACGATCAGCACCGCCGCTGATCATGCGGCCTCGGTATTTGCGGCAGATGTGGATGGGGACGGCGACATCGATGTCCTTAGCGCGTCACGCGACGACGACAAGATTGCCTGGTACGAAAACGACGGCAGCCAGAACTTCACGGCCCGCGCCATCAGCACGGCCGCTGATAGGGCTCTCAGCGTGTTTGCAGCGGACGTGGACGGTGACGGGGACATCGATGTATTGAGCGCATCGAACACTGACGACAAGATCGCTTGGTACGAGAACGACGGCAGCCAGAACTTCACGGCCCGCACCATCAGCACAGCCGCCGATGGGGCGCATAGCGTCTTCGCGGCGGACGTGGACGGTGACGGGGATATCGATGTTCTCAGCGCGTCGAACTATGACGACAAGATCGCCTGGTACGAGAACGATGGCAGCCAGAACTTTACTACCCAAATAGTCAGCACGGTGGCTGACTTCCCTACGTCAGTGTTTGCTGCGGACGTGGACGGCGATGGCGATCTCGATGTTCTCAGCGCGTCTAACTTCGACGATAAGATCGCCTGGTACGAAAACGACGGCAGTCAGAATTTCACGGACCAC
>CAYFJO010000916.1:0-2852 GCA_964343305.1 uncultured Pirellulaceae bacterium | reverse complement strand
TAACGGGCAAGATCGAAGAGACGGTTCGTTGTGTGGCAGAGGTACAACTTGACAGCGTACAGTACTCTCCAGAGATCGCTGTTGACGAACCACTAGAAAAACAGCGCCAGCATGCGCAGGCAATCTTAGAACATCTCCAATCCAAGAAACGCTTGACTTGGATCACTTTGATGTTCAATCGGTCGTGGAAAAAAGCAATTCACTCGTGGCGAGTTCGCGGCACGGCCCCACGACAAGCTGATCACTTTGTTGCCATTGAGAAGACGCTGACCGCCAGAATTGCCCGCGAGGACCTTGCGTTATTATGGGACGGACTCATGGCACGCCACGGCCTTTCTGCGTCCGAAGAATTGGGCGAAACCATCGAAGACGTTTGCCGGCAATACGTCGACACAATTCGTCAGGCAACCGCGTGGTGGGGGACCTACTGGACTCCATTGATTGATGAACTGAAACAGCTTGGATTCAACTGGGATCATTTCGTCAGCCAGCAGCCTCCTTCGCTTGAAAATCAGGGCGCGATGATTCGAGTGATTGACGCTGTTGATAAGAGATTACTTGATAACCTCACCGCCACAAGGAATCACTTGCGATCCCTGTATCTGAAGACTCGACTCCGCAACTCAAGCGAAAAGTTGAGCAAATATGGTCGCCCTGAGGTGAGCGAAATTCGGAATGCGATTGAACAAAATGACATTCACGGCTACCAACGAGCACATACACGTATTGCCTCCGCCATCACTCGTCGCGAGCGTGCCCTTCGGCGACGAGAGTTGCTTTTGCGACTTGAACGGAATCCAAACTCGGGAACGCCGATCGCCGAATCATTTGCATCGCATATTCGGAAACGTAACGGTGTGCATGGGAAAAAGGAAGTTCCTGGCGATGTCGCACTAGCCTGGGAATGGCGTCAGCTAAACGACGAATTAGAACGACGCAATCAGGTCGACATGGAGAAACTAAATGAACAAATAGACGAGGTACGCCGTCGTCTTGCTGAGACGACAGTCCAACTCATCGACCGCCGTGCTTGGGCCGGGCAAGTGCGACGAACAACACTTCGGCAACGCCAGTCCCTGATGGGATGGCTCGATACAGTTCGGCGGATTGGACGGGGCTTTGGTAAACGCGTACCTCGCCTCAGATTGGAAGCCCGGAAAAAAATGAGCGCTTGCCGGGACGCTGTCCCTGTGTGGATCATGCCTCTTACGCGCCTGGTGGAAAACTTTGATTTTCAGGAAACGCAATTTGACGTCGTCATCATTGATGAGGCAAGCCAGTGCGATGCAATGGCGTTGCTCGCGTTCGCGATCGCGAAACAGGTGATTGTTGTGGGAGACCACCAGCAGGTAAGTCCCGCCGCAGTCGGTCAAAACATGGATGTAGTCGATAACCTCATACGGCTACATTTGCAGGGAATCCCAAACAACGACCTTTACGACGGTAAGATGTCCGTATACGACCTTGCCCGACAATCGTTTGGCGGCACGATCTGTTTACTTGAACACTTTCGCTGTGTACCCGACATCATTCAATTCAGCAATCATTTGTCTTACGAAGGCAGCATTAGACCGTTGCGTGACGAGTCCTCTTCGCCACTTACTCAATATGTCGTTCCATATCGTGTTGAGGCCGCAATCCGATCAGGCAAGGTTAATCGTGAAGAAGCCTTGGCCGTCGCTTCTCTGCTGATAGCAGCTACTGAACACCCCGCCTACGATAATCAGTCGTTCGGCGTCATTTCACTCCTTGGTGAAGAGCAAGCGCTGGAAATCGAGAGATTGCTTCGAAAACATTTAGCACCCGAAAAGTTCGATACGCGCCGGATCGTTTGTGGCAACTCTGCGCAGTTTCAGGGCGACGAGCGTGACGTCATGTTCCTTTCGATGGTAGACACGCCAAGTGGCGATCCTTTGTCGATACGGCAACAGCCCGCATTCCAGCAGCGGTTCAACGTTGCGGCGAGTCGAGCCAAAAATCAGTTGTGGTTGGCGTACTCCGTCAGCCCTCAAGCTGATCTCAAACCAGGTGATCTGCGTAGACGCTTAATTGAACATGTTCTTGATCCAAAGGCGCTGACCAGGGAGCTGGACCGGGCCGAACTGCGAGCTGAATCTGAATTCGAGCGACAAGTTATTAAACGCCTCGTCGACGCTCGTTACAAAGTGACCCCACAGTGGAAGGTTGGTCGCTATCGTATTGATATTGTGGTTGAGGGTTTGGAGCGGCGGCTCGCGGTGGAGTGCGACGGAGATCGTTTTCATCCGATTGAGAAGTTACCGGATGATATGGCTCGTCAAGCGATTTTGGAGAGGCTTGGCTGGACGTTTCACAGGATTCGGGGATCTGAGTTTTTCCGAAATCCTGATCAGGTAAGCGAGCGGTTGTTTGCCAAGCTTACCGCGATGGGCATCACGCCGTTGGCTGATGAATCGGCGCGCGAAATTGACTCGCTAACCGATTCCAATACAACTACCGATACAATTGTACGCCGCGCAACAGAACTACGCGCCGAATGGAAGGCTGAGGATTCGGTCGGGATCGTTATCGATGTAGATCAAGAAACCGAAGACAGTGTCATCACGGGCGGCTAGACCTTTTTCAAGTGGATGAAGAATACGTTGCCGACGTGGAGTTGGTCAGAGAAGCGGGTTGGCAATCGTCGCGAGACGCGGATTCAGTCGAACAGACCATTCGGCAACCAGTACGGTTCATTTCGTTGCAATAGGCGAAGCGAAGCGCACAAACATGAACGAAACGATACTGCCCGGTAAGAGTGCCGAACTAGAAAACCTGCTCGACACGTTTTTTAGAAGCCAGCGGGCTGACATAGACGAGGAAGGAAGACATGG
>CAYFJO010000915.1:0-2853 GCA_964343305.1 uncultured Pirellulaceae bacterium | reverse complement strand
CTTAACTCGCAAATGACATTCCAAACTGGCCTGACACAAAAAACTTTACAGGCTTAACACCAAGGAATAGATTTCGACTTTAGTCGTCCAACGTATGTCCTGCGCTTGCCATGTTGACCTGGTTTTTCCCGATGTTCACTTGCAACATGGGCAACGCCAACTTGCGAACCGTGGCGAGAGTTTTCATCGCTGTCAGAAATCGACGGTGCGCCCGATCCTGGCGTTTTTGGTAGAAATTCGATTGTTCGAGAGTGCAACTGCCCACAGAACTGGCATAGCGCAGGTCCGCTTCCTCGACCTGCAACCAACAGGCAATCGCGCGGTCCACCAGTAGACGTTCCGTCGGACTTGGTAACGGTCCTTCAAGCTCCTCTCGCATTGCAGCAAGTTTCCGCTTAAGTCCTTCCTGAAATGCCAAGTTTTCTTCTCCACCTAATGACTTGCTGATGGCATGCTCGACGGTTCGCTGCAGATCCGCCCCTAATGCGTCACGAATTGATGGCACGTCATCCAGTATCTCCCGCAGCGCGGGCATGGCTTCCTCGTCACCGGTCTGGGCACGTTCGATGATCGCAGTTATCGTTTCTGCCGAATTAGGTTTCTTGTTCTTGGCTTGTTTTTTTGACACGTCGGCGTCTCCATTCACCACGGTGTTGATGAAATCCAGCAGCAACCAACGCTGCCTTCGCAACTAAGTCAGCCATCTCACAAACCTTTGCAACTGGCTCATCGAGCGTTTCAATTTGTTCCTTTTCAATCCGCCAACATTCACGCTCGTATGTCCGGCGTTCTCTCTCGATTGCGTCAAATTGAGCGACCAGTGCCCCAACTTCGCCACCTCCGACGTACTCACGGACAACTCGGCCGTTCACCTTACGAGATCGGGTGTAATACTTGCCTTGTTCCCAGCCCATTATGTAACCTCTCGGCGTTTACCCCGCTTGGAAGGCATTATACCCGAGAATCGCAAATCAACTACAGTGACTTTAAAAGATTACTACTTGAATATCGTCTTGACTTTCTTCCAAAGCCCAGAGCTACCCATCTAGTTTGCTTTTTCGACGATCTTGCACAACTTACGGACGCGTCTTGTTCACGATGCTATTCAAAACACGGGCGGCGAGCGCGTGGAGAGTAGCGAGGCAGAATCACACCCCCGCGTTCTCGCAGAACCGGACGTGTACGTCTCCGCTCGTCCGGCTCCCATCACTCAACCTACGGAAGGACACCAAGTTGCCAGTGTGGGAACAAGTGACGTTCTCGCTTGGCGATGCGACGGAGCCAATGGGTGGCGCGCCGTTGGTGTCGATAGCGCTTGTATTTCCGCTGTGCCCCCTCGGCTCGTGAAGCTTTTCAAAAAATGCGGTAGAATCGGGGTGTGCATAAGCATCCGCTTGCACGGCGGTTGCTTAGACCGATTGTTGGCGGCTTTCGCTTAACCTCCATGACGGAAGCCACCACAATCGGGCTTTTTCATGGAGGTATTGTAATGCCCGACTCTTGGAACGGCCCAAATGACTTGCTCCAAGTCATGCGCATTAAGGCTGAGCTTGACATCTTGCTTGGCCAATTAGCGGAACAAACGGATTTGCCGATTACATCGCCCTACGTCGAAGTGCCAATTGGCAAAAGTTTGGGAGAGCGATCGCAGCGGACCACGAAGCGTTTACAGGTGAGTCAATCAACGCTGGGTTTCGAGTGCAAAGAGAGATTTTACGATCTTGTTGAAGACTGCCCCAACGAGATTGGCTTGCCTTTTGAAAGACAATTTCCAGCGGATAGCGTCAGTGGGGTCCGCAGATTGAGGTTGGCAATTAACTCACTACTTCAATTGCTGGATTCGCTGATTGAGAACGAATCCGACACCCTTGACGCAGCGATGGCAGAGAATCCGGGTAAAGGCGTCGTTTCTTATACGGTTACTAGTCCAGAGTCGATAGCTGACCGGCGCGCGAGCAAGGACGCTGTCGACGAGTTCTGCGATGATGACTGGCGGCTTCTATCCCAGCAGTTCCGCGAGCTCGCTATTCGTGCTCCCGACTTAAGAGTTGAAGACGATTTTGAACAACTTAACGTCGATTTCAATGTAGAAGAGCATAAAGACCCGTGCCGAGCGTTTTTAGAATTGTGCGGACAAGCCGGGCAGCTTGCTCGATACCAGGGAGTTTTGACGGTCAATCATTGGCGACTTGTTTCGGAAAGCACCTCTACAGTTTGGTGGGTGGCAGCAATCTGTGAGAGATTTGAACCAACGAGTGTTGAAGATTACGAAGGGGCGTACAGATGTGGCACGTGGTCAAATGCCGCGCGACTATCCTACCTTCTTTGCCAGCAGATCATTAAAGAACATAAGGAGCCCCCAACGAATTACAAGGTGAAGGAATGCCGCGTGAAAGTCCAATCCGACACGTCCACCGTCATGATTGACGGTAAACCTTATCCGTTAAAAGGTGGTGACAAGACACAAGAGCGCTTGGTGGCGTTCATTCAAGCACTAATTGACGCGGATGGTGCTCCTGTTTCTGCAAAGGACCACCAAGTCCGCAGGCGAGACATTGACAATCAACATCCCGAGGTCCAAGGCTTGATAAATCAAGACGCCAAAACTGGATCGGGCCATCGTATTCCACGCGATCAACTATGGCCCAGATAGTGCCAATTTTTGGCCTTTGATGCGCCGTCGCATTCGCGCCTACCATGAGTTGTAGATTCGCATTGCAACTCAACCTCTATCAAAAGGTAGGCGTAATGATCGACCCATCAGAGGAAACCCTTGTCACGTTTCCGCAAGCGGCACATAGCCGGGCGGGTTTCCCCGCCCAGCCCCCACACCACCTAGCATGCGCCTTGACG
>CAYFJO010000914.1:0-2854 GCA_964343305.1 uncultured Pirellulaceae bacterium | reverse complement strand
CCTTACGGCGGCAGTGAAGCGTCGGCACGCAAGCCGCGAAACGACTCGGCTTGGAATCGACGCTACGCGCCCACGGTCGCCCGACAAAAGCGAAGGGTCCATTAATTGGATCTGTCCCGAATGGCATTAACATCTTCGTAACACATGCGTGGCCAACCGTTAAGCATTGCTGTCGCATCAAAGACGGCAAAGGTTGATAGCGTCGGATTCCTCGGAAGTTTCATTTCGCGACGGCGTGCAAGCACTGAAATGACAGCGTGGTCTAGCCGTTGTCGTGACTAGGTTTACGAAGATGTTAATGCCATTCGGATCTGTCCCCTTTTCTTCGCCAAAATTTAAGACCGTCGCTGACCTCTTTGATTTGTCCTACGTGCTACGTGACGAGTGACCGAGCACAGGGTCCGAGAGCCCAAGTTGAGGGTCTTGCGAATCGCCACAGAGCGCCGTTCTCACTTGAGGAAAACCGAAGAAGACTCGTAGCAAGTTATCCATTGATCTGGATTGAATCTGTGTTTCATTAAGCCAGCGAGATAATGTCGCTTCGGCGACACCCAACCGCTGTGCGATTTCCTTTTGAGGCATGTTGATTCGGTCGATTGCTTGCCGGATTTGAACCGGTGTCAAGAGGTTCAAGTGCGAGCGAAGCGCATCATTCACCTGACGATCGACCTCGCCCGTGAAAACTTTTTCGCCGCACGATTGGCAAATCGGGAGTTGGAGATCGGGAATTGCGAATGTATGTAAGCGTCCATCGTGCCGAACTTGGGCCTCGTACTCGATCGTCGCCATGACGACTTCCTTTTCGCCGCAACGACGGCATCGCCATGGAAATGGCCGCTCGCCAACAACCGGACGTCTTTGCTTTTTCGTCTGTTTAGGGTTCATGGATATTTACCACCAGAATCGAAGAATCGTCGGGGAAAAGTGGTTCGCGATAGTTGAGTCGAGACTCGATGTAGACTGGTTTATCTTGAATGGTGAATCGAAGGTCATAGTGGAATTCATCGTCGGACCACTCAGGCCGCGTTTCCCGCACTTCATCAATCTCACCGCCACCTTCGACGAAGTCGTGCATGAGGCGACCTATCTCTTTCAGCGAAATGCCTTCGAACTCTTGTTTGATCCACCGGTACGCAGTCTCAGTTAGCTCGAACTGAATGTAGCCCTCGAAACTCCAGTTGCTCAGTGCGTCCTTGTACGCCTCAAGTCGAGTTGGATCAGTCAACGGTGCCAACGGAGTCCCCCTCTAAAGAATCCAGACACCGTTTTGCCATGTTTTCCATCATCGACATTATACGTCCTGAAATTGACATATGTCAATTTCACGGTGGCTCATGTCCCCGCAGCGGTACCGCGATCGAGTCGGCAACGATTCAAAAAGACGGTACGTGTCGAATTCGTGTTGCCCCCGGTTCGAACTACATACATTACAGGTCCGGGTCAGATCTTGACATTTAACCTTTCAGATCAGATCTGGCCGGACCAAAAGTTAAATGTCAAGACCTGACCCCATCCCAACTCCATCCCAACTCGGACGCTGGGGCGTACGGGACGCCCAATTCGATGGCCAGCAGTACCAAGCCGAAGCGCAAGGCGGATTGCATGTCGGTGTCACCATTTTCACGGTAGCGTCAAGTTGCACTGGCGTTCCGGATCTGAACGGCAGAACTTATGTCTTCGCATGAGAACTATTGTCCCATCACTTCGAAGGATGTGCCATCGCCCATCGGAGAACCGTGGCCCTCGGCGTGAACTGCTCATTTGTCCCGTTGTTCAACAACTCGATAACGTTTCTATTTGGCCATCCACCTCGCGGTGCGCTCGCCTTGAGCGCCTCGACCACCGACTTGCCGCGTGTTAGTCGCCGAAAATCCAGGAATCCTGTCAGGGTCTCCCCAACCGTATCGAGATTAGCGTCAATCACCCGATGCACACCCCGGCGTCAGAGAGGCAGCAAAATCGCAGTCGAAAACTGCGATCCCGCCGGGAAATCAGTTGAAGAAGGGGCAAGAGGGGTGGAGGGACGGTTGCATTCGCGGGGACGAGGGCGAAAATAGGTATCACTCAAGATCTCCATCGGTAGCGAAAAATGAAATCAGAACTAAGGCGAATCGCGACGGGTGCCATGGCTATCGTTTGCGCGGCAGTCGTCTTGTACTTTCTTGGGATTCACGATGACGGGGCACCACGCGGTGACGGCGGCCTGCTCACGCCTTCGCACGGAACCTCCGATTCCGAGACACCAAGCCAGCAGGTTACGCCCAACGTGGCAGACACGCCACTTGAGCTGAAAGGCGATGGACTGCGGATCAAGGAGTTGTCGGACTTCTGTTTGCTGGGAACTCGGCATTCGGCAGAGCGTTTCGCCCTTCATTTGGAATTCAGCGAAGAGGATGCCGATGCGAGTCGTCAGCTCATCGAATTGTTCGACGAGCAGGTCACGGGGCTGTTCTCTTCGCAGAAACCCAATCCGAAGAAAGGGTTTATGTCTACTGTTAACGGCGTCACGTTCGTCATTCAAAGGCCCTCCCCCGATATAGTGTCGCATGTGGTACTTTCTTTTGAGAGCATCGGGGGTGAGGATCGTCAAGCCATTTTGCCCATATCGAGAAAACTCGGCTTGTCATTGAATCGCATTGCGCTGGAGCATCTACTGAAAGAGGCCGGTTTCGCCAGCTATGAGGAGTTTAAGGACCGTCAACGTGGCAACTCTGAAGATGATATGGTTCGTCCGGTTGATGCGTCGATCGTGCGGTGACTGGGGCAGTTAAACGTGTTGCGGACATCTTGAGCGACCCGCGGGTGGGAAAAGGTGTCAGGAACCTTTTATTGACTTGCGGTCGTGTTTTAGTAA
>CAYFJO010000913.1:0-2855 GCA_964343305.1 uncultured Pirellulaceae bacterium | reverse complement strand
GGCCAAGAGCGAGCAGACCGTCGGATCGACCATGGTCACCAGCGCCATGCCGGTCGATTCCTTCATTGCAATCAAAATAGGACGCTTGAAGTAGTAGTCCTGCCAAAGGTCCTTGCCCGACTCTTTCGGCGAGAGGTTCCAGCGACCGTCACTCAGATAGGCTTTCGCTTTGGCGTCTCGAGCGACCGTAAACACCGAGCCCCAAGGGACCGTGCGGCGGCAGTCGATCTTCTTGAACACTTCGCCTTCGCTGGTGGCGGCCGATACCCACGTACTCTCCATGTCTTCGGCGACGTACGAGGCGATGAAAAACTCGAAGTCCTTGATGGCCACGTGGGGGATCACCTTGCACTCGAAGTCGATCCAATCCCGCTCCGGTGTGTAGCGGAACGTGACGTCCATGTTCCATTCTTTCGTTTGCTCGGCCCCCACATGGAATAGCACGCTGCCGCGCTCGACCCTCACCTCCGGCTTGGCATTGAGCGGTCGCCAGAAGATCCCATGGCGGCCGTTGCCCGGCTTGAGCAGCCATTCGGGCATCAACAGCGCGTGCAACGGCACTTGCGTCACAGCTTCATACTGAGTCGGCTTGTGACGACAGTGAATCACACCGGGCTTGGGAAGCCGAGAGCGAATCGCGCCGCGAAGCTGCTGCGTCTGGAAGTTGTAAACAAGCGACGGCTGAATCACGGTTTTTCCGCCCGAGGTGTTGTCTGTGACGGTCGTCGGTGGAAGCACCAGGCGGTTGGGCGGCTGCTTGGCGGAAGAGCCTGGCGACTGGGTCGCGGGGCTGGGCGCGCCGGGCGAGGCCTGCTTGTTGGTGGAGGGGCTGGGTTGAGTCGACGGCTCGTCTTCGATGCTGAAGGTCAACATCCGCACGGCATCGACTTCGACGTATCCGCGATTGGAATTGTCGACAAGCCGCACGTGGGCCTTCTGGCCGTTCCACTTGCGATCGATCCGCCAGAAATCGTAGGCGAAAAAGGTCGACTCCGGACTCGCGGTGGCCAGCGTTTTTCCGTCCTCCGCAACGAGTTCAAAAGTGGTTTCTTTGCCACCCGTGCCAGCCAGATGAAACTCCAGCACGTCGCCTTGCAGCGTAAAGGCGGGGCTGCGCAGCGTGCCGGTCGCAGCGGCCCCGGCGTCGGGTGCGTTGGAACTCAGGTATCCGACCCGCGGGGAAAATCCGGCTACCTCGCCTTTGACGTTCTGATTGACGTGCAGGATCGTCTGTTGCTCGGCGTTGGCACTGCCGAGTCGAAAACTTGCCACGTCGCCTTTCCACGACTTCAGACTCTCTTCGCTGTCGAAGTCGTTGAGAATCGTGAGCCGATGGTGTCGCTGATCGCTAAAGGTGACCGCCCCGCGGGTGAAGACCACATTGTCGACCGAGGTCCAGGCCCAGCTCTGCGCGGCGCGATCGACGACCGCCAGACACAAATCATTGCCTTCCAGCCCGGTCAGCGAAATCGACGTTGCTTCGAAGTCGAAACCGTTGGTTTTGCAGGCGACGTAGACCACCTCTTTCGACTTGCCGCGGACGAAATCTCTGGCGGCAACGTCCCACAACGCCACGCCGGTCGGACCGCTGGTGCTACTTTCGTTCCAGGGCTTGCTGCCGCCTGCGACGTGCAGCGCGATCTTCGAGCCGGGAGGCAATTTGTCGTTCACCGTAAAACGCGGTCCCCAGGCGATGCTCGTCGGCCGGTCAATCGTCGCGTCGAACCCATTGGTCGCCACGATCGGCGCGCCACCGTCCCCCGCGGTGGACAGCGCCCAGGTGCCCTCGAACTTCCGCGCTCCCCAGCGCAGCCGCGTGACGTTCGTGCCGCCGCCGATATACCAACGGTCGGGATGCAGCGCTCCGCCGGTCGCTTCAAAATCGATCTTACGCGGATCGCGGGCAATGCTGAGCGTCGGCGTGAGCGACTGAATCTGGCGACGCACGTTGTACAGAATCAGCGGTTCGATCTGCGATCCCCACGGGGCCGGCAGGCCGTAGATCATGAAGCCGGTACGTCCCTCGTAACCGCCCTCGCGCAGCACCCGGGTCGAGGGGATGTAGCCGGTCACGTCGTTCGTGTAAGAGGCCACCCAAGTCCGCTCTTCCCCGAATTCCTGTTTGATTTTCAGCGCGTAATCGACGACCGCCTCGCCGCCCAGGGTGACCAGCAGCAGTTCGTGTCCGATCCGCCAGGTTTGCACCGGATAAGGATACGTCGGACGTAATGGAATGCCCCGGTCGAGTTCATGAAGCAGAAACTTCGCCCGGCGGGCCAGCCCGATGTTGGCGGAAGCCGCTTCGCGTTGGAGTTGCTCTTTGGTGACAAGCGTCTCGAACGGCAACTCCACTTCGGTGTAGGTAACGGCCAGGCTGCCCTCGACGCGCTTCATCTCGCCTTTCAACACCGTTTCGACCGCGTCGGCCAGCTCTCGACCGTGCTTTTCGGTCAGTTCGACGGTTTGGCGCGGTCCGGGATTCTGATCGCCGCCGCAGCCAGCCCAATACAGCGCCGTGCAGCTCGGGTGCGACTTTTCCAGATACTGCTGGGCATAGCCGGCGTAGTCGCCGCACCACTCGTAATTGGCCGGCCCCAGCGTCGTTCCGTGGCATGCGTAGCCGAACGCGACGGCCACCAGCTCGCCCTTTTCGTTCTTTACGCTCAACACGGGAACGTCGTAATCCACTGGGCCACGAAGTTGCGACAGGGCACGCAGCTTGACCACGTCTGCCTGCGGATTGTTTCGACGGTTGATCGCGAACGAAGCGAAGCCCGTGCCCCAGTCGAGCCGGCAAGGGGCGATTTTCTCGATCGCCTGACCAACGACGGTGTGGATCTTTTTTCGCAATACGT
>CAYFJO010000912.1:0-2857 GCA_964343305.1 uncultured Pirellulaceae bacterium | reverse complement strand
GATACCGTAGCCGTGGCCGTGCTTCGGAGCGAACAACGAATCGAAGCAAAGATTGAGCTGACAGATAAGATCGTACCCTACGAACATCCTTTCCTGGGCGTGCTGCCAAAACGTGGTGTGGCGGGAGCTGGTGCCGTGGTTCGCTACGTCTATCCGGACAGCCCAGCAAGCAAAGCGGGGCTAATGGTTGACGATCGAATCATGTCCATCGCGGGCGCTCCCATTGCCGACGCTCATGCAATGCAGGATTTGATCGCCTCTTGCGAGCCTAAGTCACCGGTCAAACTCAAGATCGACCGCGGTGGGGAAGAAGTGAATGTCGATGTTGAGTTGGCAACGCTGCCCACGGCCATCCCCGAAGCGCTGCCACCGGCCCAGGAAGCCAAACCTGCGGGCGACGATCCGGCGGGCGGCATTGTGGAAATCAAGATTCCTGAAGAGAAGAACAAGTGCATCGCCTATGT
This sequence comes from uncultured Pirellulaceae bacterium, assembly GCA_964343305.1. GTDB lineage: Bacteria > Planctomycetota > Planctomycetia > Pirellulales > Pirellulaceae > CAYFJO01. The sequence goes on along the minus strand of CAYFJO010000912.1, from coordinate 2,393 downwards.
GCCCCAGACGTATCGCGCCGACGTCGCACATGGACTGGTTGTCTGGCTGCACGCTCCCGGCGGATTCGATCAAGATAAATTGATCGCCGATTGGAAAGCCCACTGCGAGCGCGACAACCTTGTCTTGCTGGCTCCACAAGCGGCTGATCCCAAGCGATGGCAAGCGACGGAGACAGAGTTCATCGGCAAGACGATCGATGAAGTTTTGAACAACTACAACATCGACCGGACGCGGGTCGTCACGCATGGCTATCAGGCTGGCGGCGCGATGGCTTACTTAGTCGCATTTCGTCAAACGGAGTTGATTCGCGGAGTTGCCGCGGTCGATTCCGGCCTGCCGCGCAGCGCGCGACCGCCAGCGAACGATCCCATCAAGCGGCTCGCGATCTACACGACAACGGCGGCAGGTTCCAAGTTGAAAGCCGCCATCCAAACGGGCGTCACCTCTTTGAAGAACGCCAAATTCCCAGTGACCGTCAAAGATCTAGGCGCACAGGCACGATACCTCAACGCCGAAGAGATCGAGGAACTAGCTCGCTGGATCGACACGCTCGACCGCATTTGACCTGTAGGACGGATTGCCAATCCGTCCGCGACGCATCTGGACGGATTGGCAATCCGTCCTACAACCAAACCAGTGGAAATCAATGCGCCGGACTTTGCTGGGGATTCTCTCGATTGTTCTGTTGGTGGTGGGCCTGGGCATGGTGATTCGTCTGGGAATCGGAACAGCCGTCGGCAGCATGTGCTTGCGAATCGGCTTGGTCCTGGGTGCGATCTGGTTGGCGTTTCCACAAGTTGACGAAATATCGAAGCGAATCCCGCCGTGGCTGATTGGGACAATTGCCTTGGGCATTGTGATAATTGCCGCCGCACCGCGAGCGTTCATTATCATCGCGCCAGTGCTGGTCGGGATCGCAATTGTGCAGTTCATCGGATGGATGTTCAAGCCACCGAAAAATCTGAAACGGCGGAAGAAACCAGTCAAGTCGAAGGATGCCAAATAGTCCCGGCGAAAAACTCAACCGATCTTGGCTCGCAATTCTTCGAGCAATTTGGACGCCTGGCCGATATCGGCTTTTTGGCGTTCGGGCTCTTCAGAAATCTCACGTTCGATAGTGAGTGGTCCGGTGTAACCTAGCTCGTCAAGCGTTCGCAGGTAGGTTTCCATGCCGACATCGCCATCACCAAGCGGCACTTCGGCACCCCATTCTTGGCCCGGATTCGCGGCCCACGTGCCATCCTTACAGTGGACGCTGCGAACGAATTTGCCAACCTTCTTGAGAGCTTCGATGGGTTCGCCCGTGCCGTAGAGAATCATGTTTGCGGGATCAAAATTGACGAACAGATTATCGCAACCGACATCGGCGATGAACTGCAACAAACCATCGGCCGACTCCTGACCGGTTTCCAGGTGCAGATTCTGACCATTGGATTTGACGTGGTTGCAAACATCGCGCGTGACTTCCAACACTTCGTTGTAAAGCGGATCGCTACTGTCGTGCGGAATGAAACCAAGGTGGAGGGCCACCACGTTGCAGCCCAGCATGTTGGTAAAGTCGGCGATCTCCTTCATTTCGGCCGTGCGAGCGGCTCGCGTCTCCGGTGGCACGAGGCCGACCGTCTTGGCGACCGTGGGAATGTCGGCGTAGCTCTCTCCTTCGAAACCGCCGAACACCGCCGTCAATGTGATGCCAAGTTCTTTCAGACGAGCAAGGAAGTTGTCCGCATTTTCTTGAGTGCGAGACTCTTGCGCCGGAGCGTGAAGTTGAATCGTTGGAATCTGAAGCTCATGGGCGACTTCCAGTTTGACTCCCAAACCTGCGTCGATACTGGTGAATACGCCGATGGGCCATTTGTCCATTGTCTCGCTCCTTTGACGGTTGATTCGCGTGGAATTGAAACCATCAATTTATGTGTCAAGATCTTGGCAGGCAAGCTGCGCGCGAAAAAAAACCGCCGGATAGATCAGCGGTTCTTGGTGGATATGAGACGCAATCAAATATCAGCGTTAAGGCTTTTTGCTTCCGAGGCGATCGAAACGTCCTTCTTTGCGTCGGCATTGTAGTAATCCGTCTCTGGGATCTCGTCGCTGTTGATGTCGAACCACTCGTCCTTGAACTGGATGAATCCGCCTTTGCCGCTACCAGACCGGGCTGCCGCATATTTGGCAGTCAGCGCGATGACGGCATCGGCCACGGCGACAGGTGGGCTGCAGCGTGGGCCGACTTCCGCGTCTTGGTTGCGGACGCACCAGGCCCAGTGTTCGATTTCCTCGGCGTAACCACGACTGACGGGGGCCGATTCGGCGGCTTTGGCGACCGCGCCGTCACCGCTTTCCTGCGTGTCGAGGACCGGGCCGGCACCGGAAGATTTTACGCCGACTCGCGTGG